>DAHXOU010000026.1 GCA_027364705.1 Nanobdellota archaeon
GTCAAAGGTATAAACATCTATGGTGCTGACAGATTCGACGTTGATGTGCAAATCTTCAACTATTCTTTTCCTGATGCCTTCTCCCAGAGCATCTCTCATCCCTTTTTTAAAACCAACTTCTATTCTGCTGGCCATTATTCATTCCTTTTTGGTGATGTGGTTCAATTGGGTTCATCAAATGAGTTATATTACGAAGACGATGATATAAAATAATATGTAATCAAAAGTGTAGTTTTCAACACTTTGATTATCTTTATAAGTGCAAAGGATATAATGAAAATAAACTGATAGAGGTTGAATATTATAAAAAGACACATACTAGTTCTTAAGATTGGTTGATAGGTGGAGAATGAAATGATTAAACAATTAACATTATTTAAAGATGAGACAAAAAATATTAACCATACAGCTGAATCTTATACTGGAATTTATGGAATGCATAAGTATTGGTCTAAGAAACCATACAATATTATAAGAAATTTTATTCTAAATTATACAAATAAAAACAATATAGTAATTGACCCTTTCTGTGGCTCTGGAATTTCTGTAACAGAATCGATTTTTACTGGAAGAAAAGCAATTGGAATAGATATAAACCCTTCTGCGATTTTTATTACAAAACAAATGGTTAGTCGAATATCAACGGAGTCTGTACAAAAGGAGTATGTAAAATTAGAAAATGATGTTAAAGATGAAATCAATTCTTTCTATTTAATAAAAAGAGGGGATGAAACTTTTATTGGGACGCATTTTCTTTGGGAAGATGGTAAAATAAAAGAAGTTTGGTATAAAAGTGGCAGTGTAACAATAGTGGAAAAACCTACAGAAGAAGATGCGAAGAAGGCAATATCTTTTTCTTACGAGAAAATACCATACTATTATCCAAAAGAAAAATTCTTTGAAAATTCGCGAATTAATGCAAAACGTGTGAATCATATATACGATCTATTTACTCCACGTAATTTAATGGCATTATCACTTTTGATGGATAGGATAGAAAACATTGCTGAAAACGATGTTAGAGAATTCTTAAAATTTTGTTTTACTGCCTCAGTTGGTCAAGCAAGTAGAATGGTCTTTGTAATCAAAAGAAGAGGAAAGTTTAATGGAAAATCCAGACAAATAGAAAGGAAAGAAGTAGGTAGTTGGGTAATCGGATATTGGGTGCCAAAGGAAAATTTTGAAATAAATGTTTGGAATTGTTTTGAAAATAAATATCGGAAAATCTTAAAAGCAAAAAAAGAACTTAAAAGCATAAATTATCCGATTGGTGAAGCAAAAAGTTTTGAGGAATTACTTGGTTCAAAAAATTTGCTTCTTTTAAATGAACCAGCGCAAAAATCATTAAAAAAGATACCAGATAATTCTGTTGACTATGTAATTACGGACCCGCCGCACGGGAATCGTGAACCATACTTAGAATTGAGTATAATGTGGAATAGCTGGTTGAAAAAACCTGTTAATTATGAAGATGAAATTGTAATAAGTGAATCAAAAGATAGAGATAAAAATATAAATAATTATCATCAACTTTTAACTGAAGTGTTTGTTGAAATTGAGAGAATATTGAAGCCTAATCACTACTTCTCTCTTATGTTTAATAGCTTGGATGATGAGACGTGGATAAATCTGGTTACAATGATGAATAATCTTAATTTTGAATTAGAAAAAGTTGAAACTTTAGGATACTCTGCACGCTCAGTTGTACAAGATACTCGTAAAGGAGGATTAAAAACTGATTTTATTCTTACTTTCAGAAAAACTTCACAAAAAAGAACTAAAACCATTGAATTGGTATCTGTAAAAAACAACAAAGATTATATCGTAAATTTAATCGAAGATTATCTGAGAACAGATAAGGATCATTGTTTAGAAACATATCAAATTTTAAATTTGTTGATTTCTTATTTTCTTCAACAGAATAAAATTTTTAGATTGTCAGAAATTTTAAATATAATGAAAACTGAGCTCAAAGAAGAAGAAAATAAATGGAAGAAAAGGGAGGGCTGAGTAGAATTTATGATAAATTATCAATTTAACTTTTATGGAATAAATCAGGATTATTGCTACGCTACCGATTTTTCGCTTTTTTGAACTTCCTTAACAATCTCTCTTCCTTCTTCTGAAAGAGCATATAAACGTCCTTTAATGGCTTTTGGATTCAAACAGTCTACGATTTCTTTTTCTAATAATTCGTTCAGTGCTCGACTGATATGCGACATCGCTAATTTAGTTTTCTTTTGAATTTGAGTAGGAGTTCTCTGACCATCCAATAGCGAAATACTTACAATTATACGATTTTTGCTTGCCAGAACATATCCATATTTTTCCCAGTTCATTATACTTTGAAGGTATATTGCAGTATTAATTTATTATTACCAATTGATTATCAAATTTATATTAAATGATAAACAAAATTAAATAAATCGGTAAGCAAGTTTTTCCAATAACGTTCATGTTATACAGCCATGCGTACTGCTGAAGAATTTGAAGAGCTATGGGAGATTTTTGATGCGGGTCATAATCATGCAGAATTAAATAAAAAAGAAAATGGTGTTATTTTTCAAAAAATCCGTTCCATCGATAAACCATACTTAAAATTAATTCTTGAAAAGAATAAAATTGAAGTGGATGATGAATCTTTAGAAGGGCTGTGTAAAGGAGTATTCGTATCTGAGATTAAAGAGAAGCAGGTAGATGATTTTATTCTGAAACATTATCCAGATGTGCATCGTGGTCGGCAGGAACAAATAAAAAACACTATAAAAGTCATAGCAGAAATAAGAAAATTAAGCTGGAATGTAAGAGATGATGATGTAAATAAAATAATTCAAAGCTTTGTACGTGACAAAGATATAAAAAAAGATGATTTTATCGAAAAAATTGATAAAGATATATTACCCAGAATTAAGGATTACATCATTTGGTCATATTACAACCAAACCACAAATGATATTATCGAAAATATTGTTTTTACCCATAAGAAGGTTTTGCCTTCATTGAGGGTGGGAGGAATAAAGGATTTGGATTTCTTTTTTATGGACAAAGAAGCTGGAGTTTCAATACCGTTAGACCTTAAAACAAGCTATATTAATCAAAGTTTCTTTGATCATATCTATAAAGAAGAAGGAATACCTTCAGAAGAAGAAATTGTTAAATCTTTTATTAAAAAAATGGAATAAGTATTAAAGGGAGAAGCTGGAAAGAGTTAATAGAGGAAGAAATCTTAGGAAGAGGAAAAAGTGATTTGAAAATATTAGAAAAAGTATTAGAAAGTAGAAGCATTGTTATAGACTATGCAATAAAACATCCAGAGGAACTTATACAATGGCTATACGAAGACCAAGGCCCACGGTTGTTTAATAACAATAATCGGTTTTTCATAATTTTATATGATAAAGAATATTATGATAAACCTTGGAAACTTAAAAGCGCGTTCGGACAAATTAAAAATAAAGTTTATAAAAAGTTAGATGCCTTAACGAAAGATGAATTTGTAGAAGTTGAGTTTACCTATAAAAAAAATTCGGAATTTGATGGATATTATGAAGGGGCTCTTGCAACAATTGTTTTTGTCTCTCCTGATGATAAAATGGAATCAAAAGGTTTTGTGGTTAAAGAAGTAGCAGAGCCACTGAACGAACAACAGTCTCTATCAAAATGGTACTAAGTAAAACCCATTTATATAGAAATTTCTAACGATTGATTTTATAACCCAAATTCGCAACCCACGCCCTGACCTATACCTTCGTCCACCCTCACGTGTATTTTTCTAACATTATCGATGCTTTTTGCTCTCAATCCTTTTGCTATTTCCGAGCTAAAATACCTGCACAAATCCTCTGCGCTCACTGATTTCAAAGGAAGGAAAACAACATCCTCCTCAGGCAACAAGTATCTTTTTTTATTCTCGCGAATTTCAATTGAAATGCCATCTTTTTTTCCTATGCTGAGGCGGGGGTCT
>DAHXOU010000011.1 GCA_027364705.1 Nanobdellota archaeon
GGTCACAAGATTGGCAATCTCGTATTCTACCACTTAACTACCCGCGCATAATTTTGTTATTTTAATTGTCCTTAAATAATTTCCTATAATTTTCTTCCAGTTTTTTTTCAACTTCTTTTAGTGAAATTTTCTTTATTTCAGCGATTTTCTTGTAAGATTCAATTACATTCTTTGGCTCGTTTGGAAATTTTTTGTCTGGATGAAGAAAAGGAGAATCTGTTTCGCAGAGAAGATTTTCAATAGGGGCGAGTTCTATAACTTTCTGAAATTGTTCCGAGTGTTTGACGCTCGTCGGAATTGATAGCATCCAATTATTTTCTAGAATTTTTTCTACAAGTTTTATCTTTCCTGAAAAGCAATGCATAATTATTTTATTATAACCAAAAGATTCAAGCAAATTTACACATTCTTCTTCGGCTTTTCGTGAATGAATTGTTATTGGTTTGTTTAATTTTTTTGCTAACTTGACAAATTTAGAAAGATTATCCTTTTGTTTCTGCAGTGTTTTCTCTTCATTTTCTTTTAGATCTAAGCCAACTTCTCCGATGCCGACTATTTTATCTTTATTTGATTTTATGAACTTTATTTCAGAATCAATTTCTTTGTCAGAAATTTTGAGAGTGTCGGTTGGATAAATTCCAAGACAAATTTCAACTTTAGGAAACTCTTTTTTTATCTCAAGAGTTTTTCTGTTTGATTCGGGGTTAATTCCACATGTAACTATTTTTACATTTTCTTTTTTAGCATTCTGAATTTTTGTAGAAACCTCTTCGCAAATATCTAGGTGAGAATGAACGTCGATGAACATTTTATTTTAACAATCTGAACTTTGATGTTGCAATTAGACCAATTCCCACAATACCAATTGTAATTCTTGCAGGTAATGGAAGAATTCCAAAAAACATAAAGACTCCGCTAGTCAATGCTAAGATAATTCCAACTATAAATTGAATTAGATGTATTGTTTTTTTATTCATCTTATTAACACCCCTTTTTAATATATAATCTTTTCTAGAATGGACCTGCGAGGAGTTGAACCTCGGAATACTCGGTGTAAACGAGTCAGTTGTACCGCTAGCTTACAGGTCCTTATATATTGACAGAAGATTAGACTTTTAAAAACTTATCGTGGAAGTAAGTAGTAATATTTATATATGCTTTTTATCTTTTTTCAGTTATGACAGCTGAGCAGGAACATAATGAAAATGAAATTCCTGAGATGGAGCTTGACAATAAGTATTCTAAAAAAGATTTAGTCCAGGAAAATCACGAAGACATAAAGAAAGATATGGACAAAACAAAGAAAGAAATTGATAAGCTGAAGAGTTTTATCATCAAGAAATATTCTTTCACACAAGCAATCAGTATTTTGCCGCCTCAATCAATCAAACATTTTATTGACGAGGAAGAAGTTCCTAAAGAGACTGAGAAACATATTCATCTTCTTATTGTAATTCCCGAAGAAAATATGAAAGAAGTTGTTAAGATAAAGACAGAGATTGTGAAACAGATTGAAGAACTTAAACAGAAAATTTGGGTTCATATTCATTCGCCTTCTGACTTGTGGGAATTATGTATTGACAGCAAATTTGAACTTGTAACTGCAATTGCAATGTCTTTTCCTCTTCATGATACAGGAATTTTGGGAGCTTTGAGGGTTGCCGAAATACACAAATCTCTTGTTCTCCAGAAATTTGAGAAATATGTAGTAAGTTATGTTATCGCAGGAAGTTTAGTAAGGGGCGAAGCAGTTCCTACTTCTGACGTCGATGTTTTCATAATTATTAATGATACGGATGTAAAAAGAATGCCGAGATTGGAATTGAAAGAAAGATTGAGAAGTATAATTTATCAGTATGTTGGAGAAGCGGGCGCAATTGCGGGCGTTAAGAATAAACTTTCTCCACAGGTTTATTTGCTTACTGATTTCTGGGAATCTGTAAAAGATGCTCATCCTGTTATTTTTACTTTTATCAGAGACGGAATTCCAATTTATGACAGAGGGACTTTCATGCCGTGGAAAGCTCTTTTGAGAATGGGAAAATTGAAACCTTCACCAGAAGCAATTGATATGTTTATGTCTATGGGAGATAAGACTGTTAAGAGAGTAAAATCTGCTTTGCTTGACGTCGTAGTTAATGAAATGTTTTGGGGAGTTACAACTCCTTCACAAGCTTTGTTGATGTTATATGGACTTCCTCCACCGACGCCAAAACATGTTGCTGGTGATATGAAAAGAATTTTTGTTGATAAGGAAAAAATGCTTGAGAAAAAATATATTACAATTATAGATAAAGTTGTTGGGATTTACAAAGATTACGAACATGAAAAGATAAAAGAAATTTCTGGAGAGCAGATTGACAAACTCGTAAAAGACGTCGAAGATTATCTTAAGAGACTTAAGGAATTAAGAGAGCAAATTGAAAAGAGAGAACAGGAAAAAACAATCGAGCAAATTTACAAGGATGTTTTTGCACTTTTGAAAGCAATGATTGGCAACAAGTCTCAGGATATAATTGTCGAAGAATTTGAAAAACAATTTGTTAAGAAGGCGAAATTTGCGCCTCAGCATTTGAGAATTTTGAAAGACATAATTCAGGCAAGAGCAGAATTCAAAAAAGGAAAATCTGATTCTCACAAAGTTGATGAAGCTAGAAAGAATGCGTCAATTTTAATCAACGATATTATTGAATATAACCAGAGATGCGAGTTGATTAATAATAAGAACCGAGGTTCCTAATACTTCCTATTGCGAAATTGCTAAAGCATAAAGGAATAATTATAACCTTATATAAAAAGGGCGGTCTTTTAACAAATTCGGAAAATTTTTTGATTCTTCCGGAGGAATATTTTTTATTTTTGACGGATTTAATTCTAGGTTTATCTGATAATCTCTTTTGGAATTATTTTCTTCAAAATACAGAGTTTCTGTTTCCATGTCAATTTCAAGCATATAATTATTTTTCATTAAAATATTTAAATTATTGTGTTGTATATAAGATATGAAAAAAGGTGAAAGGGCGAAATTAATTTATTCTCTTTCTTTGATTGGTTTTTTTGCTATTTTCTCGACGACGATTTCTAAGAATCCTGTCCTTTCATTGTACACTGAATCTTTGGGTGCAAGTGATATTTTAATCGGATTGATAGCTGCTTTTTCTCCTCTTGCAGGAATTTTGTTCAGCTTTCCAATGGGACATTTGTCTGATAAAATAGGAAGAAAGAAATTGTTAATTATTTCAGGAATTATTTTTCTAATTTCACCTTTATTTTATTTATTTATCAACTCGGCAATTTGGCTTATTCCAATAAGATTTTTTCACGGACTTGCGACGGCAATTCTCGGGCCTGTTATGTCTGCAATGATTGTAGAAATTTATTCTAAAAATAAAGGAGAGAAACTTGGGATTTATTCTTCTTCTACTTTAATTGGAAGAACTCTTGCTCCTCTTCTTGGTGGATTTATCATTTCTTATTTTGCAAATCTGTCTGGTCTGCTCAATTACAAATATGTTTATGTTGCAGCATTTCTTTTTGCAATACCTATAATCATTCTGATTCTGTCATTAAATGACGGGCAAAAGAAAAATATTAACGGAGGAAATTTTTATTCTGACTTGAAATATTTTTTCTCTAATAAGAAGATTTTTTCCACAGCATTTATTCAGATGGCTGTTTATTTTGCGTTTGGTTCTCTTGAAACTTATCTTCCGATTTATCTTTCCTCGAAGGGAATTTCTGCTTATGAAATAGGAATTATCTTTTCTGTACAGATTCTTGCTATTGCATTATCTCAGCCGATTTTTGGGAAGATAGCAGACAAAATTGATAAGAGAGTGGAAATTGTTTTTGGGGTTTTGATTATGGGTTTTGCGATTTCAATTATTGGATTATTTTCTTCAGTTGTTTCATTATTGATTCTCGGAGTGATTTTTGGACTGGGACTTTCATTTACAACCATCGCTACTAATACTTACATTCCAGAAGTTGCTCGAAAAGAAAAATTAGGTGCTTCCCTCGGCGGACTGAGTTCTGTAATGGATATCGGACATTCAGCAGGACCTGTTATTACAGGAATTGTTATTACTTATTTTTCTTTTTCAGCAGGTTTCATCACTTCTCTGGTTATTTCCTTAATTGCATCATTAATCTTTATAATCAACAATAAAAAATAGTTTTTTAAGTCAGGAACATCTTCTTTTCTTATGAAATATTTATTTATCCTTGGAAGAAATATTGAACTTTCAACAGAGGAGCTAAAATCTTTTTTTGAAAGAGAGAAAATTATTTTTAAAATTTTGTCGATGGTCAAGAACGGACTTTTAGTTGAAACCGAGAAGAAATTGGAGAAAGGAATTGCTGACCATCTCGGAGGAATTATTTCTGTCGGGGAAGTTTTGGCCGATGGAAGTTTTGAAAAAATTTGTCTTGAGCTTGATGATAAACCAATTTATTTCAAGGGAGGAAACAAACTCAATTACGTTGTTTTCAATTTTGGCGGTGACGACTACGAAGATATTCTTTTCTATCTTAAAAATAGATTTAAGGAAGAGCGATTGAAAGCGACCGAGAAAAAAATCACCGGGAATGTTAAACTGCAGACAGGGGAATTTGTTGCAAATGTTATTTCTAATCTTATTGATGAACAATATTTTGTTTTTAAAAATAATTTTGGAAGGATTATTGAGAAATATGATTCTGACGCGGTTGAGAAAAGAGATATGGAAAAACCCGTTAGAAGAAATGAACTTTCAATATCTCCGAGGCTGGCAAAAATTTTGGTAAATCTTTCACAGGTCAAAAAAGGAGAAACTTTACTTGACCCTTTTTGCGGAATTGGAACTGTTTTGCAGGAAGCATTATTACAGGGAATAAAAGTTATGGGAGTTGACAAGGATAAAAGTGCGACAAATAATGCAAAAATAAATCTTAAATGGTTTAACTTTAGCGACAAAACTTACAAAATTTTCAATGATGATTCCTCTTTGGTTAAGATTCCTCACGTCGAAGGAATTGCAACAGAACCCGATCTTGGCGAATTGCAGAAGAAAAATCCTTCTCCCGAAAAAGCAAAACAGATTGTCTCTGGTTTTGAAAGATTAATGATTAATGTCATTAATAATCTTAAAAAAAATACTCGCGGAAGAATTGTTTTCACGGCTCCGCTGATTGAAACGGGCAGGAAGAAAATTTCTCCTGATTTTAACAGAATTGCAAAAGCAACAGGTATGAAGATTATTATCGGTCCTATTCAGGAATTCAGGGAAAAATCCATTGTCGGAAGAAATATTGTTGTATTTCGATTATGAGAAACTTTTAAAAACTAATTTTCTGATAACTTATTATGGTAAATGGAAAAGTTGTACAGTTCAGACGAGGAAGAAAGACAATTATAGAGAAACATTTTCTTATAGAAGTAGACGGAGTTTCAAGCAGAAAAGATGCTGAAAAACTCGTCGGTAAAGAAGTAATCTGGGTTAGTCCTGCGAACAAAAAAATTGCGGGAAAAATATCTGGAGCTCATGGAAATAAAGGTGTTGTCAGAGCTATTTTTGAAAAGGGTCTTCCAGGACAAGCTGTAACAACTAAAGTGGAGATAAAGTAAAATGGCACTAAGAAAAGCATATGCATATTCAAAGAAAAAAGTTACACCTTATACAAGAACAAGTAAGCAAAAAAGAAGAGCTTATGTAAAGGCAGTACCTCCTTCTAAAATTGTTAAGTTTAGTATGGGAAATTTAAAGGGCTATGAAGCAGGTAAATTCCCTTATGTTTTGACTATGGTTACCGACGAGAATATTCAAATAAGACAGAATGCTCTTGAAGCCTGCAGACAATTTGTTAATAAAAAGCTCGACGAAGAACTTAATGGGCAGTATTTTTTTAGAGTAATTCCTTTCACACATCATATTCAAAGAGAAAACAAAATGTTGACTGGTGCAGGAGCAGATAGAATGCAGAAAGGAATGCAGTTATCTTTCGGTAAAACTATTGCTAAAGCAGCAATCCTAAGAAAGAAAGGTAAAATATTATCTGTTGCAGTTCCAAATCCAAAGGCAGTTGCATTCACAAGACAGATTCTAAAACAAATCAAATCAAAACTTCCTTGTAAAACAAGAATTGATTTTGAAGACTTAAGCAAAAAAGAAAAGGTTTCTACTTCTGAATAATTCTAACTTATTAGTAACAACAATATACGAATATTTATAAATATAGAATTTATTGAAAAGTTATGGGATTAGAAGATTTAGCAAGATATGAAACAGCAGTTGTAGCTCATAATAATTTGAAAGAGAGACCTGACCTTGCTTTAATTGCAATTCAAGAATTTTATAAGAACCAAAAAGGATTGTTAGAAGACCCATTTGTTGCTAAATATTTAGAGAGAGCCGTTGAAGATTCTAATCAAAATTTACAAAATGAATTAGGATTAGCAACTGATTTGAATAATGCTGCAAGGATTTATGGAAAGAAATATGTAGAGGCTTTTGCTACTACTAAAATTTCTGATTTAGTTCCTTACTTAAGTACTGGGTTTTCTATTTCTGAAACAGCTAAAGAAGCTATCTTGAAATACAAAGATGCTACATTAGAAGATTTAGGAAAGAAATTGAAGGATAAAGATACTCCAAAAGAAGAACAAGAAGCAATTAAGAGAGTTAATAATGCAATCATTATACTTAAGGATAGAAGAATTGAAGCTGCTGGTTTGAATGTTTTCAATAAGTATACTGCTTCAAGATTAGATGAATTGTATCCTAAACCTAAGGAGGAAGGGAAAAAATGAAAACAAATTATTCAAAGTATGACAGAGACAAACTCAGTAAAGATTTAAACCTCTTAGAACAAATTGCAATAGAGCAATTGGAATTATCTCAATTAACTCATAAAAATTTATTCCAGAAGAAAAAAGATCCATCAGTTCTAAAAGGATACAGAATAGCATAATTGATTAAGCTTTTTCTATATATTGATTAACTAATTCTGCCATTGTTCTCATAAAGTCATTTGTTCTTTCCTGCCAGATGTCTATATCCATACCTTTCAGTTCAGTTATTTCTCCATGAACAATTTTTTTATGAAGTGTTAGTAAATCTCTATACCAGACTGCATATCTCATTTTTAATTTTCCTGTATCGACGAATATTTCTTTCAAATCTACTGGGATGTGTTCTGGTGATGCTGGAGGAATTCCTGCAGAAATAAGGGCTGCATGAGCAGAATCAACCATACACCAGTATAATCCTTCTATTGCATTTAATTCGGCGGCTTTACTTCTTAGCAAATGTGTTGGTGCTCTCTGTAAACAATTGTAAATTGCTTCTGGAGTTGATTTTATTTTTCCATTAAGCAATAAAAATTTCAGCGGTTCGAAAAATCCACCGAAGTCAATCATTGATTCTCCATATCTTAGAACATTTAGAACAACAGGGTCTCCTCTCATTAAATCGTCCCACCATGTGCTAAGCTTAATTGTATTAATGTGAAGTTCTTTTTCATATTTGCTATTTCTTAATAATTTATTTAATTCTTCTCTGTACCACGCAATTAATTCTTCGTCCCAAACTATTGCAACGTCGTCGATGATTACAATAATATCTATATCTGAACCTGCTACAGAAGTTTGCTTTACTGAACTTCCGAAAAGAACAACTGATTTTATCAGCTTGTTGAATCTTTCATACGCTTTTGTTGCAAAGTCCATTGCAATTTCAGATTCCAGTTTCAAATTTAGAGAATGAGTTTTCTTTTCTATTTTGATAGTTTTTTCAAAATCTTTTTTTTTCTGTTCAGCAGGAGAAGACTTTTGTTTTCCTTTTTCAGAAATCTTTTTCTTTTTTTTCGTCGCCATCTTTTTATTTATCATGTTTTGTATCTTTTTAAATATTATTTTACAATATATCTATTCCATTCCTCTTCCGGACATTCTGCTCCCTTCTGCTCCACCACGTTGTCCACCGAGTTCCGTCGGCAATCTTGAAAATCCCGCGCCGAAAGTTTCATAATTCATTTGAGGAAGCATCATACCATAACCTGAAAAATAATTTTGCTGGAAACCTGCACCCTGATTCCAATAAGGAGCCATATTCATTCCATAAATTGGAGAACCAAATGCTTCAAGAGTTTCTTTAAACGGAGGAGCTTTGAAATGTTCCCACCACGCTGCTGCCTCTACAATTTTCCTCGCGTCGAATCCATTCTTTCCAAGTTTTTCCATAATTTCTTTTATCGGAACATTTCCCATTCCCATTGGAAGTTCGGTATGTTCATATCCAAAATTATCTGAAAGATGAACGTGCTTTACCAACGGTGCAACTTTTTCTGTCTGCCCAATTATTTCTTTATTTTCATAACCGAATTTTCTAAGCATATTAATGTGGCCAACATCCCAGGTAACTCCAAGTAATTTATCCGCAGCTTCTTTTGCAGTTGTTTCATTTATTCCGTCTTTAACTGCTTTCTCGACGAATTTTTCTCTTGCTTTTTCAATCATATTTTTTAAATCTTCACCAGTGCTAAAAATTACTCCAGCAGGAGGATTTTCTACACTTATTATCGGAGATTTATCTTTGAATTCTTTGTAAGATTTAAGTGCAATATTAGAAAAAGTTTCAACAGTTTTTTCTTTTGCAAAATCTTCGAGATTAGCGTATGTTTGTGGAGCAGGTAGATCTTTTAGCAATTCTACTCCCTTATCAATAATTTCTTTTCGCAACTGAACACTTTCAACACTTTTTGTATCTTGTTTTATTTTTCTAGCTCTCTCGTCAACTTCTTTAAAAAAATTCTGGATTTTTTGTTTTTCAACTTCTGGAACTCTTTGATAGGCCGAATCAAAAAGTTGTTGTAAACTATTATAAGAACTATTTAGGTATAGTGCTCCTTTGTTAAATAAAGTTCTCATTTGTTCTTCGTCCTTACTCCAATCTTTTCCAGCTTTTTTTTCTTGTTCGGAAATAAGTTTTGTTGCCATTGAACTTTCAATAGATTCTGTTCCTATTTCTGCATGAGACCTTAATTGATCCAGATTTTCAGTCCATTGTTCGTCGTTAATTTTTTTAATCTCGACAGGAATATTTCTTTTGCCTTCTTCTCCAGGGAAAAATCTTTCTTTCAACGGAATTTTATGAATTGAACCTGTTTGTGTATTGATAATCATTGTTTCTTCGGGCTCTTTTCCTTTCTGCGGAATATTTCCTGCAAATGGAACTGCTGATGAATGAAAAGTTATTGGAATGTTTCCGTCGGGATTTATTTCATGTCCTCGTTTAACTGCAGAGAACATTTGTCTTTCAACTGCTTCACGATTTGATTCAGAAAATCCATGTTCTGTTAATCCTGAGGGTTCTGCAATTGGTCCGTGCATAGAAATATCGACGCCAGTTAATTTGCTTAATCGTTTTAATTCTTTTAATTGCTGGTCAGGAATTGCATCGAAAACTGCTGGACTGACTGCTGAAACTTCAATGTGTTTTGCTCCCGACGATAATTTTGAAGAAACATCTTGCAAAACATTTGCTGTTCGCGGGTCTGTCGTCATACCAAAACTTCCGGGATTCATTCTATAGCCTGTAAAAATATCTCCATATTGTGGTTTTAATGAAGAGTAACCTCCTTGATAGATATCACTTATTTTATAATCGGCCATGCGCAGACACCTCCGGTTTCTTTAACTCGAGCCCCCATTCGTTGCCCTTAAAATTTCCAGCACTCGTGAAAACTCTCGGCTTAACCTTCCCACTAAATTTGTTGCTTTGCAAGAACATTATATCACCTAGAAATAATATGTAAAAATAATTTATTAATGTTACGTAAAACTTACCATTCCATGAGATTTTTTATAAATGTCAAATAAATCAAACACTCTTGCTTTTGCTGTTTCTGCTGCTGTTGGTCTGAAAAAAGTTTTTTCAATATAATCTTCTGGAGCAACTACAATTTTTTTTGGTTTTCCGTCGTCTTTCTTTTTCGCTTTTTTTTCGCTTTCTCCATTTTCATAAACACCAAATATAGCAAGGAAAGGATTTGATTGGTCAGAATTTTCTTTTTTTTCGCTTTCTGATTTTTCTTCGAGGAACGAATTAATTTCTTCTTCAAGCTGACCGAGACTTTGATTAGTTGTTCCTTCAATCAGACTGAGAACGTCGCTGATTTCAGAATTTTTCATTTCTTGGTCTAGTTTTTTTAGTTCTTCGTCATTCAGTGCATAAGCTTTGAAAGTAACTTCTGCTCTTCCACCAAATGCAAAATGCGCTTGCTGTGAAACTCGTTGCGGAATTCCTCGAAAATTAAAATCTACAAGAATGCAACTGTAATAATTTCTTTTTACATTTTTCAAAAATTTCTCTTTTGAAAAATCTGCAGGAAAATTTCCTTTTGCAGCCTCGTCGGCAATATCAATTTTTGATTTGCCTAGTAAAGTTAATTCAAGCATAATTGTATTAAATGTTTTTACCAATGCAGGTTCTCTACCTTTGTCTGTAGGTTCCAAATCGCTCGCTGCCTTGAGATAAGGTCTAATCCAACGCGCGTAAAGTTTCAAACTATTTACCTGACTTTTCAAATAAGTTTTTTCAAGTTCATATCTTTTTCTTAATTCCTTTTCTGATTCAGAAAGCCAAATATTAAATTCCTGAACTCTTGGTTTGAGAATTCTTTTTACTCTATCATTTAAATCAATTTTATCGACGTCTTTTTCATCTTTAGCAAATAGGAAAGCATCCATTAAAGTTTGGAAACCTGCTTGTCCGAGAGCCATTGCTTTGATACTTGAATTTCCTTTTGCAATATCTACTTTATCCATCCAAATTTGTTTCAAAGATAAAACTGCTGCCTCTTTCTCTTCGTTCTTTTTTGATTTTAATCCTTCATAAGATTGCAGTCGGATTTTGAATTCTTTCAAGTCGTAAATTATATTCAGCACACTTCGTAAAACAGTATTTACATCCCCCATCATTTTTGTCGCCTGTTGCTGCATTATCGTTGCACGCTGACCGAGTTCTGCAAAATGTCCTGAACCTGGCGTCGAAGAAAAGTTGTCAATTAATTTTTCTGGCTTTAATCCGAAATCATTCATTAAATCAATAATAAAAAAATAAATTGGTTCAAGAGTTTCCGACGAAGAATCGTAGACTAAGGTGTGGGTTGCTTCTGCTTTGGTTCCTTTCCATTTTTTATCCTCTTTCAAATCTTTTATTGCCTCATTACCCTTTTTTTCTTTAACTAATTCTTTTAACTTGTTTATATCTCCTTTATCTCCTGCATAATATCTCTCTGGATTTATTACAGCAATTAATTCATCTACTGTTGCCATAATAATAATTATTTTTTATTATTTTTAATTCTTGTCTTTAAAAAAGAAAGGTTTATAATTTAAGTTACTACTGTAAAATTAATGAATTTACAGATAATTGTTAAACCCACCCACGAATGTAATCTTAATTGTAAATATTGTTATTTGGAAGATTCGGCAGAAAAAGGAAGAATGTCTGAGTCATTATTAGCGCAAACAATTGAAAAAGTTTCTGACTATACTGAAAATTCTCACTGGATATGGCATGGCGGTGAACCTCTTTTAATGGGAATTGATTTTTATAGATCTGTTAAGGATATTCAAGATTTTTATAGAAAACGAAATAAGAACTTCTCAAACGGCATACAAACAAATGGAACTTTGATTAACTATAATTTGATAAATTTTTGTAAAGAAACAAATGATTTTCACCTTGGACTTAGTATTGATGGCCCAGAAAAAATTCATAATCTAACTAGAATATATTCAAATGAAAAAGGAAGTTTTGAAGAAGTTATCAAAAAACAAAAACTATTAAAAAGAAATGGATTAAACAGCGGAGCAATTTGTGTTATTCAATCGAAGAACATAGAATATCCGCAAGAACTTTATCATTTTTTTAAATCAGAAAAAATAAATGTCAAATTTAATCCATTAATAAAATCTGGAAAAGCTAATAAAAATATTAATAATTTGGGAATAACCCCAAAACAATATGGAGATTTTTTATTAAAATTATGGAATATTTATAATGAAGATGTTCTAAAAGAAAATAAATTATTTATTGAAATAAATCCTTTTATTGATATTTTAGGAAATATAGCAACACAAAACCCCCTTGGATGTAATTATTCAATTTCTTGTAGAAATAATTTTATCTCTATTGGTCCCGAAGGAGATATTTATCCTTGCGGAAGATTTGATGGAATTAAAGAATTTTGGATGGGTAATATTCAAAAGAATACACTTGAAGAAGCTATTAACTCTGAAATAAATATAAAATTAAAAAATAGAACTCTTGAAAATGTTTCGGGTTGTTCTAAATGTGATTTTGGAAAAATTTGTAATGCAGGATGTATGCATAATTCTTATTGTGAAAGTAATATTTTTGGAAAAGATCCTTATTGTTCCTCCTATAAAATCTTATTTAGAGAAATGAAAAAAGTATTAAATTCTGAATCTGAATTGAAAGGAGGTTGTAAAAATGAAAATTAATTTAGATAATATTCAAAATCCAATTGTTAGAAAAGCTTTGATGAAGAGACAAGATCATTTTATGTTCAATTTTCTTTTTGGAGAAGAAAGAAATAAATCGGACCATGAAGATTGGGATGAACATGGAGATTATAGTGAAAGATATACCCATACCGATGATACGGCTGGTAGAAAAGTAAGTTTGCATACAGATCATACTGAATCTACATATGAACAACATTCAGAGTATGATGTATATCAAGAACATAATGAAAGTATTGGACATTGTGATGGTCCTTACAGATAATTTAAAAATAACTAACTCGTTTATGAAATATGGGGTTATTTGGAAAAAAGAGAGAGAAGGTTATTGACTTTAGTGAAAGATACGGGATGTCGAATAAGAGATTAGCGACGAGCAGAGCGTCGACAGTTAAACCTGCGAGTTCTTCTAATTCTTCCGAAGAATACCCGAGTCTTGGTTTTGTTGGAGATTTTGCAAATAATAATTCTAATATGTCTACTTCAGATAATATCTCATGGGATAATGAACCTTCCCCATCACAAACTGTCGGAGAATTTTCACAGAAAAAGAATAAACTTGCGAAAAGACTTCTAACTATGACAGATAAAATTGAAGATTTGTCAAATCAGATTTATCATTTGAAACAAAGAATTGAAATGCTGGAAAAGAAAACTAAAATAAGTTATGATTAGCGCGGACACCTAATCGGTTTCCTTCGCTTAACCTTCCCTTTAAATTTGGGTCACGCCTGATTTAGGTAAATTTATTAATTATTCTAATTTCGTTTTGAAATGGATATTGAAAAAAAAACCCGAGCTTATGCTTTGAAAAATGCTCTGGCTCACGAAGGGAAAGCTATGCAAGGGCCTGTAATTTCATCTTTATTTAATGAAGGTTTGAAGAAAAGCGATGTTGGAAAATATGCAAAGAAGATTTCTGAAATAATTATGGAGGTCAATTCTTTATCTCAGGAAGAAAAGGAAAAACAATTTAAGAAATTGGAAAAAGAAGTGAGCGAGAGACAAGAAAGAGAAGGGCTGGAAGAATTGCCTGATTCTGGAAAAGGAGTTGTAATGAGATTCAGACCTGCGCCTTCTGGACCGCTTCACATTGGGCACATAATTTCAAATATGATTTGTTCGCTTTATGTAAAAAAATACGGTGGGAAGTTTTATGTAATCATCGACGATACTGACCCCGAAACAACTTTGCCTGAAGCTTACAAAGATATTCCGAAAGACTGCAACTGGCTTTTTGGAAATGTCAGCGAATATTTGATATCATCCGACAGAATTAAACTTTATTATGATTATGTTGAAAAGTTGATAAAAAAAGATTCAGCTTATGTCTGTGAATGTTCATCTGAAGATTTTAAGAAATTTGCCGAAGCGAAAAAGAATTGTCCTTGTAGAAAGTTCAGCGTTGAGAAAAATTTAGAAAGATGGAAAAATATGTTGGACAAATCTGGATTTAAGGAAGGAGAAGCTGTTTTAAGATTTAAGTCAGATATGAAACATAAGAATCCTGCAATGAGAGATTTTCCTCTTGCCCGAATTAATGAAACCGAGCATCCAAGACAGAAAAATAAATATCGAGTTTGGCCACTGATGAATCTTGCCGTTGCTGTTGATGATATGGAATTAAAGATGACGCACATTATTCGTGGAAAAGACCATAGAGATAATGCTGAAAGACAGAAAATGATATTTGAAATTTTCAAGAAAAAATTTCCTTGGACTTTTTTTATTGGAAGAATGAAATTTACCGACATGATTTTGTCAAAGAGAAAAATAACTGAAGCAATAAAGAGCGGAGAATTTTCTGGAACAGAAGATGTCCGACTTCCTACGATTGCGTCGCTGAGAAAGAGAGGCTACAAGCCAGAAGCATTTGCAAAACTTGTTGAACAAAGAGGACTTACAGAAGTAGACAAAGTAATTGATTCAAAAGAATTATTCAGATTGCTTGATTATTTTAATAAATAATAATATTTGAAAAAATATAGAAATCTTTTTAAAATTGTAAGTTATGGTTAATAAATGAAAGGAGGTTTAAGATGATGAGAGAACTTTTAGGAAACCGAAAGGGGTTATCGACAATCGTTGTTACTCTTATAATAATTCTATTGTCTTTAGTTTCAATAGGAGTTGTATGGGTTGTAGTTAATAATCTTGTTAAGAGCGGAACTTCAGGAGTTGAAATCGGTTCAAAATGTTTAGGTGTTGATGTAAGTGCAACTGCAGTAACTTGTACTCCAACAGGAGTAGAAGAATTTTGTGCTGTTACTTTATCAAGAACAGGAACAGGAACTGAAGAAATTGGCGGAGTTAAAATAGTTTTCAAGAATGAAACTAGCGGTGCTACAGGAACTTCAGTAGTTGATGTCTCAGGAGACATTCAGCAGTTAGTAACTAAGACTACAGCAAGTTTAAATTCCAGTTTATTAGTAAGCCAGGGAGTAAACAAAGTAGAAGTTACAGTTTACTTTAACGACGCTGAAGGTAATGCACAACTTTGTCCAAGAACAAGTCCGTTTAGCTTTTAACTAAACAAATTTTATTTTTATTTTATTATCTTTTTTGAATAATATAGACCTCATCATTCTTCCTTACTTTTGGAAGTTTGATTCCTGCTTCTTCTCCTTTTTTTCCTTTCACTACAGATTTTTTATTAATCTGAATTGAATTTATTTCTGAATGAATAATTCCTGTTGTTTTTCCGATAACAACTATTTTATCTCCGACATTTAATTCTGAAACAAGTTTTATTGCAGCAACTCCGACATTATCAAAGTAGTGAGTTATTTTTCCGACAAAATGTTTTTTCTCCTGCGACGCGCTGTGTTCAATTTTTGCAAAGTCATCTGCAGTCGGCATTTTCAAAAAGAATCCTGAAGAATACCCTTTATTGTAAATTCTTTCAAGTTCTTTCATTCCTTCTGTAATTTCTTTTTTACTTAATTTTTTATCTATAGCTTTTCTATAAATTCTTACAACTGCATCGACGTATCTTGCATCACGATTTCTTCCTTCAATCTTGAAAGATTTGATTCCTGCGTTTTTCATTTTTTCAATAAAAGGCAAGGTGCATAAATCTTTTGCAGAGAAAATTTTGGAGTTTTCAATTTTCAATTCATTTCCTTCGTCATCTTTTACAGTGTAACTTCTTCTACAGGGATGTAAACATTCTCCTCTGTTTGCTGATTTGTTAAATAAGAATTGTGAAGTAAAGCATCTTCCTGAAACAGCGACGCACATTGCACCATGACAGAAAGTTTCAATGTCAATTATTTTTGATATTTCTTTAATTTGCTTGAGATTTAATTCTCTTGCTAAAATTATTCTTTTTGCTCCAAGATTTTTGTAGAATTTTGCCGATTCAATATTTGATACAGATGCTTGAGTTGAAACGAAAAAAGGAATCTGATATTTTTTACATAAACTTATTACTGCAAAATCCCAGCAGATTATCGCATCAATTTTTCCTTTTACTTTTTTTATTATTTCTTCTAGTTTCTTTAACTCGCTGTTATAGATTATTGTATTTAGTGTGAGATATCTCTTAACTCTTTTTGATTTGCACATCTCTTCTATTTCATCTAAATCTTTTATTGTGAAGTTTCCTGCATTTGCACGCATTGAAAATTCTTTCAGCCCGAAATAAACAGCGTCGGCACCCGCATTTACAGCTGCTGCTAACATTGAGAAATCTCCTGCTGGTGCTAGTAATTCCAATTTTTGTTTCATAAATTAAACCAGCTAAAATGTTATATAAAATTATTGTTTACAGGAGATAATTTTATTGTAATAGTTGCTTAAATTTTTTCTAAGTTTATTAGGGGGTTTTTTCAATATCTCTTTTCATTTCCTTTAATAAGTTCAATAATAAATCTCCTAAGTCATTTCTATAAAATATCTCTGTTTTTAGTCCAGTTTTAGTATGAGAATAAACTTTCCATCCAACACCCTTATTAGAATCTATAAAAGAGTCTGCTACTCCCCCATACAAAGTTTTATCCTTACCTGCTTTTTGAAATTTGGCTAAAGGAATCCTTACTTTTGTAAAAATAGCCAAAACTTCGTTAAAATTTATTTTTGTTTTATCGCTAAACAAATCTCTTTTTTTATCAATATCATTTAGAAATCTAATTAATTCATAAGCCCCTAAAACCCAAAGCTTAGAAAGAAGAAGATACCTTCTTTTTTTTCTTAAATCTTCTTCTGATTCTGAGCCAATATTCATTTTTATGAGTTCGTCTATTAATTCAATATCTAATTCTCCTAATGCTTGAACTTCTCCAAGTAAGAGCATTTCAACACCAATAAATGAAAATGAACTATTGAGCCATTCAGTTTGTCTATTGCTTTTCATAATTCTCTTCGACAAGATAAGTTTTTAAGTTTTATTTTGTTGAATAAATAATGATTAAGAAAAAAGATGGATTAAAGAAGTTCAAAACACCTTGGAAGAGAGTAAAATAAGATTAAGAAAATGAAAAAATCAGAAATAAATCTCTTGAAGAAGATTTTTATCTTTCTTTTTGGATTAGCAAACATAATTCCTTCTAAGATAAACATTTATGAGTATATTGTGAATTTTATCGAAAGAGACTTACAATCAACAAATGGTTCTTATTTAGGAATAGTTTTAGTAATCTGGTTTTTTAGAATTTTGATTATTCTTATAACTATCTATGAGATATGTGATATCTATAGATATAATAAACAGTACAAAGTGATTGGATACAAATAAACGTGTCCTTTTTTTTCGCTAAATTTAAAAACTCTTTTTCTATAAAAATTTTATGACAGCTAAAATTTGGGGTTGTCCCCATCACGATTAAGAAAGATTTTCTTAGCTGTGCTAATATTTTTATACCATTTTTAACTCAATTTATTAACTATGATGGCGATCGTAGTTCAGTGGCAGAACGTGCGACTGTGGCTCGCATAACGGGAGTTCGATTCTCCCCGATCGCCCTGCAAAATAAAAGAGGAAATATGAACATATTATTTATCTGCAAATACAACGCATTCAGAAGTCGAGTTGCTGAAGAATATTTTAGAAAAATAAATAAGAATTCTAAAATAAAAACTCTTAGCCGTGGAATTATCATGGGCGGAAATTCGGATTTATATCAAAGAGGAATTTCAAAACAACTTCTTGGGATTAATATTGCAAAGAGAAAACCAATGTCAGTAACTTTACAGGAATTGATAAAAGCAGATTTGATAGTTGTCGTTGCTAATGATATGCCGAAAATTATTTTTAATTATCAAAATGTAAATTTAGAAAAGAAACTCGTGATTTGGGGAATTAAGGACGAGCAGAAAAGAAACCAAAATAATATTAAGAGTATTGTATTACAAATTAAAGAGAAAATTGAAGAGTTAAATAAAAAATTGGAGAAACGGAAATGAATACAGAGACTGTTAAAGGATTTAGAGATTACATTGGAGAAGAAGCTCAGAAAAGAGCAGAGATTAAGAAAATTGTAATTGAGAATTTTAATAAATATGGTTTTGAACCTGCTGAAACTCCGATAATTGAGAATGAAGAATTTGTGCGTGGAGAAAATGAAAAGGACGAAGCTGTTTCTGACATTTTTAGATTGCAGGATAAGGGAAAAAGAAAACTTGCACTTAGATACGAAGCAACTTTTCAGCTGAAGAGGATTATGAATAACAAGAAATTTCCTTACAAAAGATATCAAGTTGGTGCGGTTTTCCGTGATGAACCTGTCAGCGAAAATAGAGTAAGGCAATTTATTTCTTGTGATGCAGATATTATCGGAAGTTCGATAAAAGATGACGCTGAAATTTTATCTCTTGCTAAAAATATTCTCGACAATTTGAAAATAAAATATACCATTTGTGTTAACAACAGAAAATTAATCAACGAAATATTTGATGAACTCGGGATTAAGAACAGAGAAGATGTAATAAGAGAAATTGACAAACTGGACAAACTCTCGGAGAAAGAGGTTGCACAGAATCTTAAGAAATATAACGCTGAAAAAGTTTTGACAATCTTCAAAAAAGAGGAAAGTTATTTTGAGAGATACAAATCTTATGAAGAAATTAAAGAACTGAAAAAGTATTGTAGTTATTATAAAACTAAAATTGAATTTTTGCCGTCGCTGGCGCGAGGTTTGAGTTATTACAGCGGAACTATTTTTGAAATAAAATCCAACATTAAAGAAACAATTCTTGGCGGAGGAAGTTATGTTTTTAATGCAATTCAATGCGTTGGTTTTGGCGTCAGTATCGAAAGACTTTCTGCAGTTTCAAATCTTAAATTTGAAGAAGATAAATATTTAGTTATTTCATTAAATGAAGATAAAGAAGCAATTAGAATTGCGAATACTTTGAGAGAGAAAGAAAAAAATGTTTCTATTTTTTACGGCAAGCCTTCACGCGCACTTGAATATGCAAATAGTTACAATTATGGAAAAGTTATTTTCGTCGGTGAAAGAGAAGTTAAGGAAAAGAAATTTAAAATTAAAGATATGAAAACTGGAAAAGAAAGTTTGCTGAAGATATAATTTATAAATAAGATTTCTTTAATGGATTTATGAAAAAGAGTAGGCCATTAACGTCGATAATTTTTCCTCAGATAATCGGATTTATTATTTTTATAATACTTCTTTCAATTGCAAATTTTCTAGTTCCATTAATACCGAATGATATTTATCGAGATATTATTAGTTTTATTAATTCAAATGTTATATTATCTTTTTTCCTACTTTTTGTTGGTTTGATAAATGAAATCTTCTGGAATTTTAACTTTCCGTTTAATTTACTCGCGCCAGTAACAAGTACTATTTTTAGCGTCTTTATTATTACTTTGTTCTATAGAATGTGGATATTCCTCGACGGATATGTTCATGCAGGTATTTCAATCCCGATATACACAATTTACACTGTAATTGCATTAATTGTTTTTATCGCAGGATACATGATTATAATTGCAAGTGGTGGAAAGACAAAAGAAAAAGTCGAAACAGATTATCAAAAAGAATTCAAAAAGATTAAAAGATTATCGACTAAGAAAAAGAGTGATGTTGAGTGGGACGATGTTAAAGGACAATCTAAATTACTCGTTTATAATCTTGAAGAAACAATAAAAGTTGTTCTCTATAACATTATCGAAGCGTTGAATAAAATTATGGAAAAAGATAAAAAAAGCAAGAAGAAAAGAAGATGAAATTAAATGATCCAATAGCAGATTTTTATAAGCAAGCAGAATTAGAAAGAAGAATAATAAAAATTCCTCAAGGAGATGTTGAAAGAGCAGCAAATAAGATTAATGCTGAGATGGAAAGATTCGATAGAGAATGGAAATACAAATGTGCAAAATCAATTGAAGAGGCTAGCAAACATTATCTTAATGTTTAATAAATTCTTCAACCAGTTTTCTATT
Source organism: Nanobdellota archaeon (assembly GCA_027364705.1). Classification (GTDB taxonomy): domain Archaea; phylum Nanobdellota; class Nanobdellia; order Pacearchaeales; family GW2011-AR1; genus RBG-13-33-26. Next base: position 19,935 of record DAHXOU010000011.1, read on the forward strand.
TCTAACTTCTGGATGAAATAAAACGCCGTAGATTTCTCTTGATTTATGTTTTATTGCCTGTGGAATTTTGCCTTCGGTAAATGATTCAAATTCTTTTGAAAGTGTTGTATAATTATTATGAAGATGGTAAACTTCTTGTTCACCTTTTAATGAAAGAAATTCTTTTGTGAAATTTTCTTTGTAAAAACCAATTTCAGTTTTTGATTTTACTTTTCCATAAAAGATTAAAGAAATAATTTGCATTCCTGCACAAATTCCAAGAAGCGGTTTATTAAAATTAGAAATCCATCTGAAAGAGTTAACGTTTTCGATAAATTTGTTATCTTTTAATGAAGTTCCGCAAATAATTATTTTATCTGCTTTTTTTAAATCAGCTTCGGAAATATCAGAATAATGTTTTGAAAAAAAATGAATTTTATTTTCTTCTAAAATTCTTTCTACTGGTTTTACGAATTCGAGTTCGTGTAATTTTTCAGCGCAAGTTGAAATTATAAGAATCATATTTCAATCTCCCTTCTCCACGAGTTTTCACCTTCTTTGAAGTCGTGAAATGATTTTATTTTCAATTCTTTTTTGAATAATGGGCAATCAAGAACAAAAGTTTCAAATTCTCCACCTTCACCCACGGGATTTATTTGATATTTCTTATTTAATTCTTTAATCTCTTCTACAAATTTTTTATCAATTTGTTTTCCAAGCCATTTTTCGTCAAAAGGATAAGCAAAAACTCCGGTGATGATAACTTTGAATTTATCTTTTATTAATTCGTCTAAATAATCAAATTCATTTATTTGCCAAAGAGGATTAAAGCATTCGAGATTTAATTTGTTGCAAATCTTTTGGATTCTCGCAGATTGGTAAACACTTTGAATTGCTCCAGTAACAATTCCTTCAATTTTGTATTTCTTTACTGCAATTTTTATTGCTTTTTCTAAATCTTTTAATTCATTCTCTTTTTTTCCTGACGTTGTCTGAATTATCATTGGAATTTCCATTGCTTCGGCTTGTTTTTCTGCCTTAGATATTGACGGCGTGTGAAACATATAACTTTCTTTATTTTTTGACAGAATAGTAATAAGACATGTCCGTTCGTAACCTGTTTTTTTTGCAAGATACGCAGCCATACACGAATCTTTTCCACCCGAGAATAGAATTCCTACTTTCATTTTTTAAGAATGTTCTCTCTTTCAAAATCATTTATTGCTTTCTCTAAATCATTACCAACAATTTTCCAACCTTTTTTTAGTGCTTGGTAACCAAAATTTTGATAATCTTTTTTTTCAGATTTTCTTTTTGGTAAATATTTTTCTTCCATCGAATCAGAGAATAAAGTTATTGTAGACATTCCTTCACCAATGGAATACAATCCTTCGATTAAATAATGCCCAAATTCTTTAATTTTTTTTAATAATTTCATTTTTCTTTTTCTTGGTTTTAACTGATTGAATTTCCTCTTCGATTTCTTCGTCAAATTCTTCTTCATTCTTGAAATTGTCTGGATTTTTATCATATTCTTCTAATTCTTTTTTCAAATCAGCGAAGGGGTCTGGATTATGTTTTAGAAAAGTTTCCTGAAGCCAGATGTCAATTTCATCAAAAGGTTTTTTCTGTTCAAGCCATATTTTTTTCTGATCGTCGAGATATAATAACGGAAGGAATGAAACAATTTTTTCTTCTTTATTGTTATTTACAAATTCGTTGAATGTAACCTTATTCTGATTTTTTTGTTTAAACCAATCGGTTAAGTTTCTGTAAATTTCACTAATTTTATCTTTTATGCTGAATTTTCTTTTTGGAAGAGAAAATGAACTTTCACGAAAAGTATTCTTGGATATTATTTCTTTTTTTATTCTTCTATTTTCTGTAATTATTGCTTTGTTCAGTGATTCCATTAATTCTTTTAATGTAACTTTTTTGAATCTCGGCATCGGACTTATCGGAATTAATTCTGGAATTTCGTCGTCCAATTCCATTCTCTCCATTTTTTTATTTGTGAATTCTTTTTTTCCGAAAAGAATTTCATCAATACTTTTTATGTATCTATTTAAGAGAATTTCTGATTTTATTCTGAGCAAAAGTGACGCAGCTAGGAGAACTTTACTTGAAACAAAAAAATCCGCTTCTTCAATTTCTTTTATTTTGTTTAGATATTTTTCAGCGAGGATTATTATATCGATATCCCACGGATCTAATTGTTCTGTATTTATCAAATCATAAATAATTTCCTGCCAACCAATTTCTCTATTGAATAATAAATCATGAATCTGATCTTGTTTCACTGAATTTTTTTGTTCTTTTTCATTGTCGTCCATAAATAATCTAAGGAAATTTATTTTATAATTGTTTGTAGTACCTATATTTAACTATTTGTAGTACCTAAATATTATTATTTTTGAAAAATATTTTACTACTTTATTGTTTACAACCCCTGTCATTTTTCAAGGGTAACATTATAGAAAGGTTTAAATATGGGCTTTCTTTAGAAATTCTATCACCTCTTTTTCCCCAGGAGAGGCTTCAAGTTATCTTTTTGATCAACTTGAAGAATCTCCCAGGGTTATAATCATTCTTTTTGAGATAATAATCTGGCCTAAATTCCAGCACTTATAATGAAAAAGATTGATATAACCGAGGATTATTTCTTACTTTCGAATTCAGAATAATGACACTTTCCACAGTATAATCTGCCTTTATTATTCATTAAAAATATTCCAGGACCACAACGAGGACAACATCTTTCTCTTTTTATTGTGTTTCCTTCAATTTTATATTTAGTATATTTCTTACTTGTAGGTTTATTCTTATGCGGTTTCTTACCCTGTTTAACTGCTCCTTTTTTTGCCATTATGCTGTTGCCTCAGATTTATTTTCTTCTGCTTTTTTTTCTTTCTTAGATTTTCTCTCGGTCTTTTCTTTGTCTTCTTTAGTGTGATATAGATTTGCGAAAATTATAAAATTTCTTGAACCAAATTTACCATCAATTTTTTTTATTTTTATATTCTCAGAATTTGTTGAAAATTTCTTAGACAAAGCTTCTTCAGCATCCTTAAAATTTGGAGTTATATTTGATTCCATATTTACTTCCAATTCTTTTCTGTTGAATAGTGGATTTTCTTTTTGTTTTAATATTGTTAAATTTTCCATTTTATCTGTTCTTAATTGCAAAGTTTCCTTTGTCTTTTAAATTTAATTTTGAAGCAATCTCTGATTTTTCAGGATTCAAAACGATTATTCTTCCCTTGAAGCTTTCTGAAGATTCTTTAGAGTCACATTTAGGGCATTTTTCTTCTTCGTGAATTGTACTGCATATTTTACATGCTTTTGGTTTGCTCATTTTTTCTTCTTTCCTCCTTTACCTTTTGCTGCTTTTTCTTCATCACTAGCTGCTTTCTTTTCGGCTTTTGTCTTCTTTGCAGCATCTTCTTTAATCCAGTCGAGTTTTCCTAATCCCGGTTGTCTCATTGTCAAACCGATTTTTAATTCCCCTCCTTTGTGGGAAATTGCAACAATTCTAGCAAGACATAAATCGCCTTGTTTTAATGTTCTCTTAGAAGCTTTTCCAATTAAAGAATTTGATTTGTTGAAACTTACATAATCATCCATTGTCTGGCTTATGTGAATCATCCCTTTAGTTGAACCTAAATCAATAAATGCTCCGAAGTTTGTTATCTCTGAAACAATTCCGTAAGCTAGTTCCTGAAGTTCAGGTCTCCATACAAGTAATTTGAATCTTGATCTGTAATATGTTGCTCCATCGCCAGGAATTATAACTCCTTCTCCAACTTCTTTAACTTCAATTATCATAACGACTTTCCCGATTTCCTTGTCGTAATAATCCGTATAGGTTTCTTTAAGTTGTTGTTCGACAGACTCAATAGTAGGAAGGCCAAATAACTTTGGTTCTACACGAATATAATCTTCTACTTCAGTTAGATAAAACATTTTCTAAAAATTATAACAAAAATCGGTTTAAAAAGCTTATTATGTGCCGATAAATCAGGCTAAATAAATATGCCACGCAAATCCAGATAAAGAACATTTGTAAACTTATTATTCCGAAGAAGTTCATGAAGTGATTTGAATAGTCCCACAGTTTTTGTCCGAAGACAATTATGGAAAATAATCCTCCAATCAACTCCCAAGAAAGTATTACGATCGAATCAAGAAGCCCATGATAGATAAATGGTATTTTCTTTTTATCAAATAATTTTTCAAAGTAGACTAATATTAAACCAACAAGACCATAATAAGGAATAAAAAATAATTTCACATGAAATAAAAGATATAATCCTTTGTCGTAGGCAAATGCTGTTCTCCCTAAAAACAAACCAAATATAGATTCCATTAAAGAACCTATAAAAGAAAAGATAATGAAACAGAAAATGTACAGAAAAGGTTTGTAGATTTTTCTTTGTTTAATTTTATGCGATTTCAATCTTTTTTTCTCCTCGGATAATTAATTTTTGGTTTTTTATTTTGTTCTGAATTTCTCTGTCGAGTGTAGCGATAATCCATTCTTTATTTTCATTTGCCATCTCTACAATTCCATTGTCCACATTTCTTCCGTGAAGAGTTATTTTTCTGAATTCATTTTTTTCCAAAAGTTTCAAAGCAACTTCAGATTCTGTTTTTGAAAAAGCAAGGTCTTTAATTTCTTCTATAACTTGTTTTGGAATTATGATTGAAAGACCCATCATCTGAACTTCTGTGAAGAAATCTATTTTTTTTCTTATGCACGAAAGAATAAAATTTGTATCTAGCAAAACATGTTTCATCTTTTTTTGAAGTAATCGAGATATAAAAACTTAACATTTATTAATGGTAATTTCTTTTTTGTCTTATGCAAGAAAAAGAGAATGTCTTGAGAATTTTGCAGGAAACAAAAGATGCGATTAAGAATAATGATTCTGTCAAACTAAAGATTTTGAGCGACCAGACAGTTCATACAGCGTCGACAGTACAAGATCCAGACAACATTGCAGTTGCCGTTGCAGTTTATTCTATTAGTAAAATAGTTGAAAGAGAAAAATATAGAGAATACACTGGATGGAAAAATTTTTACAACACAATCATTTCTTCCGTCGATAATTCTATAACTGCAATCAAGAAAAATGACGATAAGAAAGCAAGAGAAAATCTTGCTGCGATAAGCAATGCAATTTCAAAACTTTCCGGGGAACTTAAAATTTATATTCAGGATGTTTTCAGGAAAGCGCAAATAAACAAAGCATCGAAAATTTATGAACACGGAATTTCTATGGAGCAGACTGCAAATCTTTTGGGAATAACTTTATTTGAGCTTGCAAGTTATGCCGGACAAAAACCAGAAGGTTTTGAAGCACCATTAACTCACACTCTCGACGTGAAATCACGAATTAAAACTGCGATGGAGTTATTCAAATGACAATCGACCCCTATTCAATTATCGGATGGTTAGGAATGATTTTTATTATTCTTGCATATTTTTTATTATCAACAAAAAGATTAAAATCAAATTCAGTAATTTATAATCTGCTTAATTTCTTTGGAGCATTAGGAATTTTAGTAAACACTTTTGTAACAAGATCTTGGCCTTCGGTTGCATTAAACGGAATAATGATGGGAATTGCAATTTATGCTATTGCTAAAAAAATTAAAACTAAACCTGTTTACAAGGAGCTGAAATGACAGAAAATAAATTTTCAGCACAGATACAAAACAGGAGTTTTGCATAATGAAACAACAAAAAAATAATTCATCGTCAGCAAAAAGAGTAGTAATTTTTGATTCGAGTACTCTAATAAATCTCACAATGAATGGTTTGCTTAAAGAATTTGAAGGGCTGAAAAAAAACTTTGATGGGAAATTTTTAATTACAAAAGAAGTTGTTGCAGAAGTAATCGATAAGCCTTCAACGATAAGGAGATTCAAACTTGAAGCACTCAAAATTAAGAAATTATTAGAAGACGGAGTTCTTGAAATGCCTTCGTCTATTGGAATTGAAGATAGAGAAATATCTAAAGTAACAACAGAAATCAGAGAAAAAGTTAACCAAATTTTTTATAACAAAGGGAATGCAATTCAGATTATTCATTCTGGAGAATGTTCTTGCCTTGCACTAAGTAATATCCTTAATGAAAAAAATATTGATACCGTTATTTCAATTGACGAAAGAACGACAAGGATGTTAGTGGAAAAGCCAGAGAATCTTTCTTCTTTACTTCAGAAAAAACTTCATACTAGTATAACAATGAATGATGAACATTTGTATTATTTCAGGAACTTCAAAATTATACGTTCAACAGAACTTATGTATGTTGCTTTCAAAAAAGGAATTGTTGAGTTGAAAAATCACAATGTCCTTGATGCTATTCTTTATGCGCTGAAACTTAACGGTTGTTCTATTTCTGATGAAGAAATTGTTGAAATGGAAAGAATAAGCAACAAAGCCAATAATTTGTGAGGAGAAAAGTTAAAAAGCAACTTCTTCTAGTAATTTTACAACATGGGTGCGTAGGCTAATGGTAGACTGGCTGCCTCCAGAGCAGCATATGGGGGTTCAATTCCCTCCGCGCCCATTTCTATTTATTATTCATTTTTATTTTTCAAAACATTTATAAATACTTATGAAATACCTTTCATATGAATACTTATTCAACTTATCACATTTTTTTTAGA
>DAHXOU010000012.1 GCA_027364705.1 Nanobdellota archaeon
CAGTAGCGCATGGTATCAGGACATGGATGAAAGGTTTGTGAGAGTGTTAAATTGAAAAGTTGCGCGTTAAATCGTATTTTTTTCGTGTGGTATATGATACATTTATAGTCAAGTAACTATATAAAATGCTTATTATGGCGGATTTTTTACCAAATACGGTTAACTCGGGAACCAAGATAGAAGATTACATTGAATTTATAAATCTTCAATTAAAAAATCCAAATACACAAGATCTCCCATTGAACGATGGCTCATTCTATGAATACTGGAAAGAATACCCCATTTACAATTTTAAGATAAGTGCTAACTCTTCTAAAAAATTAGAGAATATAAATGGAAATTATTGGATAGAAATAGATGGTCAGAAAAAAGAATGCAATTTGATAGACATATCTGAAAGATCTGTTTCAATCTGGATAAAAGATGACAAACTAAACACAAAAAATGTTATTCGTTATGCTTTCATAAAAATTGATATGGGCTTTATTTTAAAACGTCAATTGAATGGATTAGAGCAATTTAAAAACATACGCTATGAAAATTTTAAAAATTATTTGTTTGATGCGGAAGATATTCAAAATAGTCACTATGTTGTTGATTGTATATCCGATAATGAAAATCTTAATGAAGAACAAAAGGATGCGATTAAGTTTGGAACAGGTGTTAGGGATTTCTATTTGGTATGGGGGCCACCTGGTACTGGTAAGACCACGGTAATACCAGAGTTGGTGATTAATTATAAGAGAAACTTCATAAAAGAAAATGGCAAAGAACCTAGGATTCTTGTTTGTAGTTATACTAACGCAGCCGTTGATAATGTTGCAAAACGGCTTTTTGGCAAAATAGAGAATTTGATGCGATATGGTGAAACATCATTAAGGAAAAAAGAATTTAGAGATAAATATAAAAGTATTCTCTTTGAAGAACAAGTAGAATCAAAAAAGAAAGAATTAGAAGAAGAATTTAATAAGAAATTCAAAGAAGTTGAAAATGGGCTCTCTAATATACAAGATAGAATTAATTCAGATGAAGAACAATTAAAAACTTTTCGTGAAAGAAAAGAGGAAATTCAATCAAAAGTAAATAATATCGAAAAGGAAATAGCAGGTCTGCAAGATAAAATTGGGCGTGGAGATATAAAATTAAAATTATTGAATGGAAACAAAGAGTCGGTATCTTCAAAATATTGCAATATCGACGCAGATATGGAAGTATTAAAAAAGAAGATGGCACATGAAGAACATATCTTTGAAACTTCTTTGTACAAGAGAATATTCCTTCGCTCAAGGCATATGGAAAAAATGACAGGGTTGCAAAACCAATATGATAAACTACTATTACAAAAAAATAATTTGTACACTGAATTAAAAAATATAGAGCAATCTATTATTTCCTTAAACTCAGAACGGTCTAGTAAAAGGATGGAGTTGCAGGGTCAATTGAATAGATTACTCTTACAAAAAATTGAATTAAATGTGGAGTCAGAAAACCTTGAAAAATCTATCCTTCAGATTAATCAAAATCTCTCTCAAAGTAAAGAAGAACTAATCCCTATAAGAAATAAACAGCTTGCACTTAGCGAAGACAAAAATCAAGCTCTTAAAAATATAGAAATAAAAATTCTCAATGAAAATTTCACAATATTAACTACAAATCTTCGGACTGCAAATAGTATATTTGATAATTTCAATTTCGATCTTACTATAATGGATGAAGCTGGAGCTATAGACCTTCCAAGTGCTGTCATGGTATTAATTCGCTCATCTAAGGTTATTTTTGTAGGCGACCATAAACAACTTTCACCTATAATATCAGATAATTCAGAAGAACTAAAATCCTTCCTCAGAGAACACCCCAAAATCAAATACAGTATTTTTGAGATTCTTTATAAAAGCAATTATGAAAAAGACCGCCTGATCATGCTGGAAAATCAGTACCGAATGAAAAGAGAAATTGCTAATTTTATAAGTACTCAATTTTATAATGGCAAAATTAAGACACCCATGAAGATTAGTGGGGTACTAAAGACTACAGATGATAAAATTTTGAGTGCCGAATATCCCGTCGTATTCATTAAACGTAATTTTCAATTTGAATATGATGAAAGATATTCTGTTTACAATTTATTTGAGATAAAATTTATAAAAAATATCATTGCCAAGTTTGAGCAGGAATACGGGAAAGAAATAAAGCAGAATATTTCTATAGTTACTCCTTATAGGGCACAACTTGAACATCTAATAGAGGAAATTCCAGATGTTGATTGCGGAACCGTGCACAGGTATCAAGGCCAAGAAAAGGATATTGTCATATTTTCAACAGCAAGATATAAAAAGGGAGCAAATGGTTTTGGGAAACTTTTCCAAGGTAAAGATGGTGAAAATCTGCTCAATGTTGCTATGTCCAGAGCCAGAGAAAAATTCATAATAATCGGTGGATATGCTCTATTTCAGAATGTAAATGTGTATAATGAGCTTTACAAGTATGCAGAAAATAATGGATTAATAATTAAAGAACATGTTCCTGGATATGATATTCAAAATAAATGTCTAATGTGTGGCGAAAAAATAAAAATCAATCAAGTTCGATGCGCTGATTGCGAAAAGCTTCATAAAATGCAGACATTCTTGGAAGAAAAACCGCGCGAATGGAAATGTATGGATGGGGATACTGTAAGATCAAATGATGAGACACTAATTGATAATTGGTTAAACCACAACAATATCAAACATCAAGTCGAAATGAAAATTCCAATACAACAGTTGCGATACTGTGATTGGTATATTCCTGATTTCGATATATACATAGAATTCTGGGGCGATGTTCATACAAAATATCCTGAAGCGAGGAAAATAAAGGAAAAATTGTATCAAAAAAACAAATTGAAATTAGTGAGCATCGAATCAGATGATTTAAAAAATCTTGATGAAATATTAAAACCTAAGTTTGACAGTTCCAATTCTTAATGAATGCGTGCTCATCTTATCGAGCTAAACATTTATCCAATTTTTATCGGTTTCTTTGTTATAGATTTATCAGTTTAATTATTAGCGCTAAAGCATGTTTTAGCGATTTTTG
>DAHXOU010000014.1 GCA_027364705.1 Nanobdellota archaeon
ATATAAGGTCCCATAGTGCATGGCAGCAAAAACAGAGTCACAAGGAAGCCGATAACAAAGGCTCCTTTTGGCGAAGTCATCCTTTCAATGACTCTCTTTAGCTTTGGCCTTATTGCAATAGGCATTTCTGTTGCGAAACTTCCTTTTTTGTAGAAAAAGAAATCTTTCAGCTGCAGACCTCCGACAAGCATTGCTACGACGGCAAAAACATATTTTATATACACTGAACTTTGTCTTAAGAATTCTGTGAATGTGCTGAATAACTGAACAAGAATTATCCCGTAAAATAAATATCCAATATAAACCGCGATTATGAAAGCCAAACCTGCGAAGAGAACTTTCTTTTTCTTTTCTTGATTTTGGGTGAGAATTGCGACAAGAACAAGAACGAGCATTGCAATCTGGCAAGGGTTTACCGCATTCACCAACGCGAGAGAAGTTATCTTTCCAAGAGTTATAATATCTGCCATAAAATTAATTAGAGAAAAGAAGTTTTAAATGTTTTTGAATTATTCTGAATAACCAGTTAATTCTTTTAGTTCTTCAATTGTTTTTACTCCGACATATTTTTCTCCGTCGATAATCCAGGTTGGTGTTGCTTCAATTCCTGCAAGAATACAAGCTTGTCTGTTTTCTTCTTTAATGCAATCAACTATTGTCAGGAATCTTACATTAACTCCGAATAATTCTTCTTGCTCTACACAATGCGAACATCCTGTCTGGACATATAAAACTGAATGTTCTCCAATCCATTTTGCAGTTTTTTCTGCAGGTGTGTTCTGAATTGTATCACCGTTAAAATTTTGAAAGAAAATTATTGCACCTGCTATAACTAATATTATTCCAACGACTGCAACAGTAGCTAGTTTATTTTTTTCCATAATTAATATTAGAAAAATAGGATTTTAAATGTTACGAGATGAGCGTATTGTAAATAATAGGTTTTATTTAGTAATCAGGAATATCTTCATCAAATTTCTTTTGACCTTTTGGAGCAGATGAACTTCCAGAATCTCCTGATGCTTTCAAATCGCTCTGAGCAACAGAATTAATCATTTGCTTGAACTCCTGAAATTTTTCAGCTGGAATTCTTAATCCTTTTTTTGTTGGTCCAGTATATTTATCACTTGTAGTATATTCTCTTATATCAACGCCAACTTTACCATTATATTCTCTGATTCCGATAACAATATCTGTTGTTGTTCCCTGATATTCCCCTTTTGTAATTTTTCCAACGTCTTTATCCATAACTAGTTTTATTTTGGTTTGTTTAAATATTTTTGTGTGGCAGAAGAAGAATCGTCTATATCCTACAAAACAATTAAGGTTAAAAACGAATATAGCTTCTATTTTTGATGAATAAAGATTGCCCAAAATGTCATGGTAGTGGAATTGTTAAAGAACCTAGCGGAACTGTTCACACTTGTTGGGATTGTTTGCAAGGTGGAAAAATGGAAGTTCATTCAGATACAATTCCCGACTCTAAAATAAAAATTTAATTTTTGTGATAAAATAGTATGCTTCTATACTTTGTAATTTTTAGAACTAATTCTTCCCGTAAATTTATTTATGGCAAAGAGTGATTTTCTAATCAATCTTTCATCTCTATCTTAATATTAACGTTCTTAGGAATGTACATTTTCATAATGCTATGAAGAATCTTTTCGTTTGCTGGTAAATCAATTAATCTTTTGTGAATTCTCATTTCGAATCTGTCGAATGTTGCTGTTCCATTTCCACAAGGTGATTTTCTTGTTGTGATCTTAAGTTTTTTTGTGGGCAATGGGACTGGTCCTGAAATAGCAATTCCTGCTTTTTTAGCAATATCTTTAATTGAATCACAGATAGTGTTAAGAGCTTCTATCTCTGTACTGTTTAGTTTTATTCTTACTTTAGTCATGATAGTAAAATTAAAAAGTAGTTTAAAAATCTTTTGTGAGAATGTTTAAATAGAACTATTATGTATTCTGTCTATGATTGACATAAAACTTCTTAGGGAAAATCCCAAACTTGTCAAAGAAAATATTAAGAAAAAATTTCAGAATGATAAGCTTATTCTCGTCGATAAAGTTCTTAAACTTGATGAGGAATGGAGAAAATTGAAAAATGAAGAAGACAAATTAAGAAGCTCAAGAAATAATATTTCTAAAGAAATCAGTGAGGCAAAAAAACAGAAAAAAGACGTTTCTAAACTTTTGAAACAGGCTAAAACAATTCCTGAAGAGATTGAAAAAACCGAAGAAAAAAGAAAGAAGCTTGAAACTCAGATTAAAGAGATAATGATGGTTATTCCAAACATAATTGATGCTTCTGTTCCTATCGGCAAAGATGATTCTCAAAATGTTGAACTTAAAAAATTTGGAAAACCAGAAGTTCCTGCTTATGAAATTATGCACCATTCAAAACTTGCTGAGAAAAATGAATGGGCTGATTTTGATTCTGCAAGAGAAACTTCCGGAAACGGATTTTATTATATTACTGGAGATTTAGCTTTGCTTCATTCAGCGATTTTAGCTTTTGCAAGAGATTATATGGTTCAGCAGGGATTTAGTTATGTAATTCCTCCGTTTATGATTAGAAGAAAAGTCGTTGAGGGAGTTATGTCATTTAAGGAAATGGATGCAATGATGTACAAGATTGATGGTGAAGATTTGTATTTGATTGGAACTTCAGAACATTCAATGATTGGAAGATTTATTGACAAAACTATTTCGGGAAAGAAAATTCCACTCTTGCTAACAAGTTATTCTCCTTGTTTCAGAAAAGAAGTTGGTTCTCATGGTTTGGAAGAAAAAGGATTTTACCGAGTTCATCAATTTGAGAAACAAGAAATGATTGTGATTTGTGAACCTGAAGATTCCTACAAATGGTATGAAAAAATGTGGAAATATACTGTTGAAGTTTTTGAGAAAATGAATATTCCTGTCAGAACTTTGGAATGCTGTTCAGGAGATTTAGCTGATTTGAAAGCAAAGTCTGTTGACGTTGAAGCATGGAGTCCTCGTCAGAAAAAATATTTTGAAGTTGGTTCCTGTTCGAATTTAACAGATGCACAAGCAAGAAGATTAAATATTCGAATTGAAGGAAAAGGAAAAATTTATTTTGCTCATACTTTGAATAACACTGTTCTTGCTTCTCCGCGTGCGTTGATTGCATTTCTTGAGAATAACCAGCAGAAAGACGGCAGCATAAAAATTCCGACGGCATTGCAACCTTACATGGCTGGAAAGAAATATATAGGCAAGATTACTAAATAATTTATTAAAAGAGTGAAGTAAAAAGGTAAGAAAATTCCAAGAGATTGATATTTAATTAGGTGAAAGGAAATATAAAATTTCCATTCAAACATTAACATATTTGAAAGGAGGTGATAAAATGAAAAAGGTATTCAAAAAGTTTAACAGACCAGCTGTGGCTATAGCAACTTTCATTGCCGGAATGCATGCATTGTGGGCACTTATGGTTGCAATTGGCGTCGGACAAGCTTATCTTGACTGGATTTTCCCATTACATTTCATCGGAACAACTTTCAGTGTAATGAGTTTCAGTTTACTAACTGCATTATTGCTAATAATAGTGGCTTTCATTGCTACTTATCTCGCAGTTTTACTTTTCGGAGTCGTATGGACTTTGATGATGAAGAAGAAATAGAAGTATAGTTTTTTATTTTTTTATTTTTTTAAATAAATTGTCGTAGAGAAAATTAAATATTAACAAAGGAGGTGTAAAATGTTTGAAAAACAAATGAAGAGAATGAAGATGTCTGATTGGGCTTTGGCTAAACTTGGAATTGTGACTTTTGTTTTATTCCTTGTAGCAATTTGGCCTGGACTTAGAAATTGGGTATTGAATGTTAATCCTTGGTTCTTTTTTGTAGTATCTGTTGTGTCAATAGCAATTGTTCAAATAAGAATCTGGAAGAAGAAATAATTAAACAAATTTTTTATTTTATTTTTATTTAGTAATCTTTAAAAACGATTTTTGATTTAGAATTCTATGCCTACGTGGTCTAACGGCTATGACATATCCCTGTCACGGATATAACCCGAGTTCGACTCTCGGCGTGGGCGCTTAATCTAATTCCCAAGTTATTTCATATTCGCTGTGAATTTCTTTCTGATAATCTGTGAGTTCTTTTGCTGCTTTATTCACGTCTCTATCTTTTACAAATTCGGCAATTATTTGCTGTTCTCTTATTTCGAAACTCTTTGGAGCTCCGTTAGAGACTGCAGGATACATATATTTGACTGCAATAAAATCGAATATTGCTGTTTGCTGATATTTGTCGTACTTGCTTACGTCTGTGTCTGTTCTTGCAGATATTGAACCTTTCAGAGGATTGAATGCATCTTGTCCTTCTTTAGAGCCCGCGACCTCGAGCCATTTTTTTGCGCTCTCAGGATGTTGCGGTCTTTTTGGTGTTGAAAATGTGTCAATTACTAAACCATACATACTATTTGTCCTCGGGACTAAGAATGTTCCGTAATCTTTATTGTATTCCATTCCAGACGCTTTGAATTCTCCGTTAGCCCAATCACCCATTATATTGAATGCTCCTTCTTTGCGAATTATTCTGCTTGTTGCAACATTCCATTCTATATCGACGCTGTCAGGATTTGTATAGCTCAAATATTTCTTAAAAATTTCAAGAGCGTCTAATAATCTCGAATCATTTTCTGAAGTTACTTTTCCATTTATCCAATCTTCATAAAACGCGATTCCTTCACTTGCAACAATTTGGTCGAACGCGTGTTGGGCTGTCCATGATGTTCCTAATTGTATTGGATATTCTATTCCTGATGATTTTATTTTTTCACATGCTTCGAAGAAAGAATTCCAACTCATTAATTTCAGAGGGTCTATATTATTTTCGTCTAAGATTTTTTTATTATACCAGACGATGTTTGCTCTGTGAATATCGACGGGAACTGAATAATAATGGTCATCGAATTTGCACATTACCTGAACTATTTTTGGAACAACTGCGGAGAGATTATCTGCTTCCCACACGTCGTCAACGTTGCCTAAAAGATTTGCTTTGTAATAAATTCTCGTTTCGTATCCTGCGTGCATCTGGAAAACGTCGGGCGCTTCTCCTGATTGTAATATTGGTTTTAATACATTAAATAATTCAACTCCTCCTCCTGCTGAACTTTTGCTTACTAACGACGATGGGAGAACAATTATGTCGGGGTATTTGTTTATGAAAATATTTGTCAGCGCAGTAAGAGCGGCTCTTTCACCTGCGGATGTCCACCAGTGGTATACTGATAAAACATTTCCATTCATCGACGAGAAGAAAAAAGAAATACTTGACCATTGATTTATTGCTACAACGAAAATAAGAATCACCACCAAACCAAGAATGATATATTTCAATGACCACCTCTGTTTTTTGTTCATAGGATTTCTTACTTTTTCAAAATATATAAAGTTTTAGAATCGGAAGAATTTTCTTTTTACATAGAATCTTTCCTCGGTTCCTGCAGTTGATGCCTGAGGACTTGTTGCAATGAGTTTTAATTCATAGAAATCTCTGAACTCCGAAGGAACTTTGATATTTATTTTTTCATTTGACATTTTGTCGAGTGCAATATTTTTTACAAATCCTTTCTTGATTAATTTTTTTCCTTTGTAGAACTCGTAATTCAGACTTACATTTATCTTTTCAGAAATGTTTGTTAAACTTGTTTTTCTTAATCTTAAATTGATGTTCAGATTATCATTTGGGAAAATAATATTATTCTGTATGTCAGAACTCATTGAAAGATTGTAAAGCGGAAGAACCGTTACTTTTACCTGAATTGTTGTTTCAATTGCTCTTGCCGAGAGAATTGCATATCCTATTAAGAATAGTAACAGCATTGCTGCCGCAATGACTCCAGAAATTATCAAAATTTTTTTCATCTCTTTTCTTTTTTATTTAGTATGAAAAATTAGTCTTACCTTTCTTTTTCATCTTCAAAATTAGGAAGACGATTATTATTAGTGCAATAATACCGAATGCAATTAATCCTGTGGTTAAGTTTGCTCCTATAATTCCTCCAGTTAATTCAATTATTCCTTTTTTATCTGAAACTTTTTTCTCTGAGAATTCTGTTGTCGTCGTAATATTAACTTTCATTTCTGTAGCAACTGCAGGAATTACTGCTCCAGGTTCTGTGAAGCAATCACCTTTTGCCTGAAATGTGAATCCGAAATTTTCCCAAAGCTTTGCATTTGCTGGAACTTTAATGTAAATTTTTAATGTCTTTACTGGAATGTATCCATCTTTACTTGGATGTTTGACATAATCCATTCCTTCTGGAATTGTTGAAGGTATTTCAAGAACCACAGAACTATTTTCTACTGCAAGATTTTCATTCATTGGTGTAACAACGCCTGAAATTTCATATTGCTCCTCGTGGAAAGTTGGTTCGTATCTTATATCCCAATCTGGTCCACTTGTTTTAGTTACTGAAATATGTGTTGTTCTGTCTCCGTATAAATTGTAAAAATTCCACACAACAAGAACTTCTGTTCCTGGTTTTACTTTTGCACCTGCACCCAACGGAGTTGCTCCGAGAGAACAAGCAGCGTCAATGAATGTTAATGATAAAAATAGCGACGATAGAATTAGAATTGAAAATATTATACTTGACTTGCATCTCTTTTTCATATCAGAAAAAAATAAAGTTGGTTTAAATATTTTGTTGTAGCAAGGACACCTAATATAAGATTAAATAAAGAAAAGAAGAAAAATAAAAAATAAAATTTTTTCATTAAACTGTTTTTATTGATAAGGACAAACTGGTGGCGGACGAGGTCCTGTTCCATTCCAATTCGTCGGAACTGTTGAACAATTTAATGGTATTGGTTCGATTCAATCAGTTGCACTTACTGTAACTGAAATTGTGTAAGGACTAACTGTTGATGCTTGCTGTGCTTGTGGTATATTTAATCTATGCCAAATTGTACAAGCTCCTCCTCCTAATGCTGCAGTGGTACATGCAACTTTCGCATTTGCCTGAGCATACTCTTGAAACTCGCTTGGAGCAGGTGCAACTAAGTCTAATCTTCCTGCAAAAAAGAAGTTGTTAGCTATATTTAATGTATGTCCTGAACCATCAGTGAATGAAGTACTGTTTGCTTGTACGTTTACGTCTGTTTCAACATTTGTTTCTGGTCCAATTCGTGCTATTAACTGAGGATTAACCGCCATATTATTATTTGTACCTGGAACTAATGTTCCGAAACTAATTGCTTCATTAGTTAATGTTAATGAACGATATCCGGGAACAGTTACACTTGCAACTGCTTCAGCTTGTCTTGGGTCTGCAGCCAATACAAATCCACTCATCACTAATACAGATAGAACTAATCCTGTTACGAATAAAATTCCTTTATTCATTTTCTTTTTTATTTTAACCTCCTTTCAATTATATCAAAAATAGAAATGCACAGCTTACGCTTGCACCTCTATACTAAAAATAATTTTTGTTATTTTTTAAAGATATCTTTGGTTTAGTATATATTTGAATGGTTATATTAAGAAATATTTTTTACACATACTTCTTTGCAGTTATCACGACTTCTGTGCTGTAAGTTCCTGCTCTTTGTCCGACGGGGATAGACAGATAATGCAACATTGTAAAATTTCCTGATGTTCTGTTTGAATAAACTCGTGATTCGTTCAGTGTATAAGGAACAGGTCTTGCAGCGACATTCGATGTAGCCCATCTCATATTGCTCACTGGAAAAATATATCCTGCGTCATTTCTGAAATCTCCGTTTGCTTTTGTTGTGATATCAAAATTTACATTTGAATCAACTGAAATAATTAATGGATTATTTAATGCAGGTTTCGTTGTGTTCATATCCACATTTCCAAAATTAATTGGTGTGTTGCTTAGTGTTATGCTTATGAATTCAGAATAGACTGTGAAATTAACATCATCGACGTCATAATAAGTTGTGTTGGGGCACGGAGTTTCTGGAATGTCATAACCGATTACACATCTTGCTTGGTGTTCTCCGCTGACTGAATCAGGAATAAAACTTACAGAATAATTTTCACAGGTAATTACAGGAGACTGAAAATATTTTCTTACCCAAGCATCTGTTGCAGGACTTTTGTAATAGACATATAAACTTCCTCCTGCGCAATGCTTGTTGCTTAAGTGTGATGGATTGTTACATCGGCAGTTTGCTGCGGCTGGTGCAGCATCCATTGTTGAAGCATTTGATGATACAGCAAGGTCTCTCATTCTGTCTTTTAGTAAAACATTACATGTAATAGTTATTGCATTTCCGACGAATAAAGCAGATTTATCGACGAAGATTTCATTTATGCTGGTGCTGTCATTATATCCCGCACCATAATTGCAGTTATCAAATGTATTGTCAAAAGATTCGGGCGGACCTTCACAGCAATTCCCGCCCCAAATTTGTGAACAAGTTGTCGGAGGAAAAACTGGAAGAGAAGAAACCAATGCAATTAAAGAAACAAATATCAGCAGAAATATTATTCCTCTTTTCATTTTTTTCAAAGAGTTAATTTATATTTAAAATTATTGTAATTGAAAAGATTTTTAATGTAGATAATCTATTTTATGATATGAGTAAAAAAATTAATCAAAAATATTTATATGCAGGAGTTTTAGTTGTCGTTGTAATTCTTGTTATCGCAGGGATTTTCTTGTTCAGTAAAAACAGCGCGACAAATAAAACAATAACTCACGAATATTTTAGTTTTTCAATTGCTTCAAATTGGGAAGAAACAGAATCTATGTCTGCGTTTGTTTATTCTCCTAACAATAAAGATGAGGAGTCAATTACTATTCTCGCAACTTCTTTAGGTGGAGTTAGTTTTGATTTGGCTTTACCTTTGCAACAATCTCTTGAAGGTGCAAAGATTTCAATGCCTGATTTGTTGGTTACTAAAACAACTGATTGGGACAACGGTAAAATAACTGGAAAAGAAGTTCAATTTACTGGAACAAGACAAGGAGTTAAATTAACTACTAACCAAATTTTCGCGATGAAAAATGGCGTTTTATACTCGATAACTTATGTTTGCGTTGACGAATGTAAAAATATTCCTGTCTTCGAAGGTGTGAAAGAAACTTTTGAACCTTTATTGTAATTTTATAAACTCTTTTTTACTATTTATTCTATGAAAAATCCACAAAGCTTTTCGAAGGGAAAAAAATTCGGAACTTCTATGATGATGAAGCGTCCAAGATTCACAGGGACAGAAAAGACGAAGTATCCTGTTCTTGCTGAGAAGATTGTCCAGATGTCTGATATTATACTTGAAGTTTTGGATTCACGTTTTATCAAGGCAACAAGAAATCCCGAACTCGAAGAACAAATTAAAAATCAGAAGAAAAAAATAATTTACGTCCTTAATAAAACCGATTTGATTGATTTAAGAAAAGTTAAGGAGGAAGAGATTATGGAACTAAGTCCGAAAACTTTTGTTTCATGTATAGATAGAAAGGGCGGAAAAGAACTCAGGAATAAAATTAAGATGACTGCTCAGAAAGTTGAAAAACCTGTTGATAAATTTCTTGATAAAATAACTGTCGGGGTTATTGGTTATCCTAATACTGGAAAAAGTTCAGTGATTAATCTTCTTGTAGGAAAACCTGCTGCGGGAGTTGGGTCAGATGCAGGATTTACCCACGGAATTCAGAAAGTAAATCTTACTTCAGGAATTGTTTTAATTGATAGTCCTGGAGTTATTCCTAAAAAAGAATATTCAACTTCAAATATCGAGGCAATGGCGAGAAACACAAAAGTCGGAGCAAGGTCACACAGTCAGGTTAAAGACCCAGCAGTTGCTGTAACAAATATTATGAGAGATTATTCTTCTGTTCTTGAAAAATTTTATAATATTTCTGCTGGCGGAGATGCAGAAATTTTAATGGAAAAACTCGGAAGACAAAAAGGTTTGCTAAAAAAGGGAAATGAAGTTGACGAGGACAAAACTGCAAGACTAATTTTGAAAGACTGGCAGGAAGGAAGAATAAAAATATAAAAACTAATTTTTTCTTTTATTTTTATGAAAAAACTTTCACCTAAAAAATTCGCAATATTTATAATAGCTTCTTTGATTTTAATTGGAGCAATCTCAGCAATTGTAATTAATAACATGGCAAATAATTCAGTAAAAATTCAGCTTGAAACTACAGAAGGAAAGATAGTTATTGCACTTTACGACAAGATGCCTGTAACTGCAGGGAATTTCAAAAAACTTGTTGAAGAAGGATTTTATGACGGAGTTATTTTTCACAGAATTATCGACGGGTTTATGATTCAGGGTGGAGACCCGACAGGAACAGGAATGGGCGGACCAGGTTATGAAATTGAGGATGAATTTACAGGAACTTCTCTTGATGAAAATAATAAATATACAATTTCTATGGCTAACGCAGGACCAGACACAGGGGGAAGCCAGTTCTTCATAAATTTAGTTAATAATAATTTTCTCGACGGAAAACACCCTGTATTTGGAAAAGTTGTTGAAGGAATGAACGTAGTTGATAAAATTGCAAAGGTTAAAACAAATTCTCAGGATAAACCCTTGAAAGATGTGAAAATTATCAAGGCAACTGTTCTTTAATTATCGTCACTTATTTAAATTAAAATATTTTTATCTTATTATGAAAAAGAGTGTGAGGAAAGAGATTTCTAAGAAAGTAGAATCTATTCGGAAAATTGCACAAAAACATAATTTTTTCCAGAATGCATTTTCAGTAATTAAAATCCTGATTTCTCTTGCGATAGGTTTCCTTCCTTCATTTTTATTCATCTCGTTTTTTGTTCAGTATGGTTCTCCATTTTCTAATTATGCAAAGTTTCTTATGAATTTCAGTTCGTCATGGGCGACGTGGCTTTCTGCATTTTTTATTTCATTTGCAATAAACGCGATTGGAAGAGTTATAAAATCAGAACATCTCAAGAAAATATTAAAAAATAAAATTCTTGTAGTTGGAATAATTCTCCTTCTTGCTATCATCGTAGCACTAATTGTTATTCAGTTATCTCTTTACATAAATTTTGTTTTGAGAAATGACGTCCTGATAAGAATCTCTTCGGATAAAGATAATATCTTTTTTACGAACAATACTCAGGAAGAAGTAACTTTCAAAATTTCTGTTCTTATGAATCCTTTTTGTTCGGCGCAATGCACTTACAAATTTGATGATGTGAGCAACGGAAAAAATCTTGACTTCGGAAAATTAAATGTTAGTTCTGTTTTTTCCAAAACTAAAAATTACACCATAGATAATGCTCATCTTGTTCAGGGGAGCCAGGTTATTAATCGCTTTCAGATAAGTTGCACCGCAAAAAAAACTCTTTTTTGTTACACGAGTGGATTAGAAAGCACAAGGGCAATTTTGGTTACAGTTAATTATAATCTTACTCAGGAAGATATTGAATTCAAAAATTATTCTCGGGATGAAATCATCAGGGTCGGGAAAATTCTTTATTCGGGAAGAGAACTTCTTATCCAGGCAGATGAAGGTTTAACTGCAATTAATAAATCTTTTGAAGAGAATTTTTCAGCACCATTATTTAATTTATCGAGAGTTCTTATCTCGTTAAACAATTCTTTTTCAGGATTAGAAAACTCATGGAATCTTCAGGGATTTAGTTCTCTTAGAATATCTCTTCCTGAAGTGTCCAAACAAATTGAACAATTCGATAATCATTCTTATTCTTTTAATCGAGAAGTAATAGGCAATATTTCTCTTTACAATAATTTAATCGAGAATCTTACTTATTCTGGAGCTCGATTAAGAGAAATTTCTCAGTCAGGGATTAATGATGTTTTATGTGTTGAGTTAAATAATTTAGTTGTTGATTTTAATTCTGCCGTGGATAAGTTTTCAGATAAGTCTTCGCTTCCAAATAAGACAATTCTTGTGTCGGGTATTACTTCAAGGACAAATCAGCTTTACGATAATGTTCAATCTAATTCAAACCTTGTTCCATGTATTTTGAATTCTGAAATTAGTAGCATTTCTATTCCTAGAATAACTGCAAATTTCTCGTCGAGATTAATGCCGAATATTATTCTTAATGACCCAACTCCTCTCTGCTGTTTTTCTGGGGAATGTCAACAATGCTGTGACGATAGATGTTCAAAAGAAGATTATCCTGTAATATTCCTTCACGGCCAGAGTATCAACAAGGCTTTGCCGACGGATTATAGTCTTGATTCATTTACATTAATAAGAGAGAAGATTACTTCAGAAAATTATATTGATGCAGGTGCGATGATAATCAGTTCAATAAATGAGCCGAAAGGATTGTGGGGAAAAGTTCATGCGCCAGTTACTATGACTGCTAGTTATTTCTTTGATACCTATAAAACCGCAAGTGGCGAGGAGCAGACAGTTTCTTCTAATCTTGATAATATTGATACTTATGCTATCCGACTAAAGAAATTAATTGAACTTGTGAAGTACAAGACGAATAAAGACAAAGTGATTATAGTTGCTCAGAGTATGGGTGGTATTGTAACAAGAAGATACGTACAGATTTTCGGAGGAGAGAACATTGACAAGGCGATTTTTATAACTGTTCCAAATCACGGTGTCGAGGGAAAAGTTAGGGATTATTGCTCGGTTATTGGTCCTGCTGCATCATGTAATGATTTAAGTAAAGATAGTATTTTCATGAACGAATTAAATAACAAGCCAACAGATACAATCCCTATTTACAACATCGTGGGAATAGGATGTCAAATGGGTGATGAAACAGGTGACGGGATTATTAAGAATTCAAGTCAGTATCTTCC
>DAHXOU010000021.1 GCA_027364705.1 Nanobdellota archaeon
GACATTGACCACTCATTTCAATTATGAAAAGCTGCTTTATCTGAAAGGAGAAAAATCGCTCCGCAATTACAAAAAACATATACCTATTCCATTTAGGGGAACGGATATTACCCACTTGCAACCGGCTGCCAACGGTAAAAATTTTCAGTTCTCTTTATTTAAAATTCCTTTCCGTACTTACTTCGGCAAAGACTTTTATGATAGCGTTCAAGAAAGATTAACTTTGGAAGGAAAAGTTGTAATAAGACTTGACCATGAAGTATTCGATGAAGAAAAAATGGAAGCGATGGAAAAATTAAGCTACAAGAAAATAGATTTAATTGACACACTTCAAGTTGAAACAATTTCAATGCATAAAAATGAAAAGAGAGATAAGTTTATTGAATATGCAAAACAAAATGGTAAAGAGGTAATGATAATATGATTGAAAGCAAACCTGTTAAAAAAAGTGTAGAAGAAATTAGATTTAATTTACTTAGCCCTGAAGATATTAAAAAACTTTCAGCAGCAAAGATAGTTACACCAGAATTGTACAATATCGACGGATATCCTGTTGATGGTGGACTTATGGATTTAAGACTTGGTGCAATTGACCCGGGAGTAAGATGTAGAACTTGTGGAGGAAGATTGAAAGAATGTCTTGGACATTCAGGAAGTATTGATTTAGCTAGACCTGTTGTACATTTGAAATATGTTCCATTAATTGAACTTGGATTAAGATGTTTCTGTAGAAATTGTGGAAAACTTTTAGTTTCTGACAAAGATTTGGAAAAATATTCTGCAAGTGAAAGAGCTAAGAAAGCAAAAGATGCAAAGAAATGTCCTCATTGTGGTGAAGTTCATGAGAAAGTCAAGATTGACAAACCGACAAGTTTCTTTATTGGAAAAACAAGACTTTTCCCGACGGAAGTCAGAGAAATTTTAGTTAATATTTCAAATGAAGAGTTAAGAAAAATCGGAGTTAATGCAGCAACATGCAGACCGGAATGGGCAATTCTTACAATGCTTTTAGTTCCTCCTGTAACTGTAAGACCGAGTATTATTTTAGAATCTGGTGAAAGAAGTGAAGATGATTTAACACACAAACTTTCTGATATTATAAGAGCAAATCAAAGACTTTGGGAAAACCTTAACGCAGGAGCTCCTGAAGTTATCATAGAAGATTTATGGGATTTATTACAATTCCATGTTACAACATTCTTCGACAACAGCGTCGCTAAAATTCCTCCAGCAAGACACAGAAGTGGACAGCCATTGAAAACAATTATGGAAAGAATCAAAGGTAAAGAAGGAAGAATAAGAAAGAATCTTGCAGGTAAGAGAGTAAACTATTCTGGTAGAACCGTTATTTCTCCAGACCCTTATATTGGAATTAATGAAGTTGGAATCCCTTTCGAAATTGCAAAAGTTGTAACTGTTGCTGAAAGTGTTACTGACCTTAATATGGAAAAGTTGAAAAAATTAATCCAGCAAGGAGAAGAATATCCTGGAGCAAATTATATTATCAGACCCGACGGAAAGAGAAAGAAAATATCTTCTGAACTTAAAGAAGAAATAATTAATGAATTAACAGTTGGATACAAAGTTGAAAGACATTTACAAGACGGAGATGTTGTTCTTTTCAACAGACACCCAAGTCTTCACAGAGGAAGTCTTATGGCTCACTTTGTAAGAGTTCTGCCTGGAAGAACTTTCCGATTACACCCTGCTGTTGCTGCTCCTTATAACGCTGATTTCGACGGAGATGAAATGAATATTCACTCACCTCAGACTGAAGAAGCAAGAGCAGAAGCTAAGATTCTTTTAGATGTAAAGAGAAATTTAATTTCTCCAAAGAATAATACAAACTTAATAGGATGTATTGGTGATGCGATAACAGGAACTTATCTTCTTGGCGACGAAGAATTCTCAAGAGATTATGTTAATCAAATGCTTTTCAGATCAAATATTGAACACAGCTTATCAAAGAAAACAATTACAGGTGCTGAAATTTTCTCAGAAATAATTCCTCAGATTAATTTCTCAAACGATTCTGTTCAAATTAAAGACGGAAAAGTTATTGGTGGAAAGCTGAATAAAACTTTATTTGGAAGTGAAGATGGAGAATTGATAAAAGAACTTGAGAAAGCTGTTGGAATTAATGAAACATTCGATATAATCAGAAAAGTTTTCAATCTTGGAGTCAAATATTTATCTGACAAAGGAATAACAATTTCAGTTGAAGATTTAGATCTTGACCAAAGTGTTATCGACGCAGGTGAAGAGATAATTAAGAAAGCTGAAAAGAAAACTGAAGAAATAATTGAAGAATATAACAGAGGAGAACTTGAAAGAATTCCAGGAAAGACCGACGAGGAATCAAGAGAAATTAGAATACTTCAGACATTAAATGAAGTAAGAACAAAGATAGGAGAAATAGTAAAGAAAGAATTCCCGAAGACAAATCCAGTTAATCATATGATTATGTCTGGAGGAGGAGGAAATATTCTTAACATCACTCAGATGGCTTCTTGTGTAGGTCAGCAGGCGTTATGGGGTCGAAGAATTGACATCGGTTACAACGGAAGAACATTATCATTCTTTAAGAAAGGTGACTTGTCTCCTAAGGCAAGAGGATTTATCAGAAATTCTTTTATCAGAGGATTAAGACCTGACGAATTCTTCTTCGGAGCAGTTACAGGAAGAGACTCACTGATGGATACAGCATTGAGAACTCCGAAATCAGGATATTTATACAGAAGACTTGCAAATGCATTGCAGGATTTGAGAATTGAATATGATAGAACAGTAAGAGACAGCAACAATAATATTATCCAGTACAAATATGGAGACGACGGATTAGATGTTTCAAAGCTTCATCTTAAAGAAGAAGTTTCTCCAGGAGAAGCAATCGGAATTGTAACAGCACAATCTTTCGGAGAACCATCAACACAGATGGCGCTTAATGTATTCCACTTCGCAGGAGTTCAAGAAATGCAGGTTACTATGGGTCTTCCAAGATTAATAGAAATTTTTGATGCAAGAAAGAAACCTTCTTCACCAAAGATGGAAATTTTCTTAAAGAAAGAATTTAACAACGAGAAAGATGCTAAAGTTTTCGCTGAAAAAATTAAAGAAGTTACACTTAGAGAAATTTCTTCAGAAATAAATCTTAACTTCGGAACCAAAACAATTGAGATAGTAATTGACAAGAACGGACTTAAACAAACTCACAGTTCTGTTAAGACTGTCGTCGAGAGATTGAATGATTTGGGATTCAGTGCAAAAGAAAAAGGAGATACAATTGTATTGAATGCTACAGAATTTAGTTTCAAGGAAATTTATCAACTTAAAGAAAAATTGAAGAAAACAATAATTTCAGGAATTAAAGGAATCAAACAAATTCTTATTGTAAAGAAAGAAAAAGATTTCATAATCATGACTTTAGGAACAAACATGAAAAAGATAATTGAACTTAAAGAAGTCGACGCTGAAAGAGTTATTTCAAACGACTTTTATGAAGTAGCTGAAGTTTTCGGAATAGAAGTTGCAAGACAATTAATTATGGATGAAATTTACAATGTTATTAACACTCAGGGTTTGGATATTAACGAAAGACACTTGAAACTAGTTTCAGATGCAATGACAAACACAGGAGAAATTAAAGGAGTTACAAGAATGGGAATCATTGCACAGAAATCTTCAATACTTGCAAGAGCAACTTTCGAAACTCCAGGAAAACAATTCATAAATGCGACGATAAAAGGAAGCAAAGACAAATTAATCAGCGTCATAGAAAATATTATGTTGAATCAACCAGTTCCTGTAGGAACAGGACTTCCTGGACTTTTAGTAAAAGTAATCGGACCTTTAGTGAAAGAAGAATCTGAAAAGAAAACAGCAAAGAAGAAAGTTGTTGAGCAGACGAATAAGTAGGCAAATTATGCATAACCTCTACGGAGAAAGAGTTCTGATAAAATTTAAAATGACAAACACATTAGGAAAATTAAGTTATGGACTTACAGAAGAACAGAAAGATAGAATCCATAGACATGTAGCTAGAAAAATTGTTCATAAATATCATAATAATATTGATGATTTGATAAATAACCTAAATATTTCTACGAAAACTTCTAAAGAGTTATCGACGATAGTTAAAAGTTATGAATGTTTTCTCAACAAAAGAAAAAATTATTCTCTAAAGATTAATGAAAAAGTTGAACCTGAAAAAATTTACAAAAATAAAAAACATCGCTCAGTGAAATATTCAAAAGACAAAATTCCAATTTTGCCAATAATGTTTACCTTTGGACTTGTTCTTGGAATTGGAGCTTGTGTTTATTTTGGAGAAAAAGATTGCCATTGTGCTAGACAGGATAATAATACAGAATATTCTTCAAATCAAAATAAATAATAACTAAAACTTTATAAAACATTTATTCTAAGAGATTTTGAAGATGATTACAAGTACAATTAATATGCAGGATATGAGATATCTTAATCTTTTTAGTAAGATTACAAGAATAAACACGAGATATTGTTTGAGATATAACGACACAATAATTTTTTGTGTTCCGAAAAATCTTGTTATGAAAGCAATCGGAAGAGATGGAGAAAATCTCAGAAGACTCGGAGAAATGCTTGGGAAAAAAGTCAGAATAATTCCAACACCGAGGGGAATTTACGACGCTAAAGGATTTATTCAGACACTTGTAAAACCAGTTACATTCAAAGATTTAGAAGTTAAGGGAGATGAAGTAATTCTTACTGCGGGAAATATGCAGAATAAAGCAACACTAATGGGAAGAGGAAAAAAACGACTTCTTGAAATGGAAAAGATTGTGAAAGATTTCTTTGGAAAAGAATTTAGAATAATTTAATTCATAAGTTTTAAAATAAATATTTAATCAATCATAATATGAAAGTCAATAATTGCATTAGGATTTTTTTCTTTGTAGGATTATTAGTTTTATTATATGCCGTCGGAATTCCTATTCAGTCAATTATTTTTATCGGAATTTTTATGCTGTTATTTCTTATTTTCAAAACAAAAGTTTACAAAAAAGTTGATGAAATAATAAGAAAAAATTTTCATCTGAATTCAAGATTTCCTGAATGGGCTGTAAAACTAATAATCATAATTATCTTTGTGATAATTTATTTTGTGATGAGGGGGGTTGTACTTCTTGTTATGAAATCTCTTGGATTTGATATTCAAAAAATTATGCTCGACGGAATCAATAGGTCGATAGGAAATAATTATCAATAACATTTAAAAAGTAATTTTATCACAATATTTTATAACATGGGATTAAAATCTGCAAAAAAATTAATGAAGGATAGAAAGGATGCCAGATGGAAGGACAAGAATTATAGTACGAGAACTCTTGGACTTTATGCGAAGGCAGACCCACTTGAAGGTGCAAATCAGGCAAAAGGAATTGTTCTTCAGAAAGTTCAGAAAGAAGCAAAGCAGCCAAACTCAGCAATGAGAAAATGTTGCAAAGTTCAGCTTACAAAAAACGGAAAATCAGTAACTGCATTCATACCAGGAAATCTTGCACAAAAATTCTTAGATGAACATGATGAAGTTATGATTGAAAGAATCGGTGGAAAGCAGGGAAGAAGTAAAGGAGATATTCCTGGAGTAAGATTCCAAGTTATTCAAGTAAATGATCAGCCCCTAAGACTATTAGTCAAGGGAAAGATTGAGAAAGGTAGAAGATAATGATAGAAAGAAGATTTACCCTCGATAACAGAGAAGATGTTATAGGAATAAGTTCTTATCTTATGTTAGGAAAATTAACTCAAGAACCAGAATATTCAAAAGATAGCATCAATTATAAAATTGGTTCTGGAAAAGTATCAGTCATATTCGAAAAGAAATATACAAAAGTGTTTATTTCAAAAGAAGTTCCGAGAAAAATAAGTGATAAAATAGCAGTTATGGGAGGATATAGATGGAGACCCCTATAAATTTCAAAATTTTTGACTTGTATGATATTTCAGGAATTGAAGTAAAAGACCCAGGACTAAAATCTGCAATAAATCTTGAACCAAAATTATTGATTAAAAGTCACGGAAGAAATGTTCAGAGATTTGGACAGACAAGAGTTAATATTGTTGAAAGACTTATGAACAGACTTTCTGCTGCAGGTCACAGAGGAAAAAAACACAAAATAATCAAGAGTTCATCTACAGGAAAATATTCTAAAAATATGAAAATAGTTCTTGATGCTTTCCAGCTTATCGAGAAGAGAACAGGAAAAAACCCTGTTGCAGTTCTTGTTCAAGCAATTGAAAATGCAGCACCAAGAGATGAAATCACAGTAATCGAATATGGAGGAGCAAGATATCCTCAGGCAGTTGACGTTTCTCCAATAAGAAGAGTTAATTTAGTTTTGAGATGGATTATTCACGGAGCATCGGATAAAGCATTCAACAAAAAGAAAACAATCACTGAAGCACTTGCTGAAGAAATAATTCTTGCGTCGGAAAACAACGGAGAAAGTTTTGCAGCAAGAAAGAAAAACGAATCTGAGAAACAGGCTGATTCAGCTCGATAGTTAATAGTTATAACAATAATTCTTTTAAATCCGACGAGGATATAGTTTTATGATAATGGATATAAAAAATTATACTGCCTATGTCTGTCCAAAATGCAAACAAGAAGTTCATTACATTCCAAATCCTGGAAATTATTATGTATGTTCGTGCGGTTTCTCTGGAAAAGAATCTCATTTAATTAAAGTTGTCGACGATGAAAGAGTTGACAGAGACATTAAAAGACTGGAAAGTTTTCTGAAACATAAAAAATTGAGCGAGTATAAAAAATAATGAAAATAGAACATAGAATCCAACCAAATGAAATCGGACATGAATTTTTGAAATATGTCCTTAGAAAAAATGTCAGAGATAAGATTTGGAAAAAGATTGAGAAAAAAATTTATCTGACGAAGGAAATTGAAGATGAAAGGTATTACAAATTTATTGAACAGGAATATTTTAACTGGGCGAAAAAATTTGACGTGCCTAGAGATTTAGTTCAGGAAGGTTTTGAATCCTACATGGAAGATTAATTAACCAAAACTTTTTAAACCAATTTTTATTTCATAAACTATTCTAAATTTATAATAAAATGGCAGAAAAGGAAACACAATCACAGAAAATTCAAAGACTTAGCTCAAGCCAGAAAAATATTCGTAACATTGCTACATCTGCACACATTCACCACGGTAAAACTGCTTTAACAGATAATCTTCTTGCTGCTTCAGGTTACATGGCTGCTAAAAATGCTGGAAACCTCGACGAGGGAATGGCAACATGGCAACACGCCGACGAGCAGGAAAGATTGATGACTGTTGATTCTGCAAACGTTTCTATGGTTCACGACTTTCACGGCGAAGAATATTTAATTAATTTAATTGATACTCCAGGACACGTTGACTTCGGAGGAAATGTTACAAGAGCTATGAGAGCTATCGACGGAACAATCGTTCTTGTTTGTGCTGTTGAAGGAATAATGCCTCAGACAGAAACTGTTATCAAACAAGCATTGAGAGAAAGAGTAAGACCTGTTTTATTCATTAACAAAGTTGACAGACTTATCAAAGAAATGAAATTGACTCCGGAAGGAATGCAGCAAAGATTTGTCAAGATTATTCAGACATTCAATGATTTAATTGCAAAGATTGCCGAAGAAGAATTTAAGGAAAAGTGGCTTGTTAATATTAATGACGGAAGTGTTGCATTCAGAAGTGCAAGAGAAAACTGGGCGCTTTCAGTTCCTTTCATGAAGAAGAAATCAATCACATTCAAAGATATTTTTACACTTTATGAAATGAACGAACAGGACAAGAAAGACTGGGTCTGGAAAAACGCACCTCTTTATGAAGTTCTTTTAGATATGGCTGTTAAACATTTACCTAATCCATTAGATGCTCAGAAATACAGAATTCCAAAAATCTGGAAAGGAGAGTTAGATAGTGAATTTGGAAAGAACTTAGTAAATTGTGATCCTAAAGGAAAAATTGCATTCGTTATAACTAGAATCGTTATTGAACCAAGATCGGGAAAAGAAATTTCTGCAGGAAGATTATTCTCGGGAACTTTGAAAAACGGAATGGAAGTTTATCTTAATCTTGAAAAGAAGAAACAGAAAATTCAACAGATATTTATTTACAACGGAATAAAGCCAGAACAGATTGAAGAGATTGGTCCTGGAAATGTTCTTGCAATTTCTGGAGTTACAGGAGAAGCTGGAGAAACAGTTACACTTGAACCTGAAACACCTTTCGAAGAATTGAAACACATCTTTGAACCAGTTGTTACAAAATCAATTGAAGTAAAGAAGATGATGGACTTGCCTAAACTTGTTGAAACATTAAAACAAGTTGCAAAAGAAGACCCGTCGGTAAAAGTTGAAATCAACGAGCAGACAGGAGAATCATTAATCTCAGGTATGGGAGAACTTCATCTTGAAATTATTGAAAACAGAATCAAAACAGAAAAAGGACTTGATGTAAAGACATCTGCTCCAATTGTTGTTTACAGAGAAACTGTAACTAAAAAATCAACTCCTGAAGAAGGAAGAAGTCCGAATAAACACAATAGTTTTTTCATTACTGTCGAACCTCTTGAAGATAATATTTATGAAGCAATAAAGAGCGGAGAAATTCCTGAAGGAAGAATTAAGAAAAAAAGTCAGGAACTTGCTGACAAACTTCCTAAATACGGTTGGGAAGGAGATGCTATTAGAAACTTAAGAGATATTTACAAAGGAAATGTTTTCTTCGACGATACAAGAGGAGAAGTTCATATCGGAGAAGTTATAGGAATGATTCTTGATGCATTTGAAATGATGATGGACAAAGGACCTTTAGCAAGAGAACCATGTACAAAGATGAAAGTTTCTTTAGTCGATATTAAACTTCACGAAGATGCAATTCACAGAGGTCCTGCTCAGGTTTATCCAGCAGTAAGAGAATCAATTACAGAAGCTATGAAAAAAGCAGATGCGGGATTGCTTGAACCAGTTCAGATTCATATTATAGAATCACCAGATAAATTCCTTCCAACAGTTACAAGATTAGTCGGAGGAAAGAGAGGACAGTTGCTTGAAGTTCATCAGGAAGAAACAGAGACAACAGTAAAGGCAAAGATTCCTGTAGCAGAAATGATTGGATGGAGTAATGATTTGAGAAGTGCAACAGAAGGAAGAGGAGTTTCATCTTTATCTGATCAGTTATTCGAGAAAGTTCCTCAGTCATTGACTCCGGAAATTATCAAGAGAATCAGAGATAGAAAAGGACTGGCTGAAAACCAGTAAGCATTTTCTCTTTATCTAAATAAAAATTAATTAAAATGTTAAAGAAAACTAAAATAATAGCGACGATATCGGATATAAATTGCGAAGTTGAACTTGTAAAAAAACTTCAGGGAGAAGGAGTAGATGTTGTAAGATTAAATACTGCTCACCAGGATTTTGAAGGAACAAAAAAAGTTATAAGTAATGTAAGAAAAGTTTCAAACAAGATTCCATTTCTCCTAGACACAAAAGGGCCAGAAATAAGAACAAGCAAATCAAGCAAAGAAGTTTCACTTAAGAAAGGAGATAAAATATTTGTCGACGGAAATCCGGATAAAGAAATATCTGATGAATGTATTTACGTCACTTATCCAAATTTTAGCAAAGACGTTTCTGTAGGAAATAAAATTCTAATTGACGACGGAGATGTTGAACTTGAAGTTATTGAAAAAAAGGGCGGAAGATTATTGTGTGTTGTAAGAAATGACGGAATTGTCAAAGGTAAGAAAAGCGTTAATGTTCCAAATGTTCATATTAAACTTCCATCTCTAAGTAAGAAAGATTTGGAATATATTGATTTTGCCGTAGAGAACAAGATAGATTTTATTGCACATTCTTTTGTAAGAAACAGAGAAGACTTACTTGAGATTCAGAAAATCCTGGATAAGAAAAAAAGTAAAATAAAGATAATTGCTAAAATTGAAAACCAAGAAGGAGTTGATAACATCGACGATATTTTGAATTATTGCTATGGAGTTATGATTGCAAGAGGAGATTTGGGAATTGAACTTCCTGCTGAAAAGATTCCAATTGTTCAAAGAGAAATAATCAAAAAGTGTATTGAAAAAAGAAAACCAGTTATCGTCGCAACACAGATGCTTCATACTATGATAAATAATCCAAGACCGACGAGAGCAGAAGTTTCCGACGTAGCAAATGCAATTTATCTCGGTGCAGATGCAATTATGTTAAGTGGAGAAACTGCATACGGAAAATATCCTCTTGAAGCAGTAAAAACTATGTCAAACATTGCAAGAGAAGTAGAAGCAAATAAAGGTTCTTACGACGATACTTCAGTTAAATCAATCAATAATGAAATTGTCGGATTCCTAACCAAATCTGCAGTAAGAGCTTCACTTCAGCTTCCGACAAAGGCTATCGTCGTCGATACAACAACAGGAAGAACAGCAAGATATCTTTCAGCTTACCGAGGGAAAAATGTTATTTTTGCATTATGCTACGACGAGAAAGTTATGAGAGAACTTGCTTTGTCTTACGGAGTTTATCCCAGCTTCGCTAAAACACAAAAGACAACAAGAGAATTTATCCGAGAACTTGTAATACCTCTGATGGAAAAAGCACAATTCAAAAAAGAAGATTTAATCATCGTCGTTGCAGGAAGTTTCGGACCAAGCCACGGCGCTTCATTCCTCGAGATAAGCACTGTTGAAAATTTAATAAAATAAATTATATTTTACAAAAACAAAAAATTTATAAACCAACTTTTTTTAGATGAACTATGGCAAAAGAAAAACCAAATATGAATGTTGTTTTCGTTGGACATGTTGACGCTGGAAAGTCAACTACAGTCGGAAGACTTCTTTTCGATTCTGGAGTAGTTTCTGAGCAAGAAATGAAAAAGTTGAAAGAAGAAGCTGAAAAACACGGAAAGGCTGGTTTCGAATTTGCATACGTTATGGATAGAATCAAAGAGGAAAGAGAAAGAGGAGTTACAATTGATTTAGCTTACAAAAAGATTATGACTCAGAAATTCCAAGTTACAATCATTGACGCACCAGGTCACAGAGACTTCGTTAAGAACATGATCACTGGAGCTTCTCAAGCTGATGCTGCATTCCTTGTAGTTGCTGCAACAACTGGAGTTGAACCACAAACAAAAGAACACTTATGGCTTTTGAGAACAATGGGAGTTAGAAATATTGCTATATTAATTAATAAAATGGATGCAGTTAATTACGATGAAGCAAAATTCAAGAAAGTAAAAGAAGATGTTTCTGCTTTATTAAAGACAGTTGGAGTTAATGTTGAAAAGACTACATTCATTGCAGGTTCAGGACAGAAGGGAGATAATATTGCTAAGAAATCAACAAATATGGCTTGGTACAAAGGACCAACAGTTATAGAACAAATTGATGCATTCCCTCAACCAGAATTACCAACTAATCTTCCAATGAGAATGCCAATTCAGGATGTTTATGAAATAACTGGTATTGGAACAGTTCCAGTTGGAAAAGTTGAAACAGGAATTATGAAAGTTGGACAGAAAGTTATAATCTTACCAGGAAGAACTGGAAAAGGAGTTCCTGGAGAAATAAAAACAATTGAAATGCATCATGAAGCTATGCCTGAAGCATTAGCTGGAGATAATGTTGGAGTTAATGTAAGAGGAGCAGGAAAGAAAGATATGGCTAGAGGAGATGTAATCTGCGACGCTGCAAGACCAATTCCTGTAGTTGAAGAATTTATCGGAATAATCACAGTAATAAATCACCCAACAGTGTTAGCTAAAGGATATACACCAGTATTCCATATTCACACTGCTCAGGTTCCTTGCCAATTCGTTGAATTAATTGCTAAAATTAATCCAGCAACTATGGAAGTTATACAAGCAAATCCAGATTTCCTTAAGAATGGTGAAACTGCTAAAGTAAGAATAAAACCACAAGGAAACTTATGTCTTGAAACTCAAAAGGAAAATCCTTATATGTCAAAGTTTGCAGTAAGAGACGCAGGACAGACAGTTGCTGCTGGTCTTTGTATGGAAATTACAAAGCAGAAATAATTTCTATTTTTTAATTCTACCTTTTGTTATAATAAAATGATTAATAAGTATCCAACAGAATTTGAAGAAATTTATCAAAGAGTAGTTGTCAATAAAGAACCGCTGCATAAAGTAATAAAAGATTATTCTGAAATGATGAAAAGAGAAAATATGAAAATGATGGGAATAGTACTTGGTCTTGAAAAATATATTAATGATAGAAGTAAGAGAAAGAATACTCTTGATTTAAAAATTGATTAATTTGCCGTCGGAGATTTATTCTTAAAAATTAATTGTTATATTCGCCTAAATAAAAATTTTTAAACTCAGATTTTATTATCCTAATTATGACCGACGATAAAATGGAAAAAAGAGAGAGTAAGTTCGTAGTTTCTATTATCGGAAAAAATATTCATTTTGAAGTTCCGATAGATAGTTTAAACGATTTTGAGAACTTGGACGAAATTCTGAGAATTCTTAAGAAGAAGTTATAAAATGTTAAGAAAAGAGATGACCAAGGTTGAAATTGAAAAAGAACTTGCTGGGAAAGGAGATTATGTTCTTATTGATAATATTACAAGATTTGCTAAAGAAAATCTTCCAACAGACATAAGAAAATTTATCTACATAAAACTTGCAGAAATTTATGAAAAAAGAAATATGTTTGCAGAAGCTGCAGATATCAATGGTAAGCTTGCGGAAATCGCAGTGATAATGACTGAAAAGGCAAATTTTTTTATAAAAGAAACTGAGGATTATATCAGAGCAGGATTTTTTGATAAAGCAGAGAATTCAATAAAAAAAATTATAGCAAATGTTAAGGCGAGCGAGCGACCTAAAATTATGAATTCAATAAAAGAGTTCTACAAAAATCAGGCAGGCATTTACGAAAAAGAAAGAAGGAGAAGTCTTGCAGTAAAAACTTACGAGAAACTTTTAACACTAAACATTTCCGAGGAAGAAAAAGGAGAAATTAATAAAAAACTTTTTTCTCTTTACAAAGAACTAGGAATGATGCCGCAATATATGGCTATGAGAAGCAAAATAGGAAATATTTAAAAGTTAGTTTAAGTTATAACGTCTATGAGTAAAAGAAGGGTGAAGGCAAAAAAGATTATTCTTTCAAATCGCAGTAAATATGCTTTAATAACTCTGGGAATTTTATTAATAATTATTGCAGGAGTTTATGCTTACGGAACTTTCAGTCCCGCAACAATTGGACACACTGCAAAAGAATTTAATTTTACAGGCGGATTTGTTATTCCATCGGGAGATTTAAATATTACAGCAGGAAAATTATGCTTTGGAACAAATTGCAAAAGCAATCTTACAGGTTAAATTTAAAAGATAAGAGATATTATAATAAATATGGTAAAGAAAAAAAGAGGAATTGATTTATCGAATAAACTGATTTATACTTTTGTAGTCTTAAGTATTCTTGCACTAATTGCTGCGGGAGTTTATGCTTACGGAACAAATAATCCTTCTAATTTTGGACATAGTATTGGAGAAATTAATTTTGCAGGAGGAATTGTTGTTCCCTCTGGAGATGTTAACATAACTACAGGAAAATTATGTTTGGGCGGGACTTGTGTAAATAGCTGGGGTCCAACAGTTTATAATATTACAAATAATTATTGTGTTGGTAAAGGAACGTTAAGTCTTTCACCTGTTTGTATTACAACAATTTGTGATGTATGTAGTGGTAATCCAGGTTGTAATGCATATGGTTCTATTTCATGTACAGGAACTTGTGGTGCTCCTTATGTTTATAGCGGAACTACTTCTTTGGTTAATTGCAATAATACTTTTGCAGGATATCTTACAAAATAACGAGTGCTAAGCAAAGTTTTTAAACCACTTTTTCTTTCATATTTTAGAAATATCTATTCAATTATAGATTATATCACATTCACATTCACATTTCCTAGTTCATTTTTGAAGGGAAGTAAACGAAGTATAATTTGTAATAGGATATTTCTGAAATCATACGATTTCAAATAAATAAACAAAGGAAAAATAATAATGGCAAAAATAAGTCCAGTATCAATAAAATATATGATACATGCGAATTTTTCAGCAGAGGGCGCTTTAGAAAAGCCCGATGTAATCGGAGCCATCTTCGGACAGACTGAAGGACTTTTGGGAGCTGAACTCGAAATGAGAGAACTCCAGAAAGAAGGTAAGATTGGAAGAATTGAAGTTGATTTGCACAAAGAAGGAAAAAAGACAGTCGGAGTTATCAAAATTCCAACTGCTGTTGACCAAAGTGAAACAACTTTGATTGCTGCTGCTATTGAAACAATAGAAAGAATCGGACCTTGTGATTCTCAGATTGAAGTCGAAAGAATTGAAGATGTCAGAGGAAGCAAGAGAGATTACATTGTTGAAAGAGCAAAAAAACTTATGCTAGAAATCCAGGGCAAAACTGATTCAAGAGAAATTTCTGCAGAGATCAAGGATTCTGCAAAAATTGCTGGAGTAAAAGAGTATGGAATTAACAAACTTCCATGCGGAGATATTTCAGGTAAAGAATTAATTGTTGTGGAAGGAAGAGCAGATGTTGTTAATCTTATAAGAAACGGAGTCAATAATGTTATAGGAATGAATGGAACAAAACTCCCTGATGAAATTAAGGAGTTGAGCCAGACTAAAGAAATAACATTATTTGTCGACGGAGACAGAGGCGGAAAACTTATTGTTCAAAACGTCGCTGAAAATGCAAATGTAACATACGTTGCCGTAGCTCCAGACGGAAAAGAAGTTGAAGAGCTTGCAGGCAAAGAGATTCTGATGAACCTTAGAAAGAGAATTCCTGTAAAGGAATTCCTTTCTGGGTCTCAGGACCGAAATAAAAGAAATTTTGAAACAAGAGAAGAAGTAAAGGAAATAAAATTCGAGTTAGGTGAAGAAGAAAAAGATAAATTAAAAAAAATAAAAAAAGAAAATGAAGGAAGCGATAAAGCAATTCTAATCGATGATAAATTAAATGAAATAAAAAGCATTTCTGTAAAAATGCTTGCAAGTTCATTGCACAGAATGAGAGACAAACCAACAGTAATCGTTATCGACGGAACAGCGACAAATTCTATAATTAATTCTGCAGAAGAGATAGGCGTTAAAGTTATTGTAGCAAAGAATTTTGCAACAACAAATACAACTATTAAATTGCTAAGTTTGTAAAGAAAAGATACTTCGAGTTCTTTCGTTTAATCTACTCATTAAATTTGTAATTTGACGAATTAAATAAGTTTAAATAATAATCATTTATGTTCTTAGCATGCCCTTACAAATAAAAGTAGAGCCAAAAGATATTGAAAGAATAGACATGATTTTTGATTTGATAACTTCTGCTGCATATTTCAATGCAAAAAATTTAAATTTTGAAAAAGAAGGGGAAGGTTTCAAGTTTATTTTTCCAGGACATTGCCCAACAGATTATTTATGTTATCTCGACGAAGAATATTATTTATCTTTAGATAGAATTGACTAATTTTTCAACCAACTAATGCGTTGTGAATAAAATCTATTCCTACAACCTTTACCTTCGATCAGGTTTTCATTTAGTTATTTCTTTTTATTTTTTGTAAGCATCCCAAGGAAAAATAGGAAGAACAGGAAAAATAAGAAATACAAATTTGTATTACCTAAAAATCCAAGAAATCCTAAGAATCCTAAGAACCCAAGAAAACCGATTCTGTTAAATCCCTCTTTCATATAATGTGATATATACTTTAATTTATAAATATTACGAAGACACCTAATCGGTTTCCTTCGTTTAACCTTCCCTTTAAATTTGTGGTCACGCCTGATACTCTAAATGTCTTTTTCAAAACTTCTTTAAACTTTTGAAAACAATTTTACTGAGATGATAAAGTTCGGACCTGCAGGAATTGGAAAAGTCAAGGAAGCAATTTCTAATCTTGAAATGTATCACAAGCTTGGTTTGAAGGCATGTGAGATTGCATTCACTTATGGTATATACATCAAGGAAAAAGAAGATGCAATTAAAATAGGAAATAAAGCAAAGGAGTTAGGAATTAAACTTAGCATTCATGCTCCTTACTGGATTAATCTAAATTCCAAAGAGAAAAAGAAAATTGAAGAGAGTAAAAAGAGAATTCTTGACTGTTGTAAAATAGGAACTTTAATGGGTGCACATAGAGTTGTCTTTCATCCTGGATTTTATGGAGGAATGGAAAAAGGCGAAGCTTATGAAAATATCAAAAAAGCAATTTTAGAAATGAAAGAGGAAATAAAGAAGGAAAGTTATACTCCAAAATTAGCTCCTGAAGTAATGGGAAAAGTGAATGTCTTTGGAACGATTAAAGAAATAGCTAAATTATCAGAGGAAACAGGGTGCAGTTTCTGTATTGATTTTGCTCATGTCCTTGCAAGATACAAGAGTTATCAGGTAAAAGAAACACTTAGTGAATTCAAAAATTTAGGAGATTTGCACATTCATTTTTCAGGTATAGAATATGGAGAAAAAGGCGAGAAAAACCACAAAGAAACTTCGGAAAAAGAATGGAGAAAATTACTTTCTGAACTTCCGAAAGATAAAAATATCACAATAATTAACGAATCTCCGTCGACAATTCAGGATTCTGTACTTGGACTGAAAATTTTTAACTTGCTGTGAGTCACATTTAGTTGTTTTTTAACAAACCATTTTTTGTTACCACAATAAAGTTTATAAACGATTTTCAGGTGATATTTTTACAGGAAACGAATAGTTTTCTGCAATTAAATAAAATGGATAGAAAGAAAATAAAAATGAACAAAAACATTTTGGTTTCTTTTTTGTTAATCGCAAGTGTATTGTTAGTAGCTGGTTCAATTAGCGCTGCTGAAGCAGATATTGCATCTATCGACAATGTTTATGTTGATGGCGTTAGCGTTACAGAACTTGCAGAAGCAGTAGACCCATTAAGTGTCATTGCTGGCGATACAATAGAAGTTAAAGTAGTTTTCACAGCAGATGTTGATGCATCTAATGTAAAGATGAAAGTAACTCTTGAAGGCGAGAATGATGATGTAGTTGCTACTACTTCAAAATTCGATGTTGAAGATGGCGGAAACACTTATGTTAGAAAACTAACATTAAAGGTTCCTTCAGAACTTAAAGACGATGTAAGCGGACACGTTGATTTAGTTGTTAAAATCTGGAATTCAGAATATGCAACTGAAGACAATTACGTTTTACACGTTCAGAGACCTTCATACGACTTCTCTATTAAGTCAGTAACAACAAGCAATGCAATCGTAGCTGGTACAACAATGCCAGTTGAAGTTGTATTGAAAAATGTTGGATACAATGATGCAGATGACGTTTACGTTACTGTATCAATACCAGAACTTAACATCAAACAATCAGGATATCTTGGAGATCTTGTATCTCTTGAAGACAAAGTTTGCAAAATCGGATATAACGATGATGACGAATTAGTAACTTCAGTAGATTGCTCTGATGAAGACGACACTGACACTGCAAGTGCTAAACTTAACTTGGACGTTCCTTATAACGCTAAGTCTGGAGTTTACACTGTTGTAGTTGAAGTGAAGAATGATGAAACAACAAACACTGTGAAGAAAGAAGTAACAATAGAAAACGGCGTTTCTGATATCGCTTTGAAATCAGGAAATGACTTAGTTGTATTAAACCCAACAAACCAATTAAAGGTTTACACAGTTAAATACAATGAAGAAGCTGTTACTGTTGTTGTTCCAGCTGGTGAAAGCAAGAATGTTGCTATCGCAGTTCCTACTGGTGACTACAAATTCGATGTTGTAGTTTACTCTGGTGAAACTGTTTTAAGCACTGTTGAATTCAGCGGCTCAAATCAAGAAGCAGGAGTTAAGTTAACAAGTCCAGTTTTAGTATTGACAGTTATATTGTCAATAGTATTCTTGGTATTGTTAGTTGTTCTTGTTGTTTTGATAACAAAGAAACCACAGAAAACAGAAGAGTTCGGTGAAAGCTACTACTAAATAAATAAGTATTAGCGATTTATTTTTCTTTTTTTATTTTTTATTTTAAACCGAACAGAACTCTGAGGAAAAAGAGATGGGAGAATTAAAATGACAGAAGAAAATAGAGAAATTTTTGACGGAGATACAAACTGCAGAGATAAAAATCGCAATTTTGCTCGTAGAAGCAAGACTAGTGAATGTTACTTTTGTGAAGCAGTCAATATCTATGGGAAAGAAAAAGTAAAATGTATTGATTTGTATGATATGTCAATATGTAAAACTTCAAGCGATAAATTGCAACAAGGATATTGGTAAAATTGTTATGGCAGAAAAAATATTTGATAAATTAAAATGACAGATTACAAAAACTTTGAAGAAATGTTTGGGTATGTTATGAGTTCAGACCCCGATGATGAATTCAATAAGATAGTCTGCAATGTCAGAGAAAAAGTAAAAGGTTATTCTTCTGAAAAAAAATTTTCTTTGGGGAAAGAACTTGCAAATGAGGAAGAATATTTTAGCGCACTTGTCATATTTGACGAACTTTCTAAAACTGACAAAAAGGAAATAGCTGACATATACAAACCGCTTGTTTTTTCTATGCTAAATTTAGAAAGGGATAGAAGCGATGAAGAAATAACCATAAAAGTTGATGATATACTTACAAAAAGAATTATCGGCTGTATGATGGAATCTACGAACATGTATGCTCAAAAGAAAATTTCAAAGGAAGAGTTTAATGAACTTGAACTTCTTATTGACAGAATTGATTTTAAGAATATGAGAATAACAGGCAGGGAAGAGTTTAATAGAATTTATTGCAAATTTAAAGAATACTGCGTTTTAGATGTTTATCTCGAAAAATAAAATGACAAATGAAAATACAGAACCAGTTGTTCCGATAGATATTGTTTATGATTATATTAGAGGACAGAATTTTTCTTATCCTAGTTTTAAGACTCTCTATGATTCTGTTGGGTCAATGAAAAAAGGCGGGAGATATCAGAGATTAAAAATGGGTCTGATTAGTTCATTGACAGGAATAGAAGAACTAAATTTAAGCGAAGAAGAGGAAGATAATGATGTTAATTATATAATCAGACAGATTCAGGATACTGGCGTCGATAATCTAGTTAAAAAGAACAGCAAAATGATTTTGTCAGGAAATGATTCCTCTGTTGGAGTTTATAATGTCAGAACAGATGAAAAAGAAAAATTTGACAAGCATTTATTCTACAAGATAAAAATAGTCCCCGATGTTTTTGGGCTGGAAATTGAAGAGCATTATCCGACAGAACTAAAAGAACCTTTTGAAGATGAACAAAGAGTATTTCGATTTTTTGAAAATAAAGAATTAGATTATATAATTGATGATTATGATTTTAATCCTGATTCTTTAAGAATTTTTACAGTCAGACAAATTGAACTTGGCGGAGACAGGATTTTCAAGAAATTATTTGAATCAATTGCAAATAAAACTTATCATATATTAAGGAGTTAATTCATTTTCAAACTGACCATTTTACTGACTCCGTCGTGCATACTGATACCGTAGAGATTTGTTGCGTTTGCGATTACTTCGTCATTGTGAGAAATTACAATATATTGTCCTTTCTGCATATATCTTTTCAGCAAATCTGCAAGACGTTCGGAATTTCTTTTGTCTAAAGCAGCATCTATCTCGTCGAAGATATAGAAATAATATGGCTTTAGTTCCTGAATTGCGAAGATTAATGAAAGAGCTACAAGTGTTTGTTCTCCTCCTGAAAGTGATTTGACATCGAAATATTTTCCGTGACCTGTTTTCACGACGATATTAACTCCACCGTTGAACGGTTCTTTCTTATCTTCTAATTCAAGATAAACCTGTCCTTTCTGACTAAGCTGAGAAAAATTTCTTGAGAAAATTTCATTGACAGAACTGAGTGTTTGCAAAAATGTTTTCCTTTTCTTGATATCAATTTCATGAATTATCTTAAGAATTCCTTCTTTTTCTTTTATGATAATTTCAGTTTTCTCGTTGATAGAATCATATTCTTTTTTAATAGAATCATAAACTTCAAGAGAACGAAGATTTACATTTCCAATCTGAGAAAGTATCTCCTGAGTTTTTGCGAGTTTCTCTGAAAGGAAAGCTTTGTTTGCTCGTATTATTTCAATGTCGGGGAAGTTCAGCATTTCTGTCTCTAAATTTTCAATCTCGGCACTGACTCTTGCTATATCGATTTTCAGATTGTTTAATTCCTGTTCAAAGTTGTAAACAATATTCTGTTTTCTTGCAGTTTCAACTTCATTGTCTCTAACTTTTTTCTGAAGAGAATCTCTCTCTGAAATAAGTTTCTGGAATTTCTCAACAAGTTCCTGTTCCTGTTTTTTCTTTTTTTCGAGAAGGTCTTCTTTGTCGTGAATTTTCTTTTTTATTTCCTTAATTTCCAGATTCAAATCTTCCTCTTCCCTCGACAATTGCTTGAATGAAATTTTGCTTCTTTCAAGTTCTCTCTGCTTGAAGGAAATTTCTGAATCCATATTTTCCTGACTACGAAGAGAAATTTCCTGAACTTCAACTTTCAGAGTCTCATATTTCTGTTCAATATTTGAATTCTCATCAAACGAATTTTCAAGAGTTTTTTCTCTTTTCATAAGTTCAGTAAGTTCGCCTTTTGTATAATCAATTTTTTCCTGAACAGATTTTATCTGATTTTGTTTTTCGTTAATATTAGAAAGTTTCATCAGGTCAGAATTTCCTTTTGAGATTTCAGCGTTTAAATCTTCTATTTCCTGATTCAGGACTTTTCTTTTATCATAAATTTCATTAAGTTCTTTATCAGAATTTTCTATCTCTTTAGTTAGTGTTGTGACTTTTTCATGAAGTTCTTTGTGCATAGAATCGAGATGTTCTTTTGTTATTTTACTCATACAAAGAGGACAGACATCCATCTTTGAAATTTTTTCAATCATTTTTTTCTGTTTATCAATTTCATATTCGTTTGCTCCAGAAACTTTTTCCAGAGCTATTTCTTTTTTGGCCAATTCAAGGAAGATATTTTTCTTTTCTGCCACAGCCAATTTCAGTCGGTCGATTTTGTCAGGAGTTATTTTTGAATCAAAAAGTTCCTGAGAAATAGATTTAATCTGCTTTAGCAAAAATTCAGATTCATTGGTATAAGAATTAAGGAAATTTTTCTTATCCTGAATTCTGTCTTTGAGAGATTTCAATTCCGATTTTATCGTGTAGAATCTTTTTCTCTGTTCTTCAAGTTTTTCAAGCTCCTGTTTTTTAGTCTCTATTTCTTTTTGATTTTTAACATTTGACAATGGCTTTTGCAAATCTTTCATACTAAGGTCGAGATTTCTTATTGACTCCTGAAGTTCAGATTTGCCCTTGGAGATAGATGAGATTTTATTTTCAAAATTTTCAAGACGAACATTTGCTCCCGCAAGTTCTGCACGAATAGTTGCAATTTCCTGATTAAGCCGTTCCTGTTCCAGCCCTGTAGATTTCTGAATTGTCTGATTTATCGAAGATATTTTAGATTCAATATTTTCTATAAGCGCCTTAAATTCGGATATTATTTTTTTCTCTTTTTCTATTTCTTTATTTTTAGAAGAAACTTTTGAGTTGATATCCTCAAGAATTTTTTTCTTGATTACTATATCCCCATAGATTATACTTGCCTTAAATTTCTTAACATCGGTCTCGAGTTTTTTAAATTTCAAAGCCTGCTGTCTTTCCTTTTCAAGATTGTTAAGGTAAATTGTTCTTTCACGAAGGATTGCTGTAACTTCTTTTAATTTTTCTTCTGTCTTTTCCAATTCTGAAATTGATTTTTCTTTTCTCATTTCGTAAATTGAAATTCCTGAAACTTCCTCGATAACCTTTCTTCTTTCTTCAGGTTGCATTCTTACAAAGTTTTGAATTTCTCCTTGCAGAACAATATTGAAACCATTAGGATCTATTCCTCCCTGCGCAAGTAAAGATAGAACTTCCTGTCTTGTACTTATCTCTTCATTTATCTTATAGATGCTCTGACCATTTTTTCTAACTATTCTTTTTATTGAAATTTCATTCTGGTCAATTGAAAAAACTCTGTCCATATTATCAATAACCATTTCAACAATTGCTTCTCTTGCAGGTGCTGCTGCTTTGCTTCCCAAAAAAATTAAATTTCCTGCTTTTGCCGCACGCATTGATTTGATAGATAATCTTCC
This sequence comes from Nanobdellota archaeon, assembly GCA_027364705.1. Taxonomy (GTDB): domain Archaea; phylum Nanobdellota; class Nanobdellia; order Pacearchaeales; family GW2011-AR1; genus RBG-13-33-26. Next base: position 22,251 of record DAHXOU010000021.1, read on the forward strand.
GAGGACAAAACAAAGTGCATCAGAGATATTACTTTTACCACTTCCATTTGCACCCACGATAACATTAATTCCAGGAGCGAGAGGGACTTCGGTTTTTCTTACGAAACTCTTGAAACCCTGCATTGTTAATTTTTTTATGTAGAGCATTTTAATAGAAAGAAATCGGATTTTTTAAAGGTTATAGACTAAATCAATTTTTTCTGTTCGGCCATAGAGCAAACATCTTTCCATGTACTCCAAGTCTTTCTGAATATTCCTTTGTCTCCGTAAGTCTGTGAATGTTTCTGCAGAAATTTCATAGTAGAAGGGTCTGAGCAATATCCTGAACCAATTTCAGTTCCGTATTGTTCTTTTAGTTTGCCCATCTCAATTTCTCTGACGCATTTAGCTAAAACAGAAGCTGCTGAAACTGAAATATGATTTACATCTGCCTTATGTTCACAGACGATTTCAAGATTAGATAAATTGTGAATTTTTGTTTTCAGATAATCTTTCCACTTTTCTATACTGACAGATGGGCAGTCAATTATTACTTTTATTTTTGTAAATCCCTTGTTTACTTTATTGATTACTTCGGCCATTTTGATTGCTTCAAGAGCATTAAGATTTATTCCGTCATGATTTTTACCGTCAATTTCATCTGGCTGAGCAAGGACAATTTCGAAAGTTTCTGCAAGTTCCTTAATCTTTTCAGATAAGAATTCTCTTCTCTTCTGAGTTAGCTGTTTTGAATCTTTCACACCTAATTTTTTTAATTCAGATTCAACTTTGTCGTCGATAAGACAGCCTGCTAAAACCATTGGTCCAATAACAGGGCCTCTTCCAGCGTCGTCGATTCCGAGGATTAACATAACCCTATAGAGAATGTATGGTTTTTAAAATTAATTAGAATAGCGGGGGTGGGATTTGAACCACACGACCTTCGGGTTATGGGCCCGACGAGCACTCCAGACTGCTCCACCCCGCTATAAAAATATACAAGTTTACAATCTTTTAAAAGTTTCTATCGAGAAAATATTTAAACTAATTGAGATTATTTTAGATATGAGAAAAAAGGTGAGAAAAAGTCCGATAGTAGCTCTTGCTCAGATTAAGTATTATGACATTAATAAAAACAATAATGTTGAAAAAATAAAACAATTTATTCGGCTTGCTAAAAAGAAAAAAGCAGATATTATCTGTTTCCCCGAGTCTGTTGTCACAAGAGTAAAAACGCTTCACTTTGATGATAAATTTGTAAAAGAAATAAAAGAAGAGTGCAGGAAAAATTCTATCTGGTGTCTGATTACTGAGGATTTTATCATGAAGGGGAAACCTTACAATCTGACAATATTAATTGACAGAGAAGGAAAGATAAAAGGGAGTTATAAGAAAATAAATCTTTACGGAGACAGCGACGGAATTTATCCAGGGAAAAGAATAAAAGTTTTGAATACTGATTTTGCAAAGATAGGAATTGCTGTATGCTGGGATTTGGCATTTGGGGATTTGTTTAAAAAAATGAAAAAAGCAGGAGCAGAAATTGTTTTCTGTCCCGCATTCTGGTGCTATGAAGAAAAAGCTTATGACAAAAATCACAGGAAAGAAGAAACAGATTTGCTTAGAGCATTGATAAGAACAAGAGCTTTTGAAAATATATTTTTCGTCGGGCTGATAAATCCCGTAACAAAAAGAAAAGATAGAGTTTCATATTCTGCAATTGTGTCTCCACAGAAAATCCTTAAAGAAATTGTAAATAAAGAAGGATTGATAGTTTCAAAGATTAATCTTGGCGAGATAAAAAAGATCGAGAAACTTTATTCAGAGGAAAATATTAGATAATTATCTTTTTCTTGCTTCTTTAGCTAAGAAGTCCAGAATTTCTCCAACTAATCTTTTTCTGTCGTTAAGGAAAAAATCCAAACCAGGCTGTGCATTAATTTCTAAGACCAACCACTTTCCATCTTTTTTTAAGAAATCTATTCCACAAACACTTATTCCAAAAACCTTAACGGTTTTTTTAATTATTTTTTCCAGTTCTTTATCGACTTTAAATTTCCCAATATGATTTGAATGGTTTCCTGTTTTTTTCCAGCCATGGCCAGGCCGAATTGCAGTCTGAACAATCTTTCCTCCGATGACAGTAGCTCTGTAACTTAAAGAACTTACAAACTCTTGAGCAATTATAGCCAACCTTTCAGAACCTTTTTTCCAAAATCGTTTCATAATTTTTTCTGCTTCACTAGTATTTTGTGCTCTTGCGACATATTCTCCATTATTTCCCTGAACTCTTTTCAAAATTACAGGCCAGTGACCAAAAGCAAGTAACTCTTTTTTCGCGATAGGAATATTTTCTGAAAGAAGTATTGTTCTCAATGTCGGAATATTGTGCTTAAAACATTTAAGGAAAAACATCCATTTATCCTCGAAATAGTAAAATTTTTCAGATGGTTCTATCACTCTTTTTCCCAGCTCTTCAATTGTTTTTGTAATTTCCATAGAAATATCTTCTGTGCTATTATTAAAAAGAAGGTCACATTGTTTTATTTTATCTTCAATATCTTCTTCGGTGAGATACTTATCTGTGTTGATTAAAATTAAGTTTATGCCTTTCTTCTTAGCTAATTCCCTAAAGAGTTTATCTTCGGTTTTTAGTTTTGCTTCGTTGAAGATATATCCGATTGAGATTTTCTTCATATTAAGTTTTCCTTAGAATTTTCTTATTCAATTGGAATAAAAATAATAATCCAGTGATCGCAATTGCACCAGTAATTGCAAATACCCATTCGAATCCTATTAGTTCAGCAAGATAACCTCCAACTCCTGCGGTAATTGCAGTTCCAATTCCGACGCCAGAAGAGTATATAGAATACTGAAGTCCTCTCTTTCCTTTTTCAAGATTTGCTGTAAACAAGCTTGACCACGAAGGATATGCAAAAGCAGCTCCGACTCCCCAAACAAACTCTATAATATAAAGATGAAAAACCTGCGTTGAAAAAATGTAACCAAAAGGAACAAATGCCATGATTGCTGTTCCAACTTTTAACATCCATAATCTATCTTTTGGATTAAATTTGTAGGAAAAAACTATCTGTAAAATTGCCTGAGTTAAAAGATAAATTGTACTAGCGAGACCTGCTGCAAAAATACTTCCGTCAACAAGATTGTCGTTGATGAAGATGGATAAAATCGGACCGATTAAACCCAATCCGCTGAATACAAAAATATCAGAAATGATTAAAATTTTTAGAGTATGATTCAAAATACTTTTATGTTTATTATTTCGTTTTCTAGAATGATTAAACAATTTCATTATCTTCCTCTTTTATAATTTAATCAGAATTAAGTATTTAAATTTTTTTGGAATAACAAACTTTAAATTCCCTAAGAAATAAAGATAATTATCTATGCCCACATCGCATAGTGGTATTGCAGCGGATTGCTATTTAGGCTTCGGCCTTATCACGACTTTCCCTTCGGGTTGAGAGTTGTTCCTCTCTTAATTGAGAGAATGCCTTAACTGGCATACGTCTTTCCCTTCGGGT
>DAHXOU010000043.1 GCA_027364705.1 Nanobdellota archaeon
GTTATTATGTAAATACCTCTGGAAGACATGATCTTTCTTGGTGTTATGCAAAAGACTTAGTTAATTCTTCTGGAGCAGATATGGCAAAGGTAGATAATATTGCAATTTCTAATCAAGATATTAATCTTACTGTTACGCTTACTAATCTTAGTAATGGTTTATGGAACATTTTGATTAATCAGTCTGGTTTAAAAAATTCTACTCGATATACTTATTATGTTAAGGCAACAGATTTATATGGAAATTATAACCAAACTGAAACAAGAATAATTAGAGGAACTAACTCTGCTCCGTCGACGACAACCCCTGTTTTAACTCCAACTTCTTTAGACAGAACTCAGAACTTAAGCTGTAATTTTACAATTACTGATCTTGATGCTGCAGCAATTTGGGATACTGATGTTCAGCTTTCACCAGATATAATTTCTAGCAAGATAGATTGTGATGCTGATTATTGTTATGGAATTGATGCAAGCGGTTATTTTCTTAAGGCAAACAAAACTTCTGGGCAACAAATTTATAACAGAACAAATGGAAATAGCAGAAGAGTAACTACTTTTGGAACAAGAGGATTTTCTTGTGATACAAATTTTTGTTATGCAGGAACATGGAATGGTAGTGATTCATGGTTTTTGAAAATAAATAAAACGAGTGGAACTGCAATTTACAACCAGACCGACGGAGGATTTGGAATGATTAGCACGGACCAGATTTATTCGATGTATTGTAATGACACTGATTATTGTTATGCTGGAGACAGTCAAGGTTATATCATTAAAGTAAACAAAACTTCTGGAGTTCACATTTGGAATACTACAGCAGGATATACTATGCAAAAAAGTATTTATACTGTTTATGGATTATTTTGTGATTCTGATTTTTGTTCTACTTCTGACGGAGGAGGTTATTTTATCAAGTTCAATAAAACTTCTGGAGACACAAACTGGAGTACACAATTAACAACTAATCCTATTTATGGAATATATTGCGATTCTAATTATTGTTATGGGGCAGATTCTGGAGGTTACTTCCTTAAGGCTTACAATAACGGAACATACATTTGGAATATTGTAACAGGAAGTATCGTCAGACCAACAACAAATGCAGTTTATTCTATATCTTGTGATTCTGACTTTTGTTATGGTGTTGACGGCGACGGATATTTACTTAAAACAAATAACTCAAACAGTGCTTCTTTAGTTCAACAATTTTGGAATAGAACTTCTAATTATATTGTAAGACCAACAACAAATGCCGTTTATGGATTGTCCTGTGACGCTGAATATTGTTATGGAGGAAATAATGGTTACCTTATCAAATTCAGAAAAGCAGGAGATGTTTTATCTGCAAATGTAACCTGGTACAAAAATACTGCTGTTAATCAAAGTTATATTCTTGATGTTGTCAACGGAACTGCAACAAATACTTCTCTTTATTATAGAAATTTAACCAAGTACGATAACTGGACATGTGGGGTTGTTCCTTATGATAAAAATGTTTATGGAGCTGGAGTTAACAGTTCACAGGTTACAATTTCAAATGGAATTCCAAATATAACTTTTGTTCAGATTAATCCTCCTTCATATCCAAATGTTCCTACAAGTGTGAACGCTTATTATTACGATTCTGATTCAGATAGTGCGACGCTGAATTTTACTTGGTATGTCAACGGAGTGAATGTAGAGAATGATAGTCTAACAAATGTTCAATCTGGAACTCTTGCAACAACTTATTTGAATGCAAGCAAAAATGCAGGAGATACAATAAGTGTAAGTGTTTATGCAAATGATAGTGTAGATAATTCTCCTCTTCGTTCGTGGAATAGATTGATTTGGAATTTAACAATCAGGGCAACTACAAGCACAAGTGGAATTTATGCAGGAATTTATTGCGATAGTGATTATTGCTACGCAGGAGATTATGCTGGTTACTTCCTTAAATTAAGCAAGAAAAACGGAACACAAATATTCAATGTAACAACCGGAAGTTTAAGCAGACCAGGAAATGCTCAGATAACTTCTCCTATAGCTTGTGATAATAATTTTTGTTATCAGGGAGATGTTAATGGTTATTTCTTCAAGATAAATAAAACTTCGGGAGTTCACACTTACAATGTAACTACAGGAAATACTAACAGACCAAGTACAACGCAGATAGATTCATTATCTTGTGATTCTAATTATTGTTACGGTGGAGACGGAAATGGTTATTTCATAAAAGTAAGCAATTTAAATGCAACTCATACTTACAACAGAACAACAGGTTATACAAATCAGCCAACGACAAATATAATTTACGGAATGTCTTGTGATGGTGATTATTGTTATGGTGTAGATTCTGGAGGTTATTTCCTTAAAATAAATAAAACTTCAGGAGTTCACACTTACAACATCACTGTAGGAAACACTAACCGACCTACGACAAATATTATTTATTCTTTATATTGTAATTCTGAATTTTGTTATGCAGGAGACAGTCAGGGTTATTTCCTTAAAATAAATAAAACTTCAGGAGTTCACACTTACAACATAACTTTGGGATCTACTGCAAGACCAACGACAAATTCAATTATCAGTATGTCTTGTGATTATTATTCTTGTTATGCAGGAGACAGTCAGGGTTATTTCCTTAAAATAAATAAAACTTCGGGAGCATTAATTTCAACAATAAAGGCAACTGCAAATACTCTTTCCTACGGAATGTCTTGTGATGCCGATTATTGTTATACTGGAGACAGTCAGGGTTATTTCATTAAAGTTTTCCAGGCAACTAATGTGACTGTTGAAAATTATCCTGAAATTTCCTTTGTCACTTCAAATACAACTGCATCAGGAAATTACAGCAGGAATTATCTTATTGCAAATGTTAGTATAAACAGCAACATACGAATGAATACAATTACAACTTCTATTTATAATTCAACAGGATTAGTCAATTCAAGTTCCACAATAGATACTTCTACAAGTTCTTTGTTCACTAACTTTTCTGGATTATCTGACGGAGTTTATTATTTAAATGCGACCTTAAATAATACAAATGGAGACCTGAATTATACTGAAACAAGAACAATTCTTTTGGATACCACTCCTCCAGTAATTAATATAACTAATCCAAAGAACACAACAATTTCTTATTCAGCGATGATAGAATTTAACGCAACTGTTAATGATGTACTTCAGTCTGTAAGTTCATGTCAATACAGTCTTGACGGGGCAGCTAATGTAACAATGACTCTCAATGCGAGCAAAACTTTTACAAATTATACTTATTCTGGAATTACTCATGGTTATCATAATCTTACAATCAGTTGTAATGATACTCTTGGAAATATGGGTTCTTCAACCGAATTGAATTTTCAGGTTACTTTACTTGATTTATCCATATCAAATGTGACTCTGCCTATTCCAACTTACTCAAATTTTACTTTCATAACAATTAATGTTTCAAATCAGGGTCCTCCTGCTGCTTCGAACGTGAATGTTTCATGTTATTACAATAATGTCCTTTTCGAATCAAAGGTTATAGACTCAATTGCTGGAACAGGTTCATACATCACAAATTGTACAAGAATTTTTACTCCCGCAAATAATCAGAATTTAACTGTGGTTGTCGACGCATTAAATTTGATTGCAGAGAATAATGAAACAAATAATAATTACACTCTTTCCTTAAACATCACTCAGATAGCAAATATAACAATCAATACAGTTACTACTGCGAACACGACGGATTCAGTAAATATTCAGGGTCAGATATTTGGAAACAATGGAACGGCTATAGCAAATAAAAGATTCACAATCAAACTGAACAATGTTATTGTTTCGAGTAATAGTCTGAATTTTTCAAACTTTGCATCAGGAACTCCTTCACAAGTTAATAGTTCAGGAAATACTTTAAGGCTTAATTTATCCAGCGAGGGAAATCTCAACAATTATGCTGATGCTTATACAACTAGTTCTTATCAGACAGATTCAAATGTCGTAAACTACAACAGTGAAGGATTTTATGCACCTTCGGGAATTTTATTCTCCCTTAATGATATGGTTTCTAATGTTGGTAATATCACTTACAGATTTAGTTCGGCAACTAAATTTTATAATGCAACTGCATACATTGAAACTCACAGTTCTGCTAATCCTGCAGGAGGAAACACAAGTTTATGGTATAGTTTTGATAATGTCACATGGAACATTTTAGCTTCTGTTAATACAACTTCAACAATTGTCGGGGGAACAATTCCTTCTATCAACGGAAAAAGTACAGTTTATGTTTTGATTAATTCAGATACTTTAGGTGGAGCTAAAGAAACTCCTTTGACAAGATTTGAATTCAATTATACTAATTACAATTATTCTGCTACAGGAAATTTCATCTCTTCTTCAATTAATACTCCGAATGTAACTTATACTCTTTTGAAATGGGACCAACAATTGAATGGTGGAGAAATAAAAATACAGCTTAGAGAGAGTGATGATAATTCCACTTGGGGAGCATGGAGCAGTAATTACACTTCTAATTTAGAAAATACAATTTCTACTTTTACCAAGCAATATCTTCAGTACCGAGTATGGTTATCGACAGCAAATCAGAGTCTTACTCCTGTTTTGTATAGTGTTAATATTTCCTACTTTAATGCCTCGACAAATGCTACTGGAGGTTACAATTATAATATTACAATTCCAACAACTAACATAGGCGTTCTTCCATTGGAAGTCAGTATGAATCAGAGTCCGGATAATGGCGGGAATATTGGAATTATGGGAATTAATACAACTAACATTGCTGTCTGGGCAAGAACAACCCTTCCTTATATTGTTGTCAAGAATTATTCTTCTGAATCAAATTATTCTATCTTAGTTAATTTTACAAGAAGTGATACAACTGGATTGGTAAACGGAACAATTAACGTTACTATTTATAATTCGTCGACGATGTTGAGTCGTACCTGTTATGCTTCTGTCTGCACAGCAAGTTGGCTTATCCCAACTAATTTGGGTTATGGAAATTACACTGTAAATATCACAGGATATAATGAAACAGCATATTACATAAATGCAACAACAATAAGTTTTGCAGATTATCTTGAAGAAAAGAATACCACTGGAACTTTATTCCTTCCGAATAAAACCATTTCTGATTATAATCCAAGTAATGATTATTTCTTTTACTTAAATGCTACAATTAATAATACAGGAAAAGCCAGTATGAACAATCCTCATGTTTGGTCTTCATCATTAGAATCTGGTTTTGGTTTTGCAAATGTTACAGAGGTGACTCCGTGTGGAAATATTCTTCCTAACAAATCATGTAATGCATTAATTTTAGTAACTGTTAAGAGTGGTTTGGGACAGAGCAATAATTCTGTAACTTGGAGAGCAAACTGGACAGATAACGACGGAAGTGTTTCAGGAGGAACAGGTTATATTTCCCACACTACTTACGTTAATATTTTATCTAATGCAAGTTTGAGTATTTCAAATTACAGCGTCAATAAAACAATACAACATGCAGCTTCAAGTAGTTTTATCTTTTATGTAAATGCAACTGGAACAGATTCAGTAACTAATATTAATATTTCTTTTAATGACGGAGATTTAGCTTCGTGGATAACTCTTGCCCCTAATTGGATTGCAGGATTACTTGCTGGGGGTAGTCAAACAATAACTGCAACAATAAATGTTCCTGCACAAACAAGCCCCGGAAATTATTCAGGAATAATTAATGTATCAAGTACTAATGCAGGAGAACAATATCTGAATTTAACAATTACTGTTCCTGAAAATTTATCATGGTATTTTGTTCCTACGACAAACTTTACCAACAATCATTCTTTCTCATTAAGTACTGCGGGAGAAGTCGCTAATTATACTATTGTAAATATTGGTAATGCTAATCTTACAATGAACTTGACTTACAGTCCAAGAGGAGGATGTAATCCTAATGCTCCTCCTTATGATTACACTTGTCAGGGAACAACTATTTTTGAAACAGATTATGGAGTTTACAATCCATCAAAGGTGAATGTAACCAAAGGAGAGAATACTACTTTTACAGTTTATCAAAAAGGATTTACTTCTACATTGACTGATGTGAGAGTTATTGTTAAGTTTTACAATGAAAGTGCGAATCCTGTTAGAAATGAAGTTGAAGACAGATTTAATATTTATCAGATGCCTCCAAATATAACTAATGTTTGGTTCTACCTCGACGGAGTTCTAGGAAATAAATCTGAAGTTAATAAAAATCTGACAATTAAAGTTAGAGCAACAGATGATGTTAATATTAATGAAACTGCTACTAAAATAAATATTACTTATGGAAGTACGACTATTGTTCTGAATGCTACAAGTCTCTGCGGAACTTTTGGTGAATGTACTGGTGCAAGTGGTTCAAGAACCGTCGCAAATTTCACAGCAAATTTCACTCCGACTACAACAGGATTACACAGCATTAAAGTTACAGTTTACAATACAGAAGCAACTCCTCAGACATATACTTCAACAACTTATAATTTTACTTCTTATGGAACATCGACGCTGAACCTTTCCCAAAATAGGTCTTCAATCTTGATAAGTAATGTTGATAAATTAAGAAGTTCTACATTCTCAATTAATTACAGCGTTAACAACAGCGGAATTGTATATGCTTATAATTCTAACTTAAGTTTCTCTGTCAATAGTTCAATTGTAACTAATCCTGTTAGTTATTCTTTTGGAAATTTATCTTCGGGAACAAATAGCAGTAGGGTATTTACTGTAAATGTTTCAGCATTAACTCCTCCTGGAGTTTACAATCTTACAGCTACGATAAACTGGACAAATCCGGATAACACCGTGAATTCTGTTTCAAAAATATTTAATATAACCATCAACTCCAACAAATCAATTGACTATGCTCCAAGTTCCCTTAGCTATGTTGTTGCTTCTGGAGCATCAAATTCTTCTGTCTTGACAATCAATAACTCTGGAAATGATTTGCTTACTAGCATGAATCTTGATTGTTATACTGCAACATTATGTCCTGTATTCACTCTTTCTTATAACGAAACCAACTTTAATATTGATAGAAATAATTCAAAACAGATTAATATAAGCGTGACTGCTCCGTCGGGAACTGCTGCAGGAATTTATACAGGAAAATTAAATATTACTGAACAGAACATTTCAAAGACAATTGACATTACTATCACTGTTCCTGAAAGTTGGACGTGGACAATTTCCCCAACTTCATTAAATGTAACGAGAGGAGTTTTAAGTTCAGGAAATTTACAGGAAGTTACAATAAACAATACTGGAAATATCAATATAACTTTCAGACTTAATTCAAGTAATGCTTCGCTTATCGGAACAAATGTTTCAACCGTGCTTGTTCCTTTCGGACAGAGTTCTTATTTTATGATTAATTATTCTGCTCCTGCAACAGAAGGAAGTTATTCTGCGGTAATCAATGTTACGAATGCTTCAGCTTCTCCTATTTTGAATAACATTACAATTAATTTAACTGCTACACAAACTAATGTCACCATTATTTCTCCGACGACAGCTTCTCCGTTGGCAAATATAACTTCTGGAATGAATATTAGTGTAAGCGCAAATGTAACCTATGCAGGAACGCCTTTAACTTCAGATATAAATTGGACTGTAACTATCGGCGGTTCTTCATGTAACAATCTTAGTTCGGTTTATCAGACTTCATTCTGGAATATAACTTGTGCTGCTCCGAATATAACTGATGGATTAACTTATGATTTAACTGCAACAATGACTCATTCAGTTTACGGAACAATTGCAAAGACAGAAACTAATTCTGTTATTTATAAGGATATAACTCCTCCTTCATTTAATATAAGCAGAAATAATGTAAATAAGAATCTTAATATCAATTTACAGGTTAATGTTACAGATAATGCGGCAGTCGATACAGTCTCGGCTATTTTAACATTCCCTAATTTGTCGACGATGAATCTTGCAATGACTTTGTCTTCGGGATATTATATTAATAACAGTGTAAACCTTACACAACCTGGAGAATATCTTGTAAATTTCACAGCAAATGATACAACAAATAATGTTAATTCAAGTTCAGACTGGTTTGAAGTTTATGATAATTATTTCTGGAATCTTAATCTTTACGACTATAATTATCAGGCAGTTCCAAGTGTGAATATTACTTTGTACAGACCAAACTCTTCAATTATTTTAGCCAACGGAACAACTAATTCCACAGGTTCAACAAGAATTAATGTGAGCAAGAGATTTTATGATGTTAATGTAATTTTGGGCAAAGAAAATCTTAGTATAAGAAATGTTAATTTTAGTAATCTAACTGAAGGAAATATTAGCCTGAACTTATACAATGTGGCTGATGTTGAACTTTCCGAAATAATTCCGTTATACAAACCGCTTACAGGAATTGCATCTAACTCAACAGGATTTAACAATAATCGGATTGATTTAATATTTAATAATTACACTCAGTATAGTTATGATTCTGTTTCTGCATTGGCAATAGTCAAATGTGCAGACTGGAATTATACTGCAAGAAAATGTATTGGAAGTTGGGCAGGACTTTCTGCTTCTGCAGATGTTGATACAAAGAAAGTTAATGGAAGTTCAACTGGATTTTCTTCTTACTTCCTTGCAGAAAATAAATGTGGTAATGGTTTGTGTGAAGTAACTTATGGTGAAACAACTTCAACCTGTTCTAACGACTGTAAAACATCTGGTGTTTCTGTAGTCACCGTCGGTGGTGGTGGCGGAGGTGGCGGAGGAGGAAATGGTGCATCTGTAACAGACATAGAAAAACTTCTGAAAAATTATTTCAATGTTGGTGGAGTAAAAGTTGAGACAACTTCTATTTACAAAGAAATGTTTGCAGGAGAGACAGCGACGATAAGAATTACTTTGTCCAATTCATTAACTTCTCCTACAACTGTTGCATTAAGTTCTGAAGGAGATATTAAAGATTTCATTTTCTTTGATAGTTCTTCATTTGACTTGGAAGCTCATGAGTCAAGAGACGTTGCAATTAAAATTGTTCTTCCAAGAGATGTTTATCCTGGAAATTACGACGGTAATTTAATTGTCAGTTCAGGAGGATATGACGGAAAGATTCCTATGACTGTAAGAATTTTAGTTCCTGAAGGAAAACTTCTTGATATCAAGATTCTTCCTCTGAAAGCAACAGTTGCTCCAGGAAAAGTTTTGAGATTACAAACTGATTTACTGAACCTTGGACAGACAAAGAGAGTTGATGTTCAGTTTGATTTACAATTGATTGACGTAAATACAGGTCATGTAATCACAAGAGCAGAAGAAGCTTTTGCCGTTGAAACAACTTTCTCTACAATAAAGAATTTGACAATTCCAGCAGATACTCCTACTGGAAAATATATTGTAAAAGCAACAGCATATTATAGTAATCTTGAACAACAATATATGCAGGCAAGTTCTATTGCTTACATTTTTGTAGACTATCCTCTTCTGCAAAGAAAATTCTTGGGAATTCCTGTTTGGATATATTTAGTAATTGCATTACTTGTTGGTTCTGTTGATGGATTTATTCTGACATCTAATTGGTTAAAGAATAGAAAGAAGAGATTCAAAGGAGTTGTAGAGTTTAACAAGCTACCTACATTATCTTCATCGTCGATATTCGTTGGTAAAGTTGCTGAAACTTCAGTAAGAACATTCCTTGATTTGAACAAATTGCAGATGCATACTTTGATTGCAGGAGCAACAGGAAGTGGTAAGACTATTGCTGCTCAGGATATTGTTGAAGGAGCATTGATGCACAATAAGAGTGTAATAATTTTTGATCCAACTGCACAGTGGACAGGATTCTTCAGAGCTTCAGAAGATAAAGGAATGCTGAAGAGATATCAGTATTTCGATATGAAAGTAAGAGATGCAAGAGGATTCAACGGAACAATCAAAACAATACATGACCCTTATGAAATAATTAATCTTAGGGAATATATGGAAAGAGATGGAGAGATAACTATTTTTGATATTAGTAATCTTACTCCTGCAGATATTGATATCATTGTTGCGTCTACGACAGAACAGATTTTCAAATCAACTCCCGAGGAAAGTAAAGAACTCAAATCATTAATTGTCTACGATGAAGTTCACAGATTGCTTCCTAAATTCGGTGGTTCAGGAAGAGGTTTTGTCCAGCTTGAAAGAGGAGCAAGAGAATTCAGAAAGTGGGGAATTGGATTGCTATTAATTAGTCAGGTATTGAGTGATTTCGTCGGAGAAATTAAAGCAAACATTGCAACTGAAATTCAGATGGGAACAAGATATGAAGGAGACTTAGAAAGAATTAGTTTGAAATATGGTGAAGATGTTTTGAAATCAGTTGTTAAAGAACCGATTGGAACAGGTATGGTTGTAAATGCAGAATATAATTCAGGTAAACCTTACTTTGTTTCATTCAGACCTTTATTACACAGTACAAAGAGATTATCTAATGTTGAACTTAAGAAATACGAATCTTACTTCGGTCAGATTGAAGATTTGGATTATCAATTAAAGAAACTTGAACAATATGGAATTGATATTCTTGATTTGAAACTTGAACTTAAGATTACCAAAGATAAAGTTAAAGCAGGTCAGTTCCAAATGGTTGACATGTATCTTGAATCATTACTTCCTGTAGTTGCTGGACATTGGAAGAGTTTAGGAAAGAATCCCGAGCACATTGTTAGAGAAAGACTTACTAAAGCAGAAGTTACCGAAGGAATTGAAAAAGCAGCTAAAGAAAGAGAGAAATATCTTAAGGAACATCCTCAAGCTAAACTCTCTCTTGCAGAAGAGTTGAGTAATTTGAAAAAGAAAATTGAAGAAAAAAGAAAAGCAGGAAAGAATACTACTGACGTAGAATCTAAACTTAATGATTTCCAGAACAGATTGAAAGGTTTCAAAGGAACTGTCAGTGTTAAAGATGCTGAGGGAATAATGGCTGAATTAAATTCTCTTAAGAAACTTGCAGGTGGTTTGTAAGAAAGGTATATTAATATAAAAAATTTTAAAATAAAAGGTGATAATATGTTTGATTTTCTGAAAAAAAAGGACGATAGTCCTCCTGATGTTGGAAAGGAAGATGAAGCAGAAGCTCAAACGATGAATAACAGTTTTGATAATACTGCACCGTCTGATTCTTCTGAAGCTACACCAAGGAAAATTTCTCCAAGGGGGAAAAAAGTTAGTCGTCCTGTTGCTGTAATGGAAGAATCTGATTCTGAAATTCCTTCAATGCCTTCTTCTCCGTCTGCTCCTGCTGCTTATCCTGATGAAAGAGGCAGTCTCGAACTTGAAAAAATAAATGCAAGACTTGAAGTAATTAATTCTTTTATCAAAACATTTAATGAAAGATTTTCTCTTGTAAATCAGCAGATAGGAGAAATAAGAGCAATGTCAGTTAATAATGAAAAAGATATTTCTCTTTCGAATATTGACGCAAAAAAAGTTATTGATGTTGTGAAGGAAGTTAATCCTGAAAAACTTAGGATAGATTATCAAAAACTTGATTTTAGAGTTAATACTCTTCTTGAAAAAATAGAAGCGAATAAACAGTTTGTTGATTCTGTCGTCGATGAATTTAAGGAACTGAAAAGGAAAGCAAATTTATTTGAGGGGACTGATGCTCTTTTGAAACTTAATCAGGAAGTTAAGAAAGACCTTATTGAAATTCAGAAAGTTAACAATAGAGTAAGAATGAATGCAGATAAATCAGAACAGATTTTTATCGAACTCAGTAAAGGATTTCAGGAAAATCAGAAAGTTAACGAGATTATTAGCACTCTTGATAATTCTTATTCGATACTTAGAAAAGAATTTGAAAAAATCAGCATGGACCACAAACAAGTTTTGAATCTCGATGATTTTAATGATTTCAAAAAGAAAGTTGACGGAAAGATGATTATTTACGAAACGATTGTTCCTGAGATGGATAAAATAAAAGATGAAAATGAAAAACTTTCCAATGCAATTGAAAGGATTCTTGCAATTGAAAAAAAGAATGAAGAAGAAATTGCACATTTGAAATTGACTAGGGGTGGAGTTGCTAATACTGGAGAATATGAACAAAGAATTTTTTCTATTCTTGACCTTGTTGATAAAATGTCTCTTGAAATAAATAAAATAAAAAAACATGAGGGAATGAATGTGCCTGAAGAATCTGTTATCTCTAGAAATGAGAAAACAAGAGTGAAAGTTAAACTTCCTGACCTTGAACTTCCCGAAGAGAAAACTCAATTAGCACCTCTTCCTGAATATGAAACAAAGGAAACTGTTTCGGAACCTGTAAGAGAAATTGCAAAAGAAGAAATTAAAGAAAAAAGTATGAGCAAGAGAAAAATAAATAATTTACTTCTTGAAGCTAAAGATTTGTTGTACAAAGGGAATTCTTCAGCAGCTATGAAAATTTACGAACAGATTTCTTCAATGTATCTTCCTGCCGAAGATGAAAATAATTTGATGTATGAAAAAATTATTCAGCTTTATGACAAAATACTTAAGGCAATTAACAGCCCGTCGGTAATACCTCCATTAAAAAGACACAGGGAATCTCAGGGAACTAATAATAGAAAATTAGTTCATAAAATTATTAAGAAAAATAAAAAGTCTCATGAAAGGAAATATAGCCTCGCCAAAAAACCAGAAGAGGTTAAATATTCTCTTGCAACTCCCGAGAGGAAATTTAAGAAATTAAGTGATTATTAATCCTTTAATCTTTCTTCTATTTTTTTGACTTTCTCTTCGAAGTATTGTTTATCTGCTGTTCTTGGATGTGCTTTTGTCTCTTCAGGAACTTTTGTTTCTACAATCTTTGTTTCTGGTTTTTTACTTATAAATTTCATTAATTTATGTCTTGAATGAATCTTTAGAATTATCAAAATAATTAATAATAAAATTAGTACAGAAACAACTCCTGTTATCAGAATCCAAGATTCTATTTTTATTTCTGGGAATTTTATCTCTGGAAATTTAATTCTGAAAAGCCAGTCAAATGGTCCTTTCTCCGAAGATTGTATCTTCAATTCATCTATACAACTATCCGCATCTTTAATTCCGTCTTTTGCATCGATATATTCTCCTTTGTCTATTTGTGTTTTGATTCCTGCGATAATATTTTCACAGATTACAATTTCGTTTTCCCAACGATCTGTCAGATTAGTTCTTGTCTCTATAATTCTGTTTTCAAGTCTTTCAACTTCTTTTCTGAGAAAATCCAAAATTCCCAGGAAGTTTATTTTACCTATTTTCTTTTTTATAAGTTCATTAGAGGTTATTGTGTAATTTACATCTTTTTCTCCGGTGATGTTGAGCGCCAAAAATTCTATTTCAAAATTATTTATTTTTCCTATTCCCAGTGAGCTGATTGTCGAAGGAGAAATTGTATACGATGAATTATCTAGTCCTTCTATAATTAGAGAAATTCCAGTCAAATCTTTTTCTCCTGTGTTTTTTATTGTCAGCGGAATTTTTTTTGAAATTCCTTCTGCAACATTTATTATACTATCTACAGAAATTTCCAAGTCTGCTTTTTTCTCTTCAGTTACTGTTCCTCCACCTCCGCCCCCTCCTCCTGTCGTCGTAGTTGGTGGTGTTACTGGTGGTGCTGCCCCCGAAGTTGTTGAGAAAATTTCATAAGCTCCTGCGGTTTCTGTTCCAGAATATCTTCCCAAGAAAACTATTTTTACCTGACCAACATAAGTTGTTGACGGATGATAATATCTTGTTATTGGTGTTGTTCCTACGGCAAAAGTTTCCCCACCAGAATCAAGCAGTTCATTAGTATCTACTCTTGTTAAATTCCATACCATAGTCAAATCAACTGTGGTTGTTCCAACGTTCTCTGCAACTACTGAAATGTTTAGGCCTGTAATTGTAGAATTTATTACGGTTATATCACGCACATCAAATAATGCTCCGACGAGTTTCCAGAACTGATTTGCATAATAACTTATAGAATTCTTTGTAGCATTAATCATTGTTTCCCACTGTCCTGCTGTTTGTGATACTGGGACTGAATATGTGTAATTGTAAACTCCTGTTTGTTTTATTGCCATATCCACAGGACCTACGATTAAATTTCCTAATGGGTCATAAAGAGATATTTTTGTGCTGTCTGCACTTGTATAAACTCCTGCTGTTTTGAAATAAGCTTCAGAGTAATATCTATCGCCTGCTGCAACGGAAGGATAACCTGCAGTATCAAGTTCATATCCTCCTCCGACGGCAGAAGTTACTACAAGGTTCATATTTGAACTGGCCCATTTATTTGAATAATAATCTGTGTAAGTAATATTCAAAACATAACTTGCTTCACTTAATGGTGCGGATAAAAACCATGTCACATTTTTTATTTGTCCTGCTGAAAAATTTCCCATTAAATAATTCTGAGGGTAGCTAGAAATAAAAGTAAAATCATTAGGAACATTAAGGTAAGCATAAACGTCTCTCAGCGGGTTAGTTGCATTTAATTCTCCTGTTACTTTTATAGTATGAAAAGGAAGAACTGTCGACGCTGAATAGGTATTCTGTGCAGTTGCATTAGGTGAACTTATTGTAAATTCCTGCCAGTTCATTGAACTATTTTGATTTCCTAAAATGTCTACTGCATAAACTTTAAACTGATAAGTTCCTGCAGTTGCGGCAATCCAGCTCCCATTGTAAGTCAAAACCGAACTTGTATTCAGCAATGTGACATTTATCTGGGGGGTTGTGTTAATTGCAGCCCATACATTTGGGATTGTGCTTGCATCAGAAACATTCGCGTAAATCTGAATTGTTTCTCCTGAAGTAATGTTTGATTCTATCCACTGTGCAGTTATATTTGGTGCTTCTCCGTCGACAATACTCCTTATATTGAAAGAATTATCCGAAGAATCATTTCCTAAACTAAATGAATCATTAACAATTACTGTGAGGAAATAAGTTCCGTAAAGTCCCGATGAATTAAAAGAGTAAGTACAATTATTTGTCGTTGAAGTTTTTGAATCTGGATCTGTGCAGTATTGTGTTAAATTAATATTTGAGTTTATTGTGTTCGTTGTTGAATTTTGTGTTGCGCCATAATAAATTTTTCCGAAGAGATAATCATTATCTAAATCTGTTACATTGAATTTTATTGAATAATTTCCCTGACTTTGATTCATTATTTCACCTCCGTTTGGCTGGACAACCAAAACGGTTGGAGCGTGATTCATATAGAAATAACTCTGGTTTATTTCTGAACAATTTGTGCTATCGCAAACTGCTGCATAAAATGCTGTTGTTCTGTTTTCTGAAGAAGTTATTGTATAAGAACAGTATATTGGATTTGTTGATGCAAGAGATGTTGAACAGAATGTTTTATTGCTTCCACATCCTGAAGCAAACGTTATACTGCTTGTATTACAAATGTATAACTGAACATTATCATTTTCTAAATCATTCCATGAAACATTAAATGTAACAGATTGTCCAACTTCTTTTGGACTTGTCAGACTTGAATTTGTGCTTAAGTTGGTTATTGTTGGGGCTGCATTTGAAGTATAATCTACTATTAATTTTGGTCTTGCAGAAGCTGTTGATGATTCTGATGAATCTATTTCTCTTCTGTTTCCTGTTGCGGCGTCAGATGAAATTAAAATAATTCCATAATTCGTGTAGGAACCGTTTATCCATCCTCTTACAACATCTGTTATTGTGAAATTATAAAGCTGGGAAATATTTGAGAAAACCACCGAACTTATTAACCCTGTATAATCTCCTCCGTTGCTGTTCCATAACTGTGTTGAACTTGCATTGCTCCATGTTGCTTGAGAAGAATTCCACGCGGAAGTTAGTCTATAAACATTTATTGTTATGTTATCATTTGCACTTGCAAAAAACATATTCACTTGAAGTTTTGCACTTAATATTGTACTTAAAGAAAGATTAGAAACATTGAATTCAATTATCGTCCTTAAATCTCTTCCAGAAGAATCTTTACCTATTAACAGAGTTCCTGCTGTATTGAAATTTGTTGTATTTGAATTTTGTCTGATGTAAGTATCTTTTCCTGTTGTCGAATCTGGTTGTGATTCGAAAATTGCAAAACCATTCAAATAAAGTTTCAAACCAGTCATAAAAACCAGAAATATTATGAAGACAACTGCAAGTTGTATTATTAACCTCTCATGCCTCTTTTCCATTTCATTATAATAGGAATTTAATATATAAATTTACTCTGTTAGATAGTTTTTTATATTTGTAAAAGGTTTTCTTTCTATGGAAAAAACAATTACCAAATCAGGCGATTATGTTGAGATTCATCTTACTAAATTAATTTATGAAGGAACTCTTTTGGAAAGTCCAGAAAGTGAAAAAGGAATTGTTCTTTTGAAACTTGATTCTGGTTATAATATTGGATTTAACAGAAAAGATATTTTGAAAATTGTTCCATTGAAAAAAATTAAGGAAGAGAAAGAGAACAAACTTGAAATAAAAAAAGATAATGATAAGAAAAATATTGCTCTGATAATCACTGGCGGAACTATTGCGTCGAGATTGGACCCTAAAACAGGAGGAGTTTATCCATTGCAGAAACCAGAAGATTTTTTCAAATTTTATCCGGAACTTTTTGAGAAGGTTAATGTTGTAAAAGTTGAAATTCCTTTCATGAAATTTTCTGAAAACATGGATTACAAAGACTGGCAAAAACTTGCAAGAATCACCAGCGAATTTTTGAATGACAGTAATATTCACGGAGTAATCATAACTCATGGAACAGATTTTTTACATTACACATCAGCAGCTTTGAGTTTTTTTATTCAGAATCTGAACAAGCCAGTTGTTTTAACTTACAGTCAGAGAAGTATTGACCGAGCTTCTAGTGATGCGAATCTTAATTTGCAGTGCTCTGCTTTAGCCGCAATTTCTGATATTGCTGAAGTTATGATTGTAGGACACGGAACAAATAATGATGATTTTTGTTATGCAATGCGGGGAACAAAAGTGAGAAAACTTCATAGTTCAAGAAGAGATGCTTTCAAAGTTGTCAATGACAAACCTTTTGCTAAAATTTATCTGGATAGAATTGAAAGAATTTCTGAATGGAAAATAAGAAATAAAAACAAATCAAAAACTGATACAAAATTCGAAGAGAATATCGCTTTGATTAAATTTTACCCTGGTCAAAATCCAGACATACTTGATTATTATGTTAAGAAAGGATACAAGGGAATTGTCCTGGAACTTTCAGGACTTGGACATGTTGCAACAGGGGGTTCAAGAAATTCATGGTTAAAAAAACTGAAAGAAATTCAGGCAAAAGGAATTATTATTTGTGCAACGAGCCAATGTATTTTTGGAAGAGTTGACCCTCTCGTTTATTCTGCCGGAAGAGAAATTTTAGAGACAGGAGTTATTTATTTAGAAGATATGCTTGCTGAAACTGCTTTTGTAAAACTTGGCTGGGTTTTGGGGCATGATGACTGGAAAAAAAATAAGAAAATTGTGAAAGAAAAAATGCTTGAGAATGTTTCTGGGGAAATTAACAAGAGAATTGAAGAATAAAATTAAAAGTTAATTATCGGTTATTCTTTTTTAATAATAATTTTTTTATTTCCTGAATCTCTTTTTCTGCTTTTTTGTTTAACTGATAATCATATTCCATTTTTATTCTGTCCTTTTGTGCCTGTCTGTTTTGGGACATTAAAATTATCGGCGTGTAAATTACACTTAAACAACCGACGACAAGGTTTAGTAAAATGAATGGAGCAGGGTCAAATGGTTTTCCTAACTCATATTCTATTAGAATATATCCATTAATTGTAATCCATCCGACTAAAATAAGAAATAATGAAATAATAAATCCCCAACTACCGATGACTTTTGCTATTACGTCTGAAGCTTTTTGACCGAACGTAGGTTTTTTTCTTAATATAGGGTGCTCGAATTCTTCTCTTTTCATAGAAAAAACACGGAACTTTATTTTATATGTTTATTCTATTTTATTTGTAACTATACAGGGAATACAAAAGGTAAGATTTATATAGACTGATTTTTTTGAGATTTTATGAAAGATGATAAGATTAACAAAAGTTTAGCAAGAGAGATAGAATCTAAAATGCATATTTTGGATAATGTTGATGAAACTGAATTAAATTTTAGATGTAAGAGATTTACTCAGAAAGATATAGAAAGAAATTCAAGAGTTCACTCTTATAGGATTGAACATCCACGGTTGGAAGTTCC
Organism: Nanobdellota archaeon; assembly: GCA_027364705.1. GTDB lineage: Archaea > Nanobdellota > Nanobdellia > Pacearchaeales > GW2011-AR1 > RBG-13-33-26. The sequence goes on from DAHXOU010000043.1 coordinate 18,231, forward strand.
TTTTTCTGTTACAAGAAATAAACATAAAAAAGACATTAGAGAAGGCATAAAAAATCTTGGAAGAGCTTTTGAATGGGGCTGTTCTAATTTTGACCCTAATAATTTTGAAGAATTTTTTATAAGGGGAATTGCGGGAAAAGTAGCACCAGAACTTTATTCTTCAGATGTTGCTCAGTATAGAGATATGGGAGTTAGAATAAGCGGTTCAAGTGTTATGCCTCCTTATCCATTTAAGGTTGTAAATTATGAAATTCCTGCTTTTGTTAAATCTTTGAAAGAACAACTTCAATGTCCAAAAATAATCAATAAAATAGAATCTGCAGTTTATTCTCATTTACACATAGCGAGAATTCATCCTTTTTCCGACGGAAATGGAAGAACTGCGAGAATTTTACAGGATGTTATCTTATGTCATTATAATATTCCTGTGCCTGTTATTGAAACAGGAGAAAGAATGACTTATTACGATTTATTAGACAAAGCCGTTGTAGATATGCGTGAAAGAGATGCAGTTGAAAAAACAGGAAAACTGACAGAAGGAGAAAGAGTTTTTTACAATTATATTAGCGGAAAGATTAATCTTTCTTTGGATAAAATAATTAAAATCTGTAGTTTGTAAAATGTTAAACTCGATTTCTTTGCCTAAATCTTATAGTTCTCTTGAATGGAATTTGCCTGCCTTGACTCCTGAAGGAAATTTAACTAAAAGAGTTTTTAATGGTGTTGAAAATCTTTTATACTTATGTTCTGAATTTTCTAACCGAATTGCTCACGACAAAAAAATCGACCCTAATCATTTTAATGTTCAAGAAATATATCTTGTTGGAAGTTGTGCGAGAGAAAACAAAAAATATTCTGACTTAGATATTTTATTTAGGGTGCCTGAGATTAGTTTGAGGGAAAGAAATTTTCTTAAGGAATTAATTTCACGAGTTACTTTTTGCAATACTCCTAAAAATGAATCTTTAGATTTTTATCTTGTGTCTAATAAAGATGAAATTCATAAACCTTATTTGAATATTACTTCTGACCTTTCTTTTTTAATTAAAAGATATAATCAAAGAAATTGATTAATCTTTTTTAGTTCCTCAAATTTAATAAAGTCTTTTCTTCTTTTAATTTTATGAAAATTGACTATAATCAAATAGGATTTAAATCTGGTTTAGAAATTCATCAGCAACTTGATACTAAGAAATTATTTTGTAATTGTCCTTCGGTGTTGAGGCAGGATGAATCTGATTTTGTTGTTCATAGAAAACTTCATGCTGTTGCAGGAGAAAGCGGAGAAGTTGATATTGCTGCAAAACACGAAGCAGAAAAAGAGAAAGATTTTATTTATGAAGGTTATGACTCTACTTGTCTTGTTGAGCTCGACGAAATGCCTCCTTATGAAATAAATCAAGAAGCTTTGCAAATCGCTTTGCACGTTGCAACTTTTCTTAATGCGAGAATTCTTCCTATAACTCAGATAATGCGAAAGACAGTTATCGACGGAAGCAATACTTCTGGATTTCAGAGAACTGTTTTAATTGCTGTTGATGGCTGGGTTGTTACAAAAAGCGGAAGAGTTGGAATTCAAAGTATTTGTCTTGAAGAAGATGCAGCGAGAATTGTTGAAAGAAAAAAAGATTCTACTACTTACCGACTTGACAGATTAGGAATTCCTTTGATTGAAATTGCAACTTTTCCTGATATGAAAAATGCGGAGCAAGTTAAAGAAGTTGCTTTGTATCTTGGGAAAATTTTGAGAAGCTGTAAAATTAAACGAGGAATTGGAACAATAAGACAGGATATTAATGTTTCAATAAAAGGCGGAGACAGAATTGAGATAAAAGGTTTTCAGGACCCGTCGATGATGGCACAGACCGTTGATAATGAAATTCAAAGACAACATGCGCTTATTCAATCAGGAAAAAATGTTCATAGCGAAGTAAGAAATGCACTTCCCGACGGAACAACTGAATTTTTGAGACCAATGCCTGGAGCAGCAAGAATGTATCCTGAAACTGATTTGCCTCTTCTAAAAATTTCAAGAGATATGATTAATGACGCGAAGAAAACTCTTCCTGAATTGAGAGAAGATATTGAAAAAGATTTGGAGAAAATTGGTTTGAATGAAGAAATGATTAGACTTTTGTTTAAACAAAATAAAATTGAAGAGTTTAAAGAATTGCTCAATATCCATAATGAACCTACGTTGATCGCAAAGATTTTGCTGGTTTTCCCGAGAGAAATTGCTGCGCATGAAAAGAAAATGGTGAGCGAAGTTGATGAGATTTTGAACAAGGATACTATTGCTTCTGTTGTCGATGCGCTGAAAATGAAAAAGATTTCCAGAGAACATATTAAATTAGTTTTGGAAAGAATTGTTGAAGGACAAGAGTTTGAAAAAGCGATTGAGTTTAACAAACGCGAAAATAATATTGTCGAGGAAGAAGTTTTGAAATTAATCAAATCAAAGCCAGGACTTTCTGAAAATGCTTACATGGGATTAGTAATGAAAAATATTAAGGGAATATCAGGCAAAGAAGCGATGGATATGATTCGGAAGTTGGTGAAATAACTGTTTTCTCTTTCTAATAGTAACATTTAAATATTTTGGATTTGTAGAATCTCTATGGAAAATACAGAGATAACTTTTCCAAATAATAGAATTTACCGATTATCTCCAGAAAGAAATCTCGTTCATAAATGGGGATGGAATTTTCCTAGCGAGATTGAAGAAAGACCTTTATTCGTTACAGGGCTTTCGGGGACAGGAAAATCAACTTATATAAGAGAAATCTGTAAGCAAGAAAATGTTCCTTATTCTTCTCAGACCTTCGTATTTTTGGGTAAATCTCCTGAAATTTCTCGTTCTCCATATACTCACAATTCTTCTTTTAGTGATTTGTTTAATAGTAAATTTATTGATGGGCATTTTTTATTTAAACTTCCTTCTTGGAATAAGCCGATACATGCACATAGTGATGAAGTTTGCAGTTCTGATTATGACTCTTTAAATTTAGAATCCAGTTTTAATTTTGGAGATGAAATTAAAGAAAAAATAATTTTTGAATTTAGGCAATTAGAACCGACTTTAATTCAAGAAGCAAGAAAAAGACGAGAGGAAGAAAAACTTTTAGGAAACTCTTTGTTTAAGCATCATACTTACAGACCTCACAGTGAAGAGCAGATTAAGAAAGGAGAATATTTACTTTATCAAACTGCTCACAAGTTATTTGAACAAGGTGCAGATGTTTATATTAGAACAAGATTTGATGGTGACCCTCTTAGATTTGTTGAATAATTAATTTATTAAACCTCTTTTTCTATTTTAGAATATGGAAAGAAAATATATTAGAGATGTTAAATCAGGGGAAAATGTTTTACTTAAAGGATGGGTTTACGAACTTCGTGATTTAGCAAAATTAAAATTCTTTTTACTTAGAGATTCTTCTGGAATTATTCAGTGTGTTGTTAAAGACAAACAATTAATGGAACATTTTTCTGAACTAACTTTAGAATCTGTTATCGAGGTTAAAGGGAAAGTAAAATCAGCAGACATCAAAGCAGATTTTGCAAGAAAAGATGCTGAGGTTGAAGTTTCTGAATTTGAAATTATTAGTGTTGCTGAAAAACTTCCTATTCATGTCAATGAAAAAACGACGACAACTGAATTTTCTAACAGACTTGATTATCGGTTTCTCGATATAAGAAAACCAAAAGTTCACGCGATTTTCAAAATTGAATCTACGATTATGAAAGCTTATCGAGAATTCATGACTAAAGAAGGCGCGATGGAAACTGTTTTCCCTTCGATAATTGGCGCTAGTTCTGAAGGAGGAACTGAACTTTTTAGATTAAAATATTTTGAACACAATGCTTATTTGAGTCAGAGTTGTCAGCTGTATAAACAAATGCTTGCTTGTGCAATCGAAAAAGTTTTCACTGTCTTCACTGTATGGCGAGCAGAGAAACATAACACTTTGAGACATCTTAATGAGTCGAGACAACTTGATTTTGAAATGGCTTTTGCCGACGAATTTATTGCCATGGATGTTTTGACTAGATGTGTTCAACATATTATTAAAAAAGTTTTAGAAGACAATAAAGAAGAATTGAAAATTTTAAATGTTGAACTGAAAGTTCCAAAATCAAAATCAATGACTTTCAAAGAAGTTTCTGAACTTATGAAAAAACATAAAATCGGAATTGGTAAAGATGATTTAACTCCCGAATCAGAAAAGAAATTGGGGGAATTGTATCCTGACACAATTGTTTATGTTCATGACTGGCCGATTTCAGGCAAGCCGTTTTATATTATGCCGAAGGGAGAAGGTTTGTCTCACGGATTTGATGCAATTTACAAAGGAATGGAAATTGTTTCTGGCGGACAGCGAGTTCACATTCCTGAAATTTTAGAAAAGCAACTTAAAGAAAAAAAGTTAGATGTTAAGGATTTCAAAAATTATATAGATAGTTTTAGATTTGGTGCGCCACCACATGCTGGTTGGGGAATGGGGCTTGAAAGAATTACCATGTTAATTTTAGGAATAGAAAATATTCGGGAAGTTGTTTTATTCCCTCGTGATAGAACACGACTAACTCCGTAAAATTAATAAACACTATTTTTTTAACTACAATATGAAATTATTAGAAAGAGATTTTTTCAACGCGAATTCTAACTCTAATAATTGTAATAATAATTTAAATAATAACTAAGAAAGTTCATCTTTCTTGGGTTTTTCTATGATTGAAATTAACTTAAGAGATATATTAAACGAAGGGCAGTTTTATGTAGTTTGGCTTAGTGATAAGTTGGGAATTAATGTGAAAGCAGTTAAACATAAAATTTTTACAAACACTTGTTTTGAAAAAGCAAATTTAATTAGCTGGGATTCTGAGAGAGTTATAAAAGCAGTTTTTTTCTCTCGAGAAAATAATGTTTATGGTTTTGTATTTCCTGAACTTGGGAAAGAGATTCCAACAAAAATTGATAAAGAAATTTTTCAAAAAACTCTTGATGTTTCAAAAAAACAAGCAAAGGATTTTAGAAATTCATATTGCCCAGAAGGAATGGAATATGGGACTTGCACACCCTTTGTTTTAGAGAATGCTTTTGAAAAAATTCACGAAGGTAAAAAATTAGAGAAAATTTTTATTTGTGATTTCCCAAAAATTAACAAACAATTAGTTGATATTTCCATCGGCGGATTTGGCGAAGAAGCGCACAAAATTTCTGTTCATCTTAATTATGAAGATATTTACACTATTTTGCATAGCAAATTTGGAAATAAAATAAATCAATTTAGTTTCTAAAAATTTAAAAGAGATTAGTGTCTATTAATATGATGAAATTCATTTCAATTCAGGAAGCAATGAAAAAAGGTTCTGGAAAAGTAGCTGTGCGAGGATGGGTTTATCGAGAAAGAGGTTCAAACAAATTCAAATTTATTGTTTTAAGAGATTCTACAAATATTATCCAATGCGTTTTACCGAGGGAAAAATTTGAAGAACAGTGGAAAGATATTGATGGTTTATTGGTTGAGAGTTCTGTTGAAATTGAAGGAGAAATAAAAAAAGATGAACGGGCTCCGACTGGTTTTGAAATCAGCGTAGATAAAATTAATATTATTCATAAAGCAGAAGATTTTCCTATCAATAAAGATTTGAATGAAGAACTTTTGGGAGACAGAAGACATCTTTGGCTAAGAAGTAGAAAGATGATTGCAATTCTGAAAATCCGTTCTACTATTTTACAGGCGATCAGAGAACATTGGCTGAAAAAAGGTTTTTACGAATATCATAGTCCTGAAATTATGAGTATGCAATGTGAAGGCGGTTCAACTTTATTCAAGATTGATTATTTCGGAAAACCAGCTTATTTAAGTCAGACATGGCAGTTGCATGCAGAACCTGCAATTTTTGCTCTTGAGAAAATTTTCACAATTCAACCAGCATTCAGAGCAGAAAAATCAAAAACATCGAGACATTTGGCTGAACTTTGGATGGCCGAGATGGAAGCAGCTTGGTGGGAATTTGAAGATTTGCAAAATGATGCAGAAGAATTAATTAAAGACGTAGTAAAAAAAGTTTTAGAAACTAATAAACTTGAACTTGAGATTTTGGAACGTGATGTGAACAAACTGAAACCTGTTTTAACTAAAAAATTTCCAAGAATGACTTATACTGAATCATTGAAATTACTTAAGGAAAAAAAGAAAATTAATATTCCTTGGGGAAAAGATTTGAGAACAATTGAAGAAGATAAACTTTCTGAATTATTTGATACTCCTATTATTGTAACAGAATATCCCAAAGAAATTAAAGCATTTTATATGAAAGAACCTCGAGAAAATCCAAAGGAAGGAAAAGTTGTTCTTGGTTTTGACATGATTGGGCCTGAAGGTTACGGAGAATTAATCGGCGGTTCTCAAAGAGAAGAAGATATTGAAAAAATTAAAGAGAATTTGAAAAAGCAAGGCGAAGATGTTTGCAAGTATGATTTTTATTTAGATACAAGAAAATATGGTAGTATTCCTCACGGAGGATATGGTATGGGTGTCGAGAGAATTATTTCATGGATTTGTGGTTTGTCGACAATAAAAGATGCAATTGCTTTCCCGAGAACTGCAACTAGATTAAATCCTTAGTTGATATCATTCTATAATAGTAATATTTAAATAGAAAATCCACCTAACTTTATTTTATGGGAAAAATAAATAATGGATTTCATCATCGTAAGTTAGATAATCTTGAAAGAAAACTAATTCATGACAGAAGTGATCTTCCTGTAATTTCTTTAATTGATGCTTTATCTTTAGAACAAATCAAAAAAATGAATGATTCTCTTCGATACAAACAAGATTGTTTGGTTCATTCTAATTGTCTTCAGATGGAATGGATGAAAAATTATATGTATTTTTGGGGAGAAAAAAATAAACACGACCCAAATGAATGCGTCGGAGATTGTATGAAAGATTTTTTGGGAAGTATTCAACCGTTGAGATACCGGGTTTGGTTTGCAGTACATTATCCTGATGAAGTAGAAATATTAAAAGATAAGGGAGATTATGAATTAACTCAAAAATTTTTGGAACAAGCAAGAAATGAATTTAGTCTTGCTTATTCGAGAGAACAAAAAAAATATAATAATAAAAATAGGTAAAAATGAAAAAAATAATTGCATCAGGGCCAGTAATTGTCGACGATGGAAGACTTTTGATAATTAAAGATACTAAGGATGATTTCTACAAACTTCCAGGAGGAACTGTCCATGGAAAAGATAAATTAGAAGAAACCTGTTTAAGGGAGCTTAAAGAAGAAACAGGATACGACGGAAAAATTGTAAAAAAATTACATACTATAAAATTAAAACAAAATCCCCAGACAAAAGAAAGTATGGATATAGAACTACATCATTACAAATGCGAGTTAATTCATAAACCAAAAAATTATAATTCGTTTAATCATAATGGACATGAAGTTGCTTGGGTTCATTTATACAAATTGATTGAAGGACAATATCCAATCGCACCAAACATAAGCAAACTTCTTTATCGAGGAGATATTAATCCTTACAGAGAATAATTTCCGTCGATAAAACTTATTTTATTTTACAAAATTCAAAATAAAATTTTGAATTTTAAAAATCGATAAATATTTAAAGAGATAATATTTTTAATTGGTAGAGGGACGATGAAAAAAAGAGAACCTATTCACAGTTTTGTATTGCTATTAGTTTTAGTCATAGCAATCGGAGCAATTTTCTTATATTCTAATATAAAATTTACTGGTTATGTAAT
>DAHXOU010000005.1 GCA_027364705.1 Nanobdellota archaeon
GCTACCAGACTACCCCATAGCCCCGTGAAAAAAGGAGCGCTTGTTAATTTATAAATTATTTTATTTAGTAGCGGCAGGTGTTGCAGCAGCAGTTTCTGCAGCGGCTTTAGCTGCCTGCTCCTGTTGTATAATCTTATCCTGTTCTTTCTTTATCTTTGAAAAGTATTCGTCTAATTCTTTCTTTTTTTCTGGAGAGGTTACTGTTTTCTCGCTGTTTATTTCCTTATCATATTTTCCTTCTGCAATTTCCTGTTCAACTTCTGCAGCGGGTTTGTTTTCAATTAATATTCCTAAACTAACACAAGTTCCAGCAATTGTTTTTACAGCAGATTTCAAATCTCTACAAAGCATATTCGGAGATTTTGTTTTTGCTAAAGAAATTATTTGTTCAATTGATGCATTTGCAACTCTGACTTTTTTTTGAGTTCCAGAACCTTTTTCTATTTTCAATTCTTTTTTTAATAATCCTGAAACTGGAGGAGAGAAAACTTTTATTTCAAATTCTCTTGTTGCTGGTTCGACATTTAATTCAACAGGAACTTGAATTCCTTCGAAAGATTTTGTTGCCTCATTTACTTTTGATATAACATTGTTTACAGGAATTCCTAATGGACCAAGCTTCTGACTAAGTGCAGGACCTGGCTTCATTGCTCCACCGTCGACAAGTAATTTAATAATCATATTTCTTCTCCTTCTTCTCTTCGGATAACTTTAACATTATCGAGTTTAACTGTAACAGGTAACGGAACAACCGCACCCAATAAACTTACTACAACTTCTTCTTTCTGTTTATCTATTCTTATAACTTTCGCTTTTTCTTTCTTGAAAGGTTCAGCAATAAGTTCAACAATATCTCCTTCTTTAATTGAAACAGTTGCAACAGAAGGTTCAATCATATTTTTTATTTCATCATAACTTATTGTTTTACCGATGATACCTTTTACATAAGGCAAATCAAAAGCGGCTTCTTCTGCAGATTCTCTGTCTTCTGTCTCAAGAAGAATATAACCTCGAAGTCCATGTGGTCTAAGAACTGAAAAAACATTCAAGTCCTTTTTTTTAGCTCTGTCTGCAATCATATCTAGGACTCTTTCTTCCTTGTTTGTTGTTACTTTTATTATGAAAATCATTTTCGCGTCATAGTTTTCGACGATAAAATTTCGCTTCGCGAAATTCGGCGAGAATTCACTCGCTTTGCTCGTCATTTTCTTGTTCCATCTAAGACTTAATATCTTAGAAAGATGTAATTAGTTTGGAAAAAGGGTTTATAAATTTTTTGTGAGATTATTTTTTGAAAAAATTATTTTTCTTGTAATAGAAGTATAGGGAGATGGTTAAAGTAAATATCCAAAGAAAAACAAATGGGACTGGAGCCAAAATTAAAAGTAGATAAAATAATTTACTCATTCCCATTGGTCCGACAGCAGCTAAACCAAAGAACATTATTAATGCAAAAACTAAAGAATAAATTATTGATAATCGGAGGAATTCAATTTTGAAAACTTTTTTTGGTTCCTTAGACAATAATCTTTGGATTATGAAAAATGGTGGAATTGAAAAGATTAAAGAATATAATAAAAAAATAAAAAAACGTTCTGAGAAAAACCATTTAATATAAGATATTTTTCCCCCCTCAAAAGAAGAACCAATCACAAAAGAAATTAAAATTAAAAACATAAAGATAGAGATTATTATTACAGATATAAGTGGTAGCCAAAAATTTTTCTTATTAATTTTCACCCCATTTAATTTCATAAAAGAGAATAAATTTTATTGTTTAAGAATATTTCTACATTTTTATAATTAAAAAGCTCGAATAGCACGTACATAGCATATGTCCTCTTTAGAAGCATCTTTATAATCACCCCCAAAAGTTACAATACCCCCCCATGCAGAAACAGGAGTACTTTCTGAAGAGCTCCAATAAAAACAATACTCAGAAAGATAACCAATACTTTGTCCTGTTAAAATGAAAACCATCTGGATAAGTTCATCTTTAGAGGGTAAAAACCAATCGTCATAAGTAATACCAAGATGAACTCTACTATAATTTGAACATTCTTTTGCTGCGCTATTGAATAAAGGGTCTCCATTAATTATATCTAGAGTATTTTGTTTACCTGTACCAATAGCAGTTCCATCTGCCCCTTGAATATTAAAAGAAGATGTTCCCCAAGCTCTTACTTGTTGATCTTCGGGTGCGGCCTCAAGATAACGCCAACCTCCAGAGTAATTACCTTTATCATAAAATATCCAACCTCCCCCTATGCCTCTTTCCCCAATTTGGCGTGGAGTACCTATTGCTGGTTTAGTAGCATTGTACTGTTCTGCGGGTGTAAGCATTGCAGG
>DAHXOU010000013.1 GCA_027364705.1 Nanobdellota archaeon
ATTATGGACTCTTCAATCAGCGGCTTATTCAATGAAAGAATATCGCCCAATGAATTTTAGTTTAAGTATAAATGTCGGAAAAGCTAAGGAATAAAATGGCAAACACAACAGCAAGAATAAAAGTGAAAGGAAAACATTTTGAAATTATAGTTGATTTGGACGAAGCTTTGAAATTCAAGAAAGGTGAATCAGATTGGCTGGAAGTTGGGGGAGATAGAATTTTTACCGACGTGAAAAAGGGTGACGCTGCGTCGGAAAAAGATTTGAAAGAATGTTTTGGAACAACAGATGCAACTGAAGTTGGGAAAAAAATTGTCAAGGATGGTGAAGTTCTTACAACACAAGCACACAGAGATGCTGAACAGGAAAAGAAGTTCAAACAAGTTGTTGATTTTATTTCTAGAAATGCAACTAATCCACAGACAGGAAATCCACACACACCAGAAAGAATTGAGCGGGCTCTTGAAGAAGCGCACGTTAATGTTAAGAGTAGCGCAATAGAAAATCAGATTCCTGAAATATTAGAACAGATAAGTAAAATTATTCCGATAAAAATTGAGACGAAAAAAGTTAAAATAACTGTACCTGCAATTCATACTGGAAAGGTTTATAATATCATATCTCAGTATAAAGAAGAAGAGAACTGGATGAATGATGGCAGTTTGGAAGTTATCGTGAACGTTCCGTCGGGAATGATTATGGACTTTTATGACAAATTAAATTCAGCCACTCACGGCAGTGCTCTTACAGAGGAAATAAAACAATAAATAAAATGACAGATAGAAAAATCGTAATACCTGGAGAAGTTATCGCTAAGGGCGATGATTATTTACCTGGCGAAGGAACTGAAAAAAGAAACGGAGAAATATTCTCAATAAAATTCGGATTAGCTGAAGAGACTAACAAACTTGTTAAAGTAATTCCTTTGTCTGGAGTTTATCAGCCAAGAAGAGGAAATGTTGTCATCGGAAAAGTTGAGAACGTAACATTCAATGGATGGGTTGTAGACCTTAAAACTGCAGACAGTGCTTTCCTTTCAATAATGGAAATTCCAAGATATGTAGACAAAGAAGATTTGGGAAGTGTTATGGACATTGGAGATATGCTTGTTGCAAAAATATATTCTATAAACAAGAGAGGAATTGATTTAACTTTCAAACTTAAGGGACTTGGAAAACTTGAGGGCGGAATGATAATCCATATAAACCCAAATAAAGTTCCAAGAGTTATAGGTAAAGAAGGAAGTATGGTTTCATTGATAAAAGATGAAACAGGATGTCAAATTACCGTCGGACAAAACGGATTTATCTGGATAAAAGGAAACAAGATTGAAGACGAATTGTTTGCAAAGAAAGCAATTTTATACATTGCAGAACATTCATTGATACACGGACTAACTGACGAAATGAAAAATTGGTTCGACAAGGAGAAAGGAAAATAAAATGACAAAAGATTTCAAAAGACCAGACGGAAGAAAAATTAATGAGCTTAGAAAAATAACTGCTAAAGTCGGAGTTGTGCCAAATGCCGACGGAAGCGCGATGTTTGCATTCGGAGATACAGTTGCAATCGCTGCAGTTTATGGACCTAAGAAAATGCATCCCCAACATTCACAAAATCCCGAGAAAGGAACTTTGAGATGTAGTTATAATATGCTTAGCTTTTCAGTTACAGAAAGAATAAGACCCGGACCTTCAAGAAGAAGTATGGAAATTTCTAAAGTTACTGAATGGGCTTTAGAACCTGTTGTAATGATTGATGATTTCAAGGCAAATGTCGTTGATGTTCACATAAATATTTTACAAGCTAACGCATCGACAAGATGTGCAGGAATAAACGCTGCTGCAATGGCTTTGGCTCACGCAGGAATTCCAATGAAAAGTTTGGTTACAAGTGTTTCAATCGGAAAACTTGACAAACAATTAGTTACAGATTTAATCAAAGAAGAAGAAGATTGGGAAGAAGGAGAAGGACCTACAGATATTCCAATAACATTAACTGGCGACGGAAAAATTAGTCATATTCAGCTTGACGGAAAGATTGGAAGAAAACAATTGGAAGAAGCAGTTGAACTTGCAAGAGAAGCTGGAAAACAAATTCATGCTGCACAGGAAAAAGCTTTGAAAGAAGTAGGAGAGAAAAAATGATTGAAACATCAAACTTAACAGCAGAGAGAATTAAAGAATATTTAAAACAAGGAAAAAGATTCGACGGAAGAAAACTCGATGAATTCAGAAATTTAATAATTGAAACAGGAATTTCAAAAAAAGCAGAAGGAAGTGCAAGAGTTAAACTTGGAAATACAGAAGTTATCGTCGGTGTAAAAATGGATGTTGGTGCTCCTTATCCAGATTCACAGGACAAAGGAAACCTTATGGTAACTGCAGAATTCCTTCCATTAAGTTCTCCAAGATTTGAACCAGGACCTCCATCATTTGATTCTATAGAATTAGCAAGAGTAATTGACAGAGGAATAAGAGAAAGCAAATTCATTGAACTTGAAAAACTTTGCATTAAAGAAGGAGAAAAAGTATGGACAGTTTTCATAGATATTTATTCAATTAATGAAGATGGAAATCTTCTTGATGCTGCAGGAATCGGAGCAATCGCTGCTTTGAAATCTGCTAAAATTCCAAAATACGACGAGGAAAAAGAAAAAACTATATTCGGAGAGTGGACAGATAAACACGTTCCTCTTTCAAAAGAAGTTCCTATTTCACTTACAGTTCACAAAATTGGAAACAGTCTTATAGTTGATCCAACAAGAGAAGAAGAAGATATAAGCGAGACAAGAATAACAATTGCAAGTTCTGATGGAACAATCTACTCAATGCAGAAAGGAAATTCAAAAGAGTTATCAGTTGAAGAATTTAAAGAAATTCTTAATATTATAGAAAAAACTGAACGAAAGATTTCAACAGCTATAGAAAAAAGCTTGAAATAGTCTTAATGGAAACATTTAAAATAATAGAAAAAATTTAAAATAATATGTTAGACGGATTTTCAAAATATGAAACTGCAAGAATTCTTGGAGCAAGAGCTTTACAAATTTCTATGAATGCACCATTGCTTATCAAGATACAAAAAGAAGATTTAGAAAAAATTAATTATGATGCTATTAAGATTGCAGAAGTTGAACTGAATTCGGATATTCTTCCAATTTCAATAAAGAGACCTTTCCCAATTAAGAAAGAAGAAAAATTAAGAAGAGTTCAGGCAAGACCAATATCTGACCAGAATGTTGAACATAAAGAATCAGAAGAGGAAGCAGATATTTCTGAAAGCGGAGAAATAATGGAACTTGCTACACCTGTTGATGAAGTTGACGAAATGGAAGAAGAATCAAGTTCAGAACAGGAATAATTCATTAACTTTTTATATAACAAATATTTTTAGTAATTATGCAAATTAACGGGGTGAGTGCGAAAACTATTTTAGATTCGCGGAACGAAAAAACTATTCTTGTTTCTATAAAGACAAATGTCGGCGAGTTTTCAGCGTCGTCGCCTTCTGGAAAATCGACAGGAAAATTTGAAGCTAAAACTTACACAAAAAGTTTGGAAGGAGACATTGAAAAAATAAAACAATTAAGCGATTATTTTTCTGATGAAATTATTGAAAGATTTGATGACCTGAGAAAAATAGAAGACATCGTCGGTAAACAGGTTGGGGCAAATACTACTTTCGCTCTTGAATCTGCAGTTTTGAAAGCACTTGCTAAAGAACAAAAAAAAGAAATTTGGGAGTTGATTAATGAAAAGGCGCGAAAAATTCCGCGATTCGTCGGCAACTGCATTGGCGGAGGGAAACATTCATCTACGGAAAGAAAACCAGATTTCCAAGAATTTTTGTTAATTCCAAATTTGAAAAATGCAGAAGAAAATTTTGAACGAATGAAAAAGGTTAAGAAAAAAACAGAAGAAATTTTGAGAAAAGAAGATGGAAAATTTAAAGGAGAAAAGAATGATGAAAATGCGTGGATGACTCATTTGACTGACAAAGAAGTTTTAGATATTTTAAGAAGAGAAAATATTCCGTTAGGAATTGATATTGCATCTTCTGGATTTTACAAAAGAAAACATTACGTTTACGAGAATCCAAAATTTAAGAGAGACGAAAAAGAGCAGATAGAATATATTAGTAATTTAATAAAAAATTTTAATTTATTTTATATTGAAGATCCGTTTGAAGAAAATGATTTTGAAAGTTTTGCAGAACTTCGCGCGAGATTTCCTGACGTGCTGATTGTCGGCGACGATTTGACGACGACAAATCCCGATAGACTTGAAAAAGCGATTAAAATGAAAAGCATTAATGCGATAATTGTGAAACCAAATCAAATTGGTTCTTTGATGAAAGTGAAAGAAGTTTGTGAGATAGCGAAGAAAAAAAATATCAGACTTGTTTTCTCTCACAGAAGCGGAGAAACAGAAGAATCAATTCTTGCTGATTTGGCTTTTGGATTTCAGGCAGATTTTATGAAATGTGGAATTACTGGAAGTGGAAGAGAAGTTAAAATCAAGAGACTAATTGAGATTGAAGAAAATTTATAAACGAACTAACTCTAAGAAAAAAATGGTAGAAAGATTATGTAAAAGATTAGGACATTTGTCTACAGACGGAACTGTTAGTGTCAGTTTAAATAAAGGGAAATTGATAGTCTATGATATATGCGGAATATGTAAAGGTTATTTTTACCGAGAACCAACTGCTGAAGAAAGAAAAGAATACAGCAAATTGCTTATTGATGATTATTCAGTAAATCTAAAACTTTAAAAACTAATTTTTCCCACAATTAATTATGCCTAAAAAAAAGAAATCTGAAGCGGAAACCAAAGAAGATATAATCGAAGATATTGAAGAAAGCGGAGTTTCTGAAAAAATTGCTAGAGCAGAAGAGAAAATAGACGAAGAAATTGAAAAAGAATTTGATGAGAAAGCTGCTGAAGCAGAATCACATTCAGAAGACCTTGAAGAAAAAAAGAAAAAACTTCTTGAGAAAGTTAAGAAACTTAAAGAAAAGATTTCTGAAGGAGAAGTTAGTACAGAAGATTTGAAAGAAAAAGTTAAGGTGAAGAAAAGAACTGACATGCTTATTCCTCTTGAGGATTATGTTAAATCTGGAATCTATCTTGGAACAAGAGTCGTTACACCTACGATGAAACAATTTGTTTACAGAAGAAGAGCAGATGGACTTGCTATTTTTAATACAGATATTATCGATGAGAAACTTAAGGAAGGAATTGAATATTTATCTCAGTTTAATCCTGAAGATGTTATTCTTGCATGCAAGAGACAATCAGGATGGAAAGCAGCTAAGATGTTTTCTGAAGCTACAGGAATAAGAGTTTTCACAAAGAAATACCCTGCTGGAATTTTGACTAATACAAAGCTCCCTGATTTCTTTGAAAGCGAACTTTCAATAGTCACAGATTCATGGCTGGATAAAAATGCACTTAATGATACACTAAATGTTCACAAGAAAGTTTTGATGATTTGCGACACCAACAATTTTTCACAAGGTGCTGACAAAATAATTATCGGAAACAATAAGAGCGCAAAGAGTCTTGGAGTTATATTCTATCTTCTTGCAAGAGGATACTGCAAAGCAAGAGGAATTGAGACAGACATTCCTGATTTGGACTGGTGGACAGTTGAAGACGAAAGCGAAAAAGAAGAAAAGCCAAAAAGAACTGAAAGAGTTGATGCTGAATTCGGAGTTTAAAATGGACATTCATGTACATGAAACTATTAAGAGTATGAG
>DAHXOU010000017.1 GCA_027364705.1 Nanobdellota archaeon
AATCTTGTGACCCGAGTCCGATTCTCGGCTCGCGCACTTCTTATTCCAAACCATTTTAAACTTCTTCTTCTATAATATTACGATGGTGATAGAAATTCCAATTCTGGGAGCATTAGCAGCAGGAACAGGAACAATTCTGGAAAAGTCAGTTTTGAAAATAAAAAAAGTTGATATCAAACTTTATCAAGTTGCAAGTTTTTTTGCAATAGTAATTGCTTCATTGCCTTTTCTTTATTTTTTCTGGAAACTTGATGCAGAGGCACTTCAGTTAGGAAATATTCTAATTTTTGCAGGAGTAATAATTTCTTCAATAATTGCAAATATCCTAATTTTTTACGCGGAAAAATCAGAAAAACTCACGGTCCTTGAACCAGCAAAAATTCTCGAACCGCTTTTTGTAATTGCTCTCGCAATGATTTTCAGTCTTTTTGCGAAAGGATTTTACGATAACGATTTGAACATTTTAATTCCGTCAATAATCGCAGGACTTGCCCTTATATTTCCTTACATAAAAAAAACAAAACTAAAACTGAACAAATATTTCATCGCAACAATTTTCGGAAGTTTTTTCTTCGCTCTTGAACTTATCATATCTAATCTAATCTTAAAATTCTACTCTCCAATAACTTTCTATTTTTTCAGATGTCTCTTTGTCTTCATAATAAGTGCAATAATTTTCCGTCCAAGTTTTAAACATTTAAACAAAAAAATTTCATTAATGATTTTAATCACAGGGGCAGTTTGGGTTGGCTACAGAGTCGCACTTTACTTCGGATATTTGAATCTAGGAGTAATTTCAACCACATTATTTGTTATGCTAATTCCAGTTTTCATCTACACATTATCTGCAATATTTCTTAAAGAAAAATTAAATTGGAAAAATATTGTTTCTGCGTTAATAATAATTGGCTGTGTAGTTTATGCAATTTTATTTTAGTCGTATTCGCCAATATTCGACGGCATTCTTGCTTTTGAATTACCTTTCCCATTTGAAGCAATGACATCATCGATTCTTAAAATCATATTAGCGACTTCACTAGCAGAATTAATTGCCTGAGTTTTAATTTTGTATGGCTCAATTATTCTTGCTTCCAAAACATTTTCAATTTTATTATTGAACAAATTTAACCCAGCATTCTTTTCCCCAGAATCATGTTTCGCTTTTAATTCTGTTAAAATATCAATAGGGTCAAGGCCCGCATTTTCTGCAAGAGTCGTTGGTATAAATTCAAGAGCAGATGCAAATTCCTCCACTGCAAGTTGTTCTCTCCCGGTTAATGATTGACCAAAATGTCTAAGTCTTCTTGCAAGTTCAATTTCAATTGCTCCTCCGCCAGGAACAACAAGTCCTGTTTTTATCGACGATGCAACAACGCCAAGACTATCTCTCAAAGCTCTTTCAATTTCATCAATAACATGATTCGTTCCGCCGTGAATCAAAATAGTTAATGCCTTCGGATTTTTACAACCCTTAACATAAGTAAGGCAATCATTTCCGTGTTTAACTTCTTCAACAATCTCAGCACTTCCAAGTTCTGAAGATGAAAGTTCCCCAAGATTGCTTACAATTTTCCCGCCAGTAGCTTTAGCCAATTTTTCCATGTCGCTTCTTGAAACACGTCTGCACGCATAAACTCTTGCCTTCGATAATAAATATTGAGCAAAATCATCAATTCCCTTCTGACAAAAAACAACATTCGCTCCTGTATCTTTAACTTTAGAAATCATTTCCTTAATTGTTCTTTCTTCTTGATTCAAAAATCCCTGAAGCTGTTCAGGAGTTGAAATTGAAATCTTTGTGTCAATCTCAGGATTTTTAAGTTCAAGAGGGAAATCAACTAAAACAATTTTTGCATCCTTAATAACAACAGGCATATCACCAGAAACTTTTTCCTTATCAAGAACAATTCCTGAAATAAGTTCAGTATCTGCAATTCCTTCTCCCTTAGATTTTTCTATTTTAATATCATTCAAATCAACTTTTCCGTCGTGATAAATTTGTTTAACTGCATTCACAACAATATCTGCAAATTTTTCCTTGCTAGCTTCGGCACTTTTCCCAGTCATAGCAGTCATTGCAACATGTTTCAAAATGCCCTCATCATTTGGAGAAATTTTCAAAGAAATTTCATTAAGAATAGATTGACATTTTTCAGCTGCAATCTTGTAACCTTTTGCAATCAAAGTCGGATGAATTTTCTTGTCTAAAAGTTTTTCAGCATTTTCCAAAAGTTTTCCTGCAATCATTACAACGCTAGTTGTTCCATCGCCAACTTCAGAATCTTGAGTCTTAGCGATATCAACCATCATTTTCGCAGCAGGATGTTCAATTTGCATTTCTTCAAGAATCGTAACGCCATCATTAGTAATTATTATATCACCAGTAGGAGATACTAACATCTTATCCATTCCCTTTGGACCAAGTGTCGTCTTAATCATTTCTGCAACCATTCTCGCAGCAAGAATATTATTTCTCTGCGCATCTTTTCCCATAATTCGTTGAATATCTTCAGGCATTAGAACAACAGGTTTATCACTCATAATTCATTTTTCTCTCCGCGATATTTAAACATTATTATAATAGAGTTAACAGACAAAATTTATAAGTAAAAACAGCTATTAATTATATGAAAAACATTCTTGTCTCAGACATTATGACGCGCGAACCAGTAACTGTTTCGCCAGATACAAATCTTCTCGAATGCGCAAAACTGATGGTAAAAAAAGATGTGGGAAGTCTTCTTATTACAGATAAACAAAGATTAGTCGGATTTATTTCTCAAAGAGATATTTTATGGGCTCTGACAAAAAAGTTACAAGATTTAGAAAAGGTTCATGCGATTGAAATTTCTCCAAAAAAGATAGCAACGATAAAACCAGATGCAGAAATAAAAGAAGCGATTGAAAAAATGAAGCGATTGAAATTTGAAAAACTTCCTGTAATTCTCGACAATAAACTCGTCGGTGTAATAACTGCAAAAGATATTTTGAATTTTCACCCAGAAGTTTATCCGGAGATTGAAGAATTTTCAAAAATCAGAGAAGAGTCAGAAAAATTAAGAAGAATAAAAAAAGCAGAGAAACGCCACGACGGAATTTGCGAAGAATGTGGCCATGATGGAATTTTATTTCGGGTAAACGGAATGCTCGTCTGTGAATCATGCAAAGACTCGATGTAACGGTTTACAAAAATATTTAAACAACTTTTACTAAATAGTTGGATGGCGGAAAAAGACAAATTATTTTCAAGTAAAATAAAATACAGCGGAATTGTAAATTTCGCAGAGTTCTATAAATTTTGTTTCGACTGGCTAAAAGACGAAACTGGTATTGATGTCGTAGAAGATAAATATGCAGAAAAATTAAGCGGAGATTCAAAGAATATCGACGTAGAATGGAGCGGTGCAAGAAAATTAACAGATTATTTTAAGATGGAAATTAAAGTCACATTCAAAGTTATCGGATTAACAAACACAGAGATAACTCAGGACGGAAAAAAGATAAAAACAAATAAAGGAAGTATTGAAGTGGGAATCAAAGGAACATTAGTAAGAGATTATCAGGGAAAATTTGAAAAAACCGCAACCCAAAAATTCATGAGAGGAGTTTATGAAAAAATGGTTATCCCGTCGAGAATTTCAGAATATGAAGGAAAAATCTTCGGTGATTGTGACGAATTTTTGTCTCAGGCAAAAGCATATCTTGATCTTGAAGGAAAAAAATAATTAGCAAGATTTAAATATAGGATTTTTTTATTTGTCATATGAGGAAAATAATTTTTGCGGTGATGATTACTTTTTGTTTAACATTGCAATTAATTTCTGCTACATTAACTCTTGATATTAAACCGCAATCAGAAGACACGGCATTAATTTTAGGTTCAGGAATGCCAATAATTTATGATTTAAAGATAACAAATCTTGGAAGTGGCGACAGTATCTCATTCTATAATTATTTTGGTTCAGATATTTCTCCAAAAGGAACAATTACAATCGGTGGCGGAGAAACAAAAGACATCTCAGTTGCAATCACACCAAGATCTGATTTTAAACAAGAAGGAAGAATCAAATTCGACCTTTATATTAAAGGAACAACAGGACAAATAGTTTACCCTTTGATGGTTAACGTAGTTAAATTAGAAAATGCATTCGAAGTTGGTGCAGAAGAATTCCAGCCAGACTCAAATAAAGTTTCAGTTTACCTAAAAAACTTAATTGATTTCAACTTTAATAATATTCAAGCAACATTCAGATCACCTTTCTTCAATTTTGAAAAAACATTAACAGTTACTCCTTATCAAAAAGAGAGTGTTGAAGTAACATTAAACAAAGACGAATTCAGAGATTTAATGGCAGGATTCTATACACTTAACGTCGATGTAACTGCAGGAAGTCAGAAAGCAACTGTTGACGGAGTAATGAAATTCTCTGAAAAAGATATTGTAACAAGCACACAAGATGAATACGGAATAATAATCAATACAAAAAGAATAACAAAAACTAATGAAGGAAATGTAATCTCAAAGACTTCAGCAGTTTTAAAAAAGAATATCATATCAAGACTTTTCACAACAATAACACCAGAGCCATTAAGTGTTGAAAGAAAAGGACTAAGTGTTTATTACAGTTGGGAACAGGAATTAAAACCAGGAGAGAGTTTGAACATTGTTGTAAGAACAAACTGGCTTCTTCCCTTATTAGCTGTATTACTTGTTGTTGCAATAGTAATTATAACTAAACAATTCTCAAGAACAAACGTATCTCTTAAGAAAAAAGTTAGTTTCGTCAATGCAAAAGGCGGAGAATTCGCATTAAAAGTTTCTATCGTTGTTAATGCAAAGAAATTTGTTGAAAGAGTCAATGTTATAGACAGACTTCCTATGCTTGTTAAACTTCACGAAAAATTCGGTGGAGAGATGCCTGCAAAAGTAGACGAGAAAACAAGAAAGATAGAATGGCACTTTAGCAAATTACAAGCAGGAGAAACAAGAGTAATATCTTATATAATCTATTCTAAAGTTGGAGTTTTAGGAAAGTTCGCTCTTCCAACAACACGAGCAGTTTATGAGAAAGATGGAGTAGTTCATGAATCAGAATCAAACCATGCTTTCTTTTTAGCAGACCAAGTCAAAAAAGAAGTTGAGGATTAATTTTATATATCTCTATTTTTCTAATACAGGATGAGTTTAGATAATATCCTTAAGAATCAGAAAGTTAGCAGAAGAAAGATAGGTCTTCCATTAGTAGCATTAACTATTGTTCTAACAGGAGCTATACCAATAGGACTGGGAAGTTTATTCCCCCAAAATAAGATATCCCCCTATGAAAATACAATAGAAGAAAAGAAGCCAAGTAAAACATCCGAAAAAGAAAAAATAAGCCTGAAAATCGACGGAAAAATGGAAAATTTCTATTATTCTAAAGAAGATATAAAAGACAATGAACTCAATCAGGGAATCGTTGTCTGGGAAAAAATAATCAACAAAAAGAATAGGTATTATCCTGTCGGACATCTTTATGTTTTCAAAGACATAAATTCAAGAGAGATAGTCGGCAAATTTGCAATTTCAGGAGGAGACTTAGAAAATGATGTCAAACCGATTAGAAGCGGAATTGTCTGTCTCAATAAATTTGAAAAATGGCCTGATTACTTTGATAAAAAAGGAAATATAATTTACAAAGGCGGAGATAAAGATAACCCGTGGGGATACGGAAGATTTTATCAGTATCCTATTGCAGAAAAAGGGAATACAATGGAAATACTTTCTAAAAATTCTTTTTCAAGATATACAGAACCAGACAAACAAAAAAGATATTTGCATGGAACTTCAGACAACGGAGAATATATGGGTTACCCAAAGAATACAATCGGATGCACGAGAACAAATAATGAAGCGATGGATTTTCTTGAAGAAACAGTTAATGAAGGATATTTCAG
>DAHXOU010000037.1 GCA_027364705.1 Nanobdellota archaeon
TTGATTGAAGAAAAGTTATTTTGATTACTCAAGGCTTTTTGACAGTTGGCATTTTTTAAATGAATTTTATTGAAAAAATATTATTTTTCACAATATTTTAGTAAAAAATGCATGAATTTTAATTAATTTCACTCCATTTTAGAGCCTATCCGCGTAGACTAATTCTCACTTAAAAATGCTCGGCTTCGCCTCGATAATAATGAAATTTCATTTGACAATTCGTCAAAAGTGAAATTTCCAAATTTCTTTAATAGTGCCCAAAATAAAAAAGTTATGGCAGGTAAGCAGGTTTAAATATATGTTCAACTTCAAATTTCTGTCTCTCTTTTCTTTTCTCTCTTGAAAATGAGGAAAACAGAAGGAAAATGCTCATTTTCAAAATTAAATTGAATTCTCAAAGGAGGTGAAAAATGAGAGTTATGGAAGATGACGGATGGAGAATTCCTGATTATATGTGGGAAGAGATGAAACTAATAATACCAAAGCCAGTTGATAACCATCCTCTTGGCTGCCACAATCCCAGAATTGACGATAGAATTATTATGGATGGAATTTTATACCTTCTTCGAACTGGCGGGCAATGGTCTAGCCTTGATAAAACCAATATTTGCAAACATTCAGCTGCACATGACAGATTTCAGGAATGGGTGGAGGCAGGAGTCTTTGAGGAATTTTGGAGAAGAGGACTGCTTATGTATGATGAAACTAAAAAAATAAATTGGAATTGGCTTTCTATGGACGGTGCAATGACAAAATCCCCTCTTGGTGGAGAGAAAACAGGACCAAATCCAACTGACAGGGCAAAAAAAGGGCAAAAAGAAGTTTGCTCACAGAGGCTAGCGGAATTCCGCTAGCGATTGAGATTTCTGGAGCAAACAAAAACGACTTTAAACTCGTTAAACAAACATTTGAAAGCATCCAGGTAAATAAACCTTCTGGAAAAAAGTCAAATATCTGCATGGACAAGGGATATGATTACAATGAGGTAAGGGAACTTGTTGATGAATTTGGCTACACTGCACATATCAGGGCAAGAGGGGAAGAGGCAAAAAAGCTGAAGAAAGGTGTACTGAAAAAGGCAAGAAGATGGGTTGTTGAAAGAACTCACAGCTGGCTGAACAGGTTCAGGGGAATTCTTATTCGCTGGAGCAAAAAAGGAGAAAATTATCTGGCAATGCTCCACTTTGCTTGCGGATTAATCACTTGGAGAGCTTGTTTATAACAATCTTATTTATTGAACTACTTGAAACTTATAGATGGAACTTTGGCACTACTGATAAAATGTGGACGAAATTTACGAGCACCGAGGAAATTGAGTCATTATTAACCGAACAAATGTGAGGCAAATTAAAAGATTCTGAAAATAATTTTTCAATTGCCTATCCTACAAGGATAGGCTCTAAATATATTTCAGGAATACCTCATATTCCTGTAACTGAAAAAACAAAACATGATGATATAAGATGGTTTTCTTTAGACAGATTACCGGAAAATTTAAATAATTATACAAGAAATGCTGTTAATAAATATTTGGAGATAGAAAGATGACAGACAGCATCTCAAAAATATTTGATTTTTTGCATATTGTTGAAAAATTAAACGATTCAGTAAGATTCAGTGAATGTGAAGGGATGCACAGAGA
>DAHXOU010000040.1 GCA_027364705.1 Nanobdellota archaeon
GTGCAGAACCACGCTGACCAGGTTGCAAACCAAACAGTGCAAATTCTATTGCCATTAGAACAGAAGTTTTTCCAGAACCAATATCTCCAGCAAGAAGAGTCGAACCTTCGGTAAAATTAATTTCTTGAAGTTCATAACTTCTAATATTTTCAAGAGTAATTTGTTTAATCTTCATGTTAAAACTTCAAAATTTTCTTAGATTCCTCCATTAATCTGTTTGTGAAACTTTCTATTTTTTCGCCTTCTTGCTTATCAATTGAAAGTGAATGAATAAGCTGAGGAATATACTGATTGAAATCAACAGGATTTTGCTGAGAGTATACATTTATTGTTTCCTCTTCGATGTTATCAATATTTTTTATTTCAATATTTTCCATCTCAACTTCTTTTGTCGTCAGTTCATGAGTATTCTTCAGCATAAAATAAGATTTTTTTCTTGCAGTAGTTTCTTCTATCTGGGAAAATTTAATATCGGCGTTTGTTCCAGATTCCAATTCACCCTTTAATCTTAAAAGAATTATTTTATCTTCGACGTCCCGTTTTTCAATTTCAGAAATTATTTGTTCTGTTGCATTTGTCGCGCTTTTTAATTCAACTTCGATTAGGATAACATTCTTGATTTTGAGTTCAACTTTTTGCAGAGAGTTTTTATTGTCGGTGTCAACGATATAGAAACTTCCATTTTGCAAATCTTCAAGCTCCTGAAAATTATTTGGAAAAATTGGACCGGGGTAAACAAAATTTTGATATTGAAAATCCATATGCAAATGACCCAGAGCATAATAGTCTGCTTCAGGCAATAAATCTGTTTCAATTGCATCAATGGGAAGATTTCCTTTAGCTTTGTCTATCGTCGTGTGAAGCATAAATATTTTGAATAATCCTGGTGTGTCGTTCAATTTTATTTTTCTTAAATCTTGAATTTCCAGTCCAGATTTTTTTCCAGGGTAGCCATAGATTGCAATTCCGTTGTGAATTATGGGATTCAAGAGGATAGTTGTTTCGCTTTCTTCAATATTCATTACATTTTTACAGAAACCAGCTTTTTCCAAAACATCCAGAAAAGTTTTCCCTGAAATAGAATAGTCGTGACTGCCAGCGATTATGAAACAAGGAAGTTTTGCTTCTTTTAACCTTCTGAATTCTGCAAAAGTTTCTTTTAGAATTTCTATCGGCGGATATGCTGAATCAAATAAATCTCCTGCAATTAACACAAAATCCAGTTTTCTTTCTATACAAATGTCGATTGCTTTTCTGAAAGACTGGAAATTCAAATCCTGCAATGGCTGTTGCTTCCATCCACCAAGATGAACGTCGGAGATATGTGCAAATTTCATTCCCTTTTAGTATAAAAATATTTATAATGTTGAATCATCAAGGGATTATATAAAATTGATTGTGATAAAATATGAAGTTTAGCATATTATTTGGTGGAAAAGCAGGGCAAGGAACAAATGTTCTTTCAAATATTCTTGGAAATGCTCTGACAAAAAAAGGGTATTATGTGTTCATCTCCAGAGATTATCAGTCGCTGATAAGAGGAGGGCATAACTTTAATGTTCTTACTTTCTCTGATGAGAAAATAGCCAGCAACGATTCTAAAGTAGATATGATAATTGCTCTCGATGAGAATACAGTTAAACTTCATGAAAAAGAACTTAGAACAGGCGGGAAGATTATCCAAAAAAGCGGGAAAGGAAATATGTATTTTGCTGGAAGAATATTCAAAGCTCTATGTATCGAATTTTCTGTTCTGGAGAAAGAATTGAAAGAATTGAAATTTTTCGAAGAGAATGTTAAAGATGCAAAAGAAGGATATAACGAGACGAATGAGGTTTCCTGTAAAGTTTCACTCGGAAAAAATAAACTTAATTTTATGAATGGAAATCAAGGAGTTTCCGAGGGAGCGATTAAAGCGGGAATTGATATTTATTATGCTTATCCTATGACTCCTGCGACGAATGTGATGGGAGAATTGGCCGAAAAGCAAATTGAAAATAATCATATTGTAATTGAACTTGAAAGTGAAGTTGCTGTGATTAATGCTGCAATAGGCAGTGTGATTACAGGAGCAAAAACAATGATTGGAACTTCGGGCGGAGGATTTGATTTGATGACAGAAGCTTTAAGTTTGACTGGTGTTGCAGATGTTCCGTTAGTAATCTATCTCGCATCTAGACCGGGACCGTCGACAGGAGTTGCAACTTACACTGCTCAAGGAGATTTGGATTTGGCAAGACATTCGGGACACGGAGAGTTTAATCGACTTATTGTTGCTCCAGGCGACCCAAAAGAATGTGAAGAATTAACAAGTCAAGCATTTTCTTTTTCTCAGAAGTTTGGAAGACCAACGATAATTCTTTCGGATAAACATCTTGCAGAAAGTTTTTACACTGAAGACAAAAATGCAACAATAACTCCGTCGAAAAAAATGACTTCGCTGAAAAGATATAACAGCTATGAAGTTGATGACTTCGGCTGTGCAACAGAAGATGCGGAGATAATAATTAAGAATGTTGACGCTCGTATGAAAAAAGGAAAAGAAATTGAAAAGGAAGCGGAGAGATTTGAGCAATACAAAGTTTACGGAAATAAAAATTCAAAGAATGTTGTTTTGTTTTGGGGAAGCACGAAGGGTGCGATTTTAGATGTAATGAAAGGTTTGGACGCGAAGTTTCTTCAGGTTTTGTATCTTGAACCTTTCCCAATGAAAATAAAAAAAGAAATTGAAAACAAAAATATTATTTTAGTTGAGAACACTGCGACGGGACAATTAGGAAAATTGCTTGCTGAAAAAACAGGAATTCTTATTGAAGATAAAAATAAAATTCTTCGGTATGACGGAAGGCCTTTTTTAGCTGATGAGTTGGAAGAAGAAATTAAAAGGAGATTGAGATAATGCCGAAACAAAAAATAACAAAAAAAGAGAAAAAAATATTCTGGTTTGGAGCACTACTAGGAATTGCTGGAGGAATAATCGGAAATATTTTAGTGAGTTCTGCTTTTACATTAATTACAAATAGTTGTCAGAATTGGATATGCTATGTTGGAACCACTGCACTAATGATTGTTTCTTTTGGAATTTTTGTTATAATGATTAATAAAATGACTAAATCAATAATAAATTAAAATGAACAACGACAAAAACATTAACACACCGACGATTCCGACATGGTGTCCGGGATGTTACAATTTCCAGGTACTTGCAAGTGTGAAGAGTATTATCAACGAAGAATTGAAGAAAGGAAAGAGGAAAGAAGATTTTGCACTTGTTTCTGGAATCGGATGTCACGGAAAAATTTTTGATTACATAAACTTAAACGGAATAAATACTTTGCACGGAAGAGTTTTGCCGACGTGTATGGGAATAAAAGTTGGAAATCCGAACTTAACAGTTCTTGGATTTTCTGGAGACGGAGATTGTTATGCAGAAGGAATGGAACATTTGATTCACACTGCAAGATATAATCCCGACATGAAATATTTTGTTCATAACAACCAAGTTTTTGCCTTGACAGCAGGACAGCCGACACCGACGACAGAAATTGGTTACAAAGACAAGACAACTCCTCTCGGAGTGAAACTTCATCCTATGAACCCGATAAAATTAATGCTTGCTGCAGGATGCGGTTTTGTCGCAAGAGTTTTCGCTGAGAAAGAACAAGTTGAATGGGTTTTCAGAGAAGCGCTGAAACATAAAGGTTTTACATTTGTTGAAATAATTCAGCCGTCGATAATTTTCCATCAGGATAAAAATTATTTAGATAAATTTTATAATTTGCAGAAAGAAGGACATGACAAAACAAATTTGGAACAGGCAATGAAGCGAGCAGATGAATTTGATTATAATACTGTAAAGAAAATTCCTGTTGGAATTTTTTACCAGAAAGAAAAACCAATGTTCGAAGATTTGTGGCCTCAACTTGTTGAATTGAAAAAAAAGAAAATTGGCTGGAAGGATATTAAGAGATGACAGATAAGTTTGAAGAATGGATTGCAAAATCAGAAAGAGTTTATAACGAAATAGTTCCAATTTATCTTGAACAACAAAGAAAGATTATTGAAGATAGAGAAAAAAATTTTCAGGGAAATTACACTCTAAGTTCATTGATGGAAGATAAGAAATATATTTTACATCAAAATTAATTTTATAAACTAAATGATAATTTTTCTTAGATGAAAGCAAATTGTGCTTATGCAAAAATTTTTTTTAGCAGAGGAGATAAAGGATATTATTGTAGAAACGAAAAGAAGGTAAAAAACAGCGGTTCAAATTTATGTTGCGGGACACATCTTTATTCTACAGGACATGCAAAACCAGATATAGATTTTGATTACAGTGAGATGAGTTTATGCAGTTACAGAAAAACCAAATTAAGTGAAGAAGAAA
Organism: Nanobdellota archaeon; assembly: GCA_027364705.1. Classification (GTDB taxonomy): domain Archaea; phylum Nanobdellota; class Nanobdellia; order Pacearchaeales; family GW2011-AR1; genus RBG-13-33-26. The sequence continues at coordinate 4,391 of DAHXOU010000040.1, forward strand.
AAGCGAAATTCGATGCAGAAGATAAAAAAGAAAAAGTTATGGTTAAGAGAATTAATGAAAGTTTAGAAAATCTGACAAGAGAAGACATGATTCGGTTGAAATATTCTGATTACTAAATTTTATAAACGAAAAGAGTTCTATTTAGACATGAATTTAGATGATACTTTGAAGATAAAAAAAATTTGCAGGTTTGCACAACTGCGAAAAGGCGAAAATGGAAATGCGATATATTGCACAGATGCTCACGGAAAAAATCCGCCTAATGATAAAAAATTTTGGAAGATAGATGATAAAAAAGTTTGCATTGCTACTAGTTTTGAAAAGAAAGGAAAATATTTTGTATCATTTGTAGATTATATGAAAATGGAATTGTGCAAATTTAAAACACCTTATGTTAATTTGAGAGATAATTCCCAGATGCAAAGCCGTTCGAAAAATAGTGATTCACAACCTACTTCTTGGTATTGGTAGCCAAACTTTTCAAAATTAATTTCTTTTGCGAGAGAAGAGGTTATCAAAAATATTTTTCCATTTTTCTCAAGATGATTTTTTGCCTGTTGTAAAAATTTTAGAATTATTTCATTTCCTTTTTTTCCACCTGTCGTCGCTAATTTTGAATCTTTTGGCTCGCGCGAATCTTCAGGCAAATAAGGCGGATTGAAAATTATTATTGAAAATTTTTCTTTTGGAATCTGGTCAAACAAATCAGACTGAATGCAATTAAATCCAAGAAGAATGCAGTGATTGACGGATTTTTTGTCAATATCCGAAGAGAAAATATTTTTTACGCCGAGAGTTTTTGCAGTTTCCAAATGGATTCCAGAACCTGCACCGATTTCAAGAAATTTTAAATTAGGATTTTTAGTTAAAAGTTCAGGCAATTTTTCTTTCAAAATTCTTGACATTAAATAAGAATCTTCTGCGGGTTGATAGATTGACATTTTATTTGAAAAGATTTGCAACAAAGTAAGATATTTCTTTCCAAAAAAAGAAAACTACTGTAATTGCAATAGCAATAAAAAACAAGATAAAGATTAATGCAGGAATTAATTTGCTTTTCTTTTTTATCTTTTTATCGTCGTAACCTGAGACTTTTTGTGTTTGTTTTTCATTCTGCGGAAGTTTCTGAAATAATTTTTTCTTTTGTTTTGGAGTTTCTACAACGGGTGCAGGAGCGAGCGGAACTTCTGGAGTTTTTGACGGCATGAATTTAGGGAAATTATTTTTTTGCTGTGCTGACTGGACAGGAAATTCTGACAAGATGGACATTGCTTCTTCAATATCTTCTTTCTTGTATCGTGCATTTCTGAGAGTTTTTACTGCACGACTCATTGAATCGCCATGCTCAAGAGCAGACTTCAAAGCACCAAGAACTTCTTCATTTGTCATATTAAATTAAAGAATAAGTTATTTATAAAATTTTTACAATTTCAATCTTTGCCCGTCTTGCATAAGATGACATTCTTTTCCTGTCTTGTATCCCATCTCTTTCGCAAGTTCTACCATCGGTGTCAGATGCATTAAAGAACCGTGAGCAGGAATTATATTCTGCGGTTGAATCAATGAAATTAAATCCCTCAAGTCTTCTCTACCAGGATGTCCTGAAACGTGAATATTATCAAATAATCTTACGCCGAATTTTTTCAGTCTCTTATCCATTTGTTCTTTGTTTGCAACATTTGCGGGAGAAGGAATTGTTTTCGACGAGAAAATAACATTATCTCCAGCACGGAAATTAAAAGGAACTTTTGCTCTAGACAATCTGTCCATAATACTTCCTGGTTCTCCCTGATGTCCTGTACAAACAACAAGTGCATTTTCTCTATTTTTATCAACGCGTTTGAAAACAGAATCTAATTGTTTTTTGTAAGTAACCAATTGTATATCTTTCTGAAATGGACACATACCGACGTCAATTGCAGACGAAACATATTTTTTCATACTTCTTCCCATAAAATAAATTTGTCTGTTTAATTTTTTTCCGAAGTCGACAATACTTTTCAATCGTGCAATATGAGAAGAGAAAGTAGTTACAAAAAGAGCAGAGTTTTCATTTTTTACTGTAAGCATAACTTCTTCCAAAAGTGCTCTTGCAATTTTTTCACTCGGTGTTTTTCTATCAACTCCCGAATAAAGTGAATCAACAATCAGCGCTTTCACTCCTTCTTTTGCAATTTTTTTTAACAATTCATAATTTGGTGGAGGACCAAGAATCGGATTATTGTCTAATTTGAAATCATTTGCGTAGAGGACAACTCCTTCGGGAGTGTGCAAAGCCATCATAGAAGTCTGAATTGTTGAGTGAGTTAAGTTAATGAAATCAACTGTGTAATTTCTGCTCTTCCCTTTGATAGAAAAAGAGGAATTTGGATTTACCGATCTCAATGGATTTGGAACTGTTTTCTCTTCCATTATTTTTTTCAGAACTTCAATAGTGAAAGGTGTTCCGACGACAGGAGCGTTATATCTGTAAGACATATATGGAATTGCACCGATGTGGTCAAGGTGAGAATGTCCGAGGCAAATTGCCCGAACTTTGTCTCTCAATCCAAATTTGTCAAGAAGTAAATCGTCTGGAATTGCTCCAATGCTTCTTAATTTTTTTTCAGAATATTCTTGTTTTGTTCCTTCTGTTTCCTGCTCCTGAAGTTCAACTATAGCAGGAAGAAAAACTCCTGCGTCGAATATAATTGCATCATCGCCTGTTTTTACAACAGTCATATTCTTACCAACTTCATCAAATCCGCCAACTGTAAAAATTTCCATTGTGTCTCTTTTATTTATAATATAATTAGATGAGAATAGTTTAAAAATATTCAGTTAAATTTCTGCAAAAAGAAGTATGTAGTTATGTCCGAATTTTTTTGCACATTTCGGGCAGTAAGCGTAATGAACATAATATTTTTTGGCTTTCTTTTTTTTGCTCTCTAAAAATTCATCGAACTGTTTTATGTGTTTTGGAATTGTATTATAACCGCCTTCGAAAACTTTACTTACAAAAGTTCCAGAAAGTTTTACGTTTTCTGCTCCTTCAACTTCTCCCGAAACAGATAAATAAATTTCAGAACGGAATGGACTTGGGTCGGCAAATAAAATTAAAGTATCTTCTTTTTTCGAAAGAACTTTTTTGGACTTTTCTGCTAAATTCATAAGTTTAGTAATCTTCGCACCAATCGTCGGAGGAAAAGGAATATGAAACAGTTGAGGAATATTTTCTTTAATGAAATGTTTATTCTCCCATTTGTGAATTTTTTCATCCCATCTTTTCGGATTGAATTTTGGGCAACATTCTTCTTTATCCATTAGATAATTAAAATAAAATAGTTTAAAAATTCTTTTAACTTTAAGAGATAATGAAATCACTTAAACCGACGATGCGGGAGAACAAAAGATATCTGCTCGTTGAAGGTAATGTTTCAAAGGCAGACATTGAGAAAGCGATTCTTGATTTTGTTGGGGTTTTGGGGATGTCAAAGACAGGACTTGATTTTATCAAAGAAAATATTATTTCTGTTAATCGAGAAGTAGTTGATTCTGTACGCGCTGCGCTTTGTGTTGCTCCGAAAAAAATGGAAGTTAAGAAAGTAAGCGGGACACTTAAGGGATTGAGAAAAATTTAAAAATAATATTCATTAGAAGAAAAGCATGGAATGGAAAAAAAATTTGACTGGAATGATTTCTGCTCTTGCTTTAATGACAGGATGTTCGACTTTAGATAATAAATGTAATATTCCTGAAAACAAAGATTATCCAAAATTTCTTTCGATGATAAAAACTGATTTTGACAAGAGGAAAGGAAAAGAAGGAGAAGAAATAATTTTATGTCTTGGAAATTTTCAATATCATGTTCCTGGAAAAAGCAGAGTTGCTTTGTACAAATTTATTAAGAATTATAAGGGCGAACAGGAAATGCAAAGGTTTGCTTATGTTACAAACGATTTCCCTATAAGCCAGACAAAAACAGAATTAGTTTATGATAACACGTTGAATAGTTATGGATATACTGATTTGATTCTAACGGTAAAGAATGAATTTACAGGCAAGGAAAAAGATTACCTTTACAGAGGAAATGACTGCGGAGAATTCCTTTGTGTTAATGGTGGAAACTGGCAGGAATAGTCCAAAAAATTTAAAAATAGCAATTTCTTATAAAAAACGAATAGAGAAAGAAAATTAAATTAGATTATAAATTTCTCAAGAATAAGATAAGATGGATATACCATTAGATTTACAACACCAGCAGATGGGTTACGACAGAACTGCGACAATGTTCTCACCACAGGGACATTTGCTCCAAGTAGAATACGCAGAAAAAACTGTCAGACTCGGAAGCTCAAGCATTGGAATGACTTGCTCTGACGGAGTTTTCATAATCGCTGATTTAAGAATTGACGACAAATTGATTGTTCCAAAATCTGCAAACAAAATTTATGAAATTGATTCTCATGTTATTTCAAGCGTTGCAGGAATTGTTTCTGACGCACGAGTTTTAATTGAAAGAGCACAAGTTTTGGCTCAGCAAAACAGAGTAACTTATGATTCTCCGATAGAACCTGAATTAATAATAAAAGACATTTCAAATTTGAAACAGCAATTCACTCAATACGGAGGAGCGAGACCTTTCGGAGTTTCTTTAATGGTTGCAGGAATAAACAACGGAAAACCGGAACTTTTTACAAGCGACACAACAGGAAATTATCTTGCTTATTTTGCAAATGCAATAGGAGAGAATGACGACAAAATCAAAGAAAAATTAAGAGAGAAATATAACTCAAATATTAAAATAAAAGATGGAGTAAAACTTGCATTAGAGATTCTAAAAGAATCTGTTGAAAAGAAATTTAACATCGGAAGATTTGAATTAGTTTATATTACAAACGACGGAAAACTTACAAGAGTTTACGGAGACAAGCTAGAGGAATGGGTAAAATAAAATGACATATCAAAATATAGAAGTTAAAATAAAAGAAGGAGAACAAGAAATGATTTTGAAAGGGCAAGTAGATAATATTCATGAATATGGAAATCCTGCAGTTACAATATTTGACAGAGAAGGAAATATCGGAGCTACTCGAACACCTCCTTATAGTATGAAATTATCCAAATTTATGGA
>DAHXOU010000048.1 GCA_027364705.1 Nanobdellota archaeon
GTTATAGTCCAGTCGTCATATTAATAGTGAACACTTGACATAGGCCGCTATGATAACATCCTTTTCAGGACAACTGATTTATCCGTACCAGCTTAACATATATAAGAAAATATATATATTTAAATTGTTATATTCACTTAAGAATGTCAATAGATTACTATTCAGCTCAATAATTTGGCATTAATTCATTGTGCCCAAACTGAATTACCAAATCTATTTTTGGTTTTAAATCCTCAATTCCCGTCGGAGAATCGCATGCACCATAACAAGTTCCAATCCAAATTAAAAATTCAGAGTTAGTTTTCTCGCGCAAAAAATCCACAACAGAAGTCGCATAAGGTTTCAGTCCGTCTGGAAATTGCAGCAAAACAAGTTTTGCTTTTTTGGTTTTAATTTCAGAAATTATTCTGTCCAGTTCCAGATCATATTTTTCTCGAAGTTCTTCAATTGTTTTCTGTTTCATTTTAATTTAATCTTCTTGTATTTTTTATAACTTTGTATTCCAAAAAATTTAAATAATTTGGAACTATAGAATATTCAAGGAAAAGAGGCGAAAGAATCAGTTCAAAGCGATCTTAGGATCCAACTTTGCTGCTTTTGTTGCCTACTTTTCTATTATTCTAAAATATTAAATGTTCCCGAACATAGAAATAAATTAATTCCGCGAACAGTCCTCCAAAGAACCAAAATGGAGCAAGCTCTAATCGAATAATTCCTTTGAAGTTATATTTTGTAAGACGAGAATAATCCCAAGGAATTGCATGAAATCTTTTTAGAATAAAACCTGAACTAAATTCAAGAAGATAAAATAATACCATGTAGATTAATCCTCTTAAAAGAAAGTGATATTGAGAAAAATAAGTCGTAACAAACAATACAATAAAATAAACAAAGCCATAAATAAAAAACATCCACAGCGACGATGTTCCTCTAAGACATTTATCTTTTTTATTTTTTAAACCATTAATGGAAGTAAATAAAATTTCCAAGAAAACACCCAATACTCCGAAGAATACAAAAAATAAAACATCCTCCACTAAGTTCATATTCTAAATATTCTCCTTACAAACGTGAAAAATTTATTCATCTTGAATTCCTTAAGTTTAATTGCACCAACAGGACAAATTGGAACACAGGAATAACAGGAGATACATTTAGATTTATCAAATTTCAATTTTTTATTTTCGATTTTGTAAGCTCCTGTCGGACATCGGGAAATACATTTTTTGCAAAGGTTGCATTTTGAAGTTACTCTTGGCACAGCATAGGTTTTTGTAATTAACGCCGATTCTTTTTTTATGTCGACAATAGGTCCATTTTGCAGTTTGTCAAAAATAACTTTATTGAACTTTCCAAAAACCTGGACATCTTTCACATTGATTAATTTTCTTTTTTCTGCGAGAGTTATCGTCGGTAAATCTTCAGGAGAATAACCAATAATCTGACAGGCAACCACATCAAGAGCGAGAGGATTCATCGATGCAAGAATGTAGCCGACTTTTTTTGGTTTACCGAGAACTGCTGCAGGTCCTCCGTCTAGTCCAACAACGCCATCCATCACAGATAAAATTTTTGGTTTAATACTCTGATAAATATCCAGCAAAATTTCAGCAAATTCATTTATGTTTTTAGTTTTCAAATGAAGCAACTGTTTGTATCCGCCAGGAGGAATTCCATAAAGATTTTTCAAAGCTCCTGAAAATCTCATTAACATATGTGTCTTCAGTTTCGGCACATCGACGATTAAATCAAAATCATTTATCATTTCAGGAAGATAAAGTTCATCAAGAAATTTGAGATTTTTCTGGGGAACAGAAACTATTTTCTCATTTTCAAATGCAACAAGAGGAATAGAATATTTCTTTGCAACGTCAGCAATCTTTGAAGTTTTGTAAGCTAGTTGAGTATATCCTTTAATGTAGAAAGAAGAAGATTCTCCAATTACAACCTCACAATTTTTTCTCTGAAAATATCTGCACAAAAAATCAATCAAGGTGTAATGAGTTACTGAACCTTGTTCGGGCGTGTTCTGACTGACAAGATTTGGTTTTATCAAAATCTTTGAACGTGGTTTTATTTCAAAATTAATTTTCCCAAGTGCTTTTTCGATTGCATCATCTATCTCATTTTGCTTGTAAGAATCGCACGGAACAATCGAAACGTTATTGTCTGAATCTCCTCTCATAATAAAAATAATTTGATTAAGTTTATAAGTATTTTCTCCATCTATTTTGCATGACAATCAGACAGCCAATCGTTACAATTTGCGGACATGTTGACCATGGAAAAACCAGTATTCTTGATTTTTTTAGGAAGACATCTCTTCAGGGAATGGAAGCGGGTGGAATAACGCAGAAAATTTCTTTCACATCTTATCCAAAAAGTCAGATAGAAAAAGCTTTCCCGTTTATAGTAAAAAAAGGAATAAAATTAGAAATCCCTGGTTTCTTATTCATTGACACGCCAGGTCACGCGGCGTTCACAAATTTAAGAAAGCGTGGTGGAAGTCTTGCAGATCTAGCAATTTTAGTAATCGATATCAATGAAGGAATAAAACCGCAAACCGCGGAAGTAATCCAGATTTTGAAACACAACAAAACTCCTTTTCTAATCGCGCTGAATAAAATTGATAACATTGGAGGCTGGAGAACAAATAAAGATTCAAATATCGGTTTGCAAAGAAGTATTGAAACTCAGCCGATAAATGTCAAGCCGATTTTCGACGAGAGATATATGACAATTGCTGGCGCATTAAGTTCTTACGGATTTGATGCAGATTTATTTTACAATATTGAAGATTTCACAAAAAAGATTACACTGGTTCCCTGCTCAGCAAGAACAGGAGAAGGAATGAATGAACTGATGATGATGCTTTGTGGTTTATCTCAAAAATATTTGACTGAAAAATTAAAGCTAAGCAAAGAAGCAAAAGGAGTAATTCTCGAAGTAAAAAAAGAAAAGTCAAATGATTATGCTGAGGCAGTTCTTTACGACGGAGAATTGCAAAAAGGAGATGAAATTGCTGTCGCAAATATTGAAGGAAATCCGACAATAACAAGAGTTCGTGTCGTCGAAGAAATAGAACCGTTGAGTGTCAGATTCAAAATGAAAGAAAAAGTTCACGCAGCGACAGGATTGAGATTGCAGTTCAGTGAAAGAATTGATGTTCTTCCAGGAATGCCTTTCCTTGCTTACGATGGAGATAAAGAAAAGGTGAAAGAAATTTTCAAAAAAGAATTAACAGAAAATATTAAGACAGATAAAAAAGGAATCATTGCAAAAGCAGATTCTCTTGGAAGTCTTGAAGCACTTTTAGTTTTACTTAGACAAGCGAACGTTCCTGTTTTGAAAGCAGGAATTGGAAACATAAACAAAGCAGATTTCTCAAACGCGAAAGCAAATTTAGAGATAGATGAATTGGACGCAATAATTTTGGGTTTCAATGTTTCAACTAACGAAGATGCAAAAGAACTCTTAACAGAAAATAAATCAATAAAAGTCATCGTAGATGAAGTTGTCTATAAATTAATTGATAATATTGTTGAGTTCAGAAATACAAGAAGAAAAGAAATAGAGAAAGCAAAACTTATGGAACTCGCGACTTTGTGCAAATTAAAAATTCTGCACCAATATGTTTTCAGAAATAGCAATCCTGCTGTCTTTGGAGTTAAGGTCGAAGCAGGTAAGTTAACACCGACGACAAATTTCATGAATGAAGAAAATGAAGATGTCGGCAGAATAAAAAATATTCAGGAAAATAAAGAATCAGTCCAGGAAGCATCAGAAGGAATGGAAGTTGCAATTTCAATTCCAGGAGTTAATTTTGAAAGAGAACTAAAAGACAGGCAATTTTTATATTCCAATATCGGAGAAAAACAATTCAAAGCGTTCAAGAAAAATAGAGAATTACTTTCTGGAAGCGAAATGAAAATCTTGAGCGAAATTGCCGAGATAAAACGGAAAAAGAAAGAAGAGTGGGGGAAATAAATTAGTATAACAATTCTTAAAAATGATAAAAGTTTATCAATTAAAATGTCAAATATAGGAAGCCCAATAAAAGGATTTATAGAACAAACAAAAAATCAAGCTATTGCAGGGTTGGGAGATTGGGAACTTAAAGCCCCAATTGAATTAGAATTAAATGCTATTGTTTCTGGGAAAGTTGGGGGAGAGATGGATATTCAAGTTATTAATTTTGGTGCAAAAGTTGAAGCAAAACAACGACAAAAAATTAAGATTTCTATTGGGCCTAAAGATGAAGCAGAACAAGAAGAAAGAAAAGCGAGAATAGCAAAAGCAAAAGTAATTCAGAGTAGAGCTTACGAAGCAGTTTTTGGGAATAATTAATTTTTAATCAGTATTCAATATCCCATTTTTTAAATAACCAACGAATAGAAGGATAATCTTTTCTTGCAGCATAATTTCCTTTGAATAAAACACTAGTTTCATAAAAATGTTCTTTAACAGAGATAAGTAATTTTTTGAAATATAATTTTACATTTTCTTCATTAAGTAATTTTTGATGAATACAAACTGCTAAATATTCATAATAATCAAACAATAAAGTATCATAATTTATTGCAATAAATTCAAAATCATTTTCATTCTCATCCATTTTTTCTTTATATTCATTTAATTTTATTCCTATTTCTCGCTGTTGTTTTACTAGCTCATTAAATAAATTATCTTGATTTAAAATTTTATCATTTTGAATAGTTTTGTATAAGACTCCGGCAGTTCCAAGAGCTATGAATGTAGAAATAAGTTGAATTATTACAATTAAAATATTAGTATCCATATGAGCGTCCCCACCCTTTTTTTGATTTGGGTACTCTCTTTTTTTCGCACTTTTTTTTTGAAGAAGAACAACGTTTCTTTTTCTCAACCATATGAAATATAATTTTATGTTATTTAAAATCTTTTCTAATCATCCTTCCATCCAATTTTCAAATGTTCGCCGTCACAAAATGGTTTATTCTTTGATTTCCCACATCTGCATAATGTAACCCTATTTCTTATTTCATATTTTTTTCCAGTGTGCGATTGTATTGGAATTTTTCCTTTAACCCAAATAGGTCCACTGCATTTTCCGCCTGTATCTTCTATAAAACTTATTGACGGCTTGAATTTCGGTTCAAACTTTTTTCCTTTCTTGTCGCACGCAATTAATCTTCCCGACGGACAATTACACGCTTCCTCAATTGCAAGTTTCCTGAATTTAGGATTGTCAGAATTTTGAGTAAGGTCCCACACGCCTTGTTTCCTATGACAAAATCTCGCGCTAGAACAAAAACTCGGCGCGTCAAGCAAATCCAATTTTTTCCCTGAAAGTTTTCCTGCCTGTTCAATATATTTTTTATCAACAGCAGTTTCCTTTCCGTTGAATTTTATCTTCATATGAGTTCCGTCGCAAAACGGCTTGTGCCCCGAATGCCCGCATCGACATAAAGAACAACTTCCTATGTAAGAATAATTCTTTCCCTTTTTCCATTTCATCGGGTTACCTTCCGCGTCGTCAACCGAAACCTCTTTCATCATCGGAATTTTCCCCGAGACAAGATACGGCCCGTTCTCAGAAACAACTATCTTCCCCTTTTTCATATAGGACATTACTCATGGTTGTTTATATAAATTGCGAACCAAATAATTTAAAAAATCCAAACCCTTAACCAAAATATGAAAAGAGGTGGGGTATTAGGAATTTTATTTGTAATAATATTATCGGGAGTTGTGACAGCAGCATCAAATTGTATTTTGAATGTTTCTATGATTAATCAAGACCCTTACCCAGCAACACCAGGCGAATCAGTTAAAGTCGTGTTCAAAATCGACGGAATATCGTCGCCAGGGTGCCAAGATGTAACTTTCGAAGTCGAGGAAAATTTCCCATTCACAGTAGACCCAGAAACAACAAACCCTGTAAAAATAACAGCGGGAACATATTCAACAGATTACAATTCTTTTTACATCGCGCCATATAAATTAAGAGTGGACAAAGCTGCATTAAAAGGGGACACACCAATAGAAGTTATGTATTACTCAAGCACATCAACAAAAACAACTGAAAAGTTCAATATTTACGTCGAGGATACAAAAACAGATTTTGAAATTTTCATAAAAGATTACGATTCAGTCGCTAAGACATTGACATTCGAAATATTAAACACAGGCGAAGTGGATATTGAAGCACTCACATTAGAAATTCCAAAACAAGATAATATTGAAGTGAAAAAAACAAATAAAGTAGTTGTTGGAGATTTAGATTCAAACGAATACACAACTGCAGATTTCGAAGCAATCCCCAAAGATGGAGAGATAAAGATAAAAATAATTTATACCGATTCTACAAACACAAGAAGAGAAATTGAAAAAATAGTTAATTTCGATTCTTCTTATTTTGAAGGATTAACAAGAAATCAAACTTCATTGCCGATTTATTTTTTCATAATAATTTTTGCAGTAATTGCTTTTGTTGGTTGGAGAATTTATAAGAAATACAAAAAGAAAAGATTACATCATTAATTCTATTCGTATCTTAATGCATTTATTGGTCTGACTTTTGTTGCTTTAATTGCAGGAGCAACTCCTGAAATCGCGCCAGTCACGACGGCAAAAGCCACACAGCCGAAGAATAACCAGAAAGAGTAATAAGGAGAAAGAAAATTATATCCAACGATTTCTAAAATTCTCGCGCCAATAGAAGTTAATCCAAATCCGAAAAGAACTCCGATAACACCGCCAACAAAACCCAAGAACGCGCTTTCGAAAAGGAAAATTCCAAAAATTTCTGCATTCGTTCCGCCGACTGATTTAATGATTCCAATTTCTTTTGTTCTTTCTAAAACCGAAGTCCCCATAGTATTTGCAGTATTAACTGCAGAAACGAAAATAGAAATTAACGCGATTAAAATAATAAAACCAACTACAATTTGCAAAATACTTGAATAAGATGCAATCATATCTTCGTAAGTTTGCGCGAAAAAATCTTCCTTGCCTTCTTCAATACCTCTTTCTCGTCGAAGATTTTTGGTTATATCATCAACAACTTTATCAATTTTAGAAATGTCTGCGTCAGCAACAATCCAATTATAAGAAATATTTTCTCCGAAAATTTCTTTCATCATATCATTGGAAATGTAAATCTGCGAGTCATCTGTCGGATTTCCAATTGACTCATAAAAACCAACAATCTTAAATTTCTGCCCATTGATTTCAATATTTTGATTTACAGAATAAGGTTTAGGAAAAATTTTATCGCTAACAAGATAATTATAACCCAAAACAACTCCTCTATCGCCAGGTTTTAATTCTCTGCCCTTAAAAATTCCGAGGTTAAATAATTCAATAAGAAGTGGTTTCACAGGGTCGTAAGCAATCAGATAAGTATAAGATAATTTTTTATCCTGTTTAACTTCAACTGTCTTAAAATAAATCCCGCTCGCATCATAAACTCCAGAAGTTCTTTGAACAGCTTTCAAATCATCTTCGCTAAAAGAGAAAGTTGTATCTAATCCTATCCCTCCGATTCCTTTTGGTTGAATGAAAATTTTATTTGCAGAAGAACTCGTTGAAATATTTTCTATATAGTTGTAAAGCCCCAACCCAAAACTTACAAAAACAAAAATCATCATTATTCCCATCATTATCGAGAATAAAGTTAGAAAACTACGCGTTTTTCTGTTCTTCAAATTTCTCAAAGAGTACATTACACTTTCTTTCTTAATCATGATTCCTCCCTCAACGCATGAATTGGATTCTGTCGCGCAGCTTTCATCGCTGGAAAAATCCCTGCTGCCGAACCGATGACAAAACTCCCTAATAAAGAAAAAAAGATTAAAGAAAAATTAATCCTTGGAAGTGTCGTCGCGCCAAAAAAATTATTTATTGTCAAAGTTCCAAAATATCCAATTAAAGTTCCGAAGATAATTCCAACTGCCCCGCCAATAATTCCGAGAAAACCCGATTCAATAAAAAATTGTAAAAAAATCTGCGAATTTCTAGCCCCGATGGATTTCATAATTCCAATCTCGCGTCGCCTCTCTAAAACAGAAGTTGTCATCGTGTTAATAATTCCAACTGCACCGATAAGAATAGAAATCGAAGCGATAATAATAACAAAAATCTGAATCGCATCTAAAACCTGATTGACTTGCGACAAAGTCGATTCTGGCGTAGAAACAACAAAATCTTCACTACCAACATCAACATTTCTTCTCTCTCTAAGTAACTTCTCAATATCTTCCTTCGCCTTAGAGATAAAATCTTTATTATGAACCTTGATCGAAATTATATCAACATTTTCCCCGTAACCAGCAAGTTCTTCCAAATCTTTATCAAAAATCATTACACTCGCATCATAAATAAAACTGCCCTTTTTATTTAAAATACCGACGACATTAAAACTCTCGCCATTAACTAAAATTTCTTTTCCAGCAGTAAGTGTCTTATCAAAACCATTTGTATCTGCATTATAAAAATTATTTCCTAAAAGAACTTTTTTCGAATCTCCCGGTTTCAGCAATCGCCCGAACTCAGCGTCAATGTCCATAATAGAATAAAGTTCTTTTTCATATTCTTCATCAATCGAAACTGCAGAGGTAATTTGCACAACATCATTATATTCCAGTTTAATTGTTTCAATGGTTCTCCCGACGGCAAACTCGACTGAACTCAATTCATTAATCGCTCGAACATCAGATTTAGTTAATGGTTTTACAACATCTGAACCTGGGGCAGAAAATGACGAACCGCCAGCCTGAACACTTATAATTTCCGTTGATTCAATACCAAACTGTGAAGTAACTGCAATCTTTAATCCATCACCTAAACTCATCAATGAAACAACTGCAGCAATTCCAATAAAAATTCCAATAAGAGTAAGCCAACTTCTAATTCCTTTTCGTTTTAAATTTCTCAATGCAAATAAAAAATAGTTCATTTTCTCTTCGATACTTTTTCAATTTTTCCGTCTTTCAGCCAATAAACTATATCAGCATATTGATAAGCCAAATCATGGTCGTGCGTAACCATCACAATAGTTTTTCCTTCTTTGTTTAATTTTTTCAGAACATCCATAACTCTTTCTCCTGTTTTGCTGTCTAAGTTTCCAGTAGGTTCGTCGGCAAGAATTACTTCAGGGTCATTCGCAAGCGCTCGCGCAATTGCAACTCTCTGTTGCTGCCCGCCAGAAATTTGATTAGGATAATGTTCTGCTCGGTCAGTTAATTCAAGTTTCTCGAGAATCTTTTTAGCCCGCTCTTCCATAACTTCTTTAGAAATTCCCTGTAATGACATCGGCAAAGTAATATTTTCTTTAACCGTTAAAGTCGGAATAAGATTAAATTGTTGAAAAATAAAACCAATATTTCTCCCGCGAATTTGCGCAAGGTCAGATTCACCCAAAACAGAAATATCATAACCGTCAAGAAAAATATGCCCGTGTGTTGGAATATCCAAACTGCCTATCAAATACATCGCAGTACTTTTCCCAGAACCAGAAGGCCCCATCACCGCGACAAAATCCCCACGATTAACAGTTATATTAATTCTGTCGACAGCCCGCACAATATTTTCTCCAATGTGATAATGCCTTTCGACATTTTTCAATTGGATAATCACACCCTCTTTTTTCATAAATAACCTAAACAAAAATGATTAATAAGATTTTCTAAGGCTCCAAAATCTTTAAAAAGCAATTTTCCAATTAATTCTCATGGTATTCAAGATAAACATAGCAGAAAAGAACGGAAAAACATATCATTTAGAAGCTGAAAGTGAAGAACTCAACGGTAAAGAACTTCATGATAAAGTTGAAGGAAAAGACATATCAGGAGATTTAAGCGGATATGAGTTCGAGATAACAGGAGCAAGCGACACTTCAGGTTTCACTTCAATGGAAAACGTTGAAGGAACAGGATTGAAAAGAGTTCTATTAACCTATGGAAAAGGTATGCACAGAAGATCAAGAAGAGAAGGAAAAAAGAAAGTATCAAACTTCAAACCAAATGGATTAAGACTTAGAAAGACAGTTAGAGGAAAAGTCATTTCTCCAGCAATAGTCCAAATTAATCTTAAAATTCTTAAAGAAGGCGGAAAAAAACTTTCAGAGATTTTCCCTGACCAAAACCAGCCAAAAGCCGAAGCTCCTAAATCTGAATAATGCTTCCAAAAAATTTCAAACTTGAAAGGTTGGATAACGGAATAAAAAATTTAGTAATAACATTAAATAAAATTCCAGAAGTCCATACTGCAACAACCTGTGAAGGACATGTTTGGAGAGATTGCCCAGCTTATCCGACAAAAGATGGATGGGTATATTTTTCTAAGGATAAAAATGGCCTAACAAAAACAATAGAAAATTTCTGCATCGATTATCCTGCTTTTATTTTGGACTATAATCCTATTGTAGATTTTTACATAATTAACGGAACCTTTGGAGATGAACTTGGGGACCCACACAAAAATTCAGCAGGAATACATTTTGAAAAGTGGAGTAAAGATGAACAAGAGAAATTTTTTGAAAAAGCAGATATTAGAAAAAAAGAAATTCTCTTGGGATGGAACGAATTAGATTCAAGACTAAAAGATTACATAATCAAAAATATAACAAGAGATATAGAATCACTTTCTTATTTTGAACTTAACCCAAACCTTTTTTAATTGATTTCTTCAATCTATTTCAATGACTAAAACCGAAAATATCCCCGAATTAATTGTTGGTGTTGTAGGACACATTGACCACGGAAAAACAACTCTTTTAGCAAAGCTGACAGGAAAATTCCCAGACACACATTCAGAAGAATTGAAAAGAGGAATCACAATAAAACTCGGCTACGCCGATATGGTTATTTCTAAAGAAGGAGATAATTATAATAATAAAGGAAAAGGAACTCCTCTAAGATACATAAGTTTCATCGACGCACCAGGCCACGAAATGCTGATGGCTACAATGCTTTCTGGAGCCGCTATTATCGACGCTGCAATTCTCGTAGTCGCTGCAAACGAAGGAATTAAACCCCAAACAAGAGAACACTTTATCGCACTTCAGGCAAAGAAAATAAAAAATTTGATAATAGTCCAGAACAAAATAGATTTAGTTACAAAAGAGCAGGCAATTAAAAATTTCAACGACATAAAAAACTTCGTCAAAGGAACGATTGCAGAAAATGCCCCTATAATTCCAATATCCGCACAACAGGAAATAAATCTTGACAAAATAATCTCAGAACTTGCAGAAGTTGAAATCCCAAAAAGAGATTTAGAATCAGACCCTGTTTTTTTAATTGCAAGAAGTTTCGACATAAATCGTCCAGGAACTTCTGCAGAAAAACTTCACGGCGGTGTCCTTGGAGGGATATTGAAAAAAGGAAAACTTGCTGTCGGAGATGAAATTGAAATCAAACCAGGACTAAGTATAAAAAAAGCAAATCAGCAGTCATATCAAACTCTTACAACAAAAATTCTATCTCTTTACCGAGGGAATAAATCAATGGAAGAAGTTCTGCCAGGAGCAAGCATCGCAATAGAAACCGAACTTGATCCTTTCTTTACAAAAGCAGATTCTCTTTCAGGTTGTGTCGCAGGATTAAAAGGGAAACTTCCTGAGATAAGTTACAAAATAAAAGTAAAGACGCAAATGTTCAAAGAAATTTTAGGAATTAACGAACACAAAGAAGTCGCCCCACTGAAAACAAAAGAAATGCTTATGCTAAGTGTAAACACAACTATAACCGTCGGCACAACTGAAAAAATAAACAAAGATGAAATTGAACTTTTCCTTAACATTCCAATAGTTGCAATCAAAGGAGACAATGTAGGAATTGCAAGAAATATTGACGGACACTGGAGATTAATCGGATTCGGCGAGATAATTTGAAATGAAAACAATAAAAGAATCAATAGATGATGCGATGAAAGAAATTGCTATCTGGCCAAAATGGAAAAGAGATTTTATCGGGCTTGAAAATGATAATACTTTCAATGAAAAAGTCAGAAAGAATGTTGGAGATTATATAAAAAATAATTATTTCTAAAGTTCTCTTAATATCTTAATACATTTCTAATTATTCTGATATTTTCCCCGCCGTATAGTTCTCTCAAAACATTTCTAATTATTTCAACATCTTTTTTTGTCTTCTCAATATCAACTTCTGTTTCCAAAGTTATTTCTGCATTGTAAGGATAATAACTTAAAATCTTTTTCAAATCTAATTCGGAATCTTCAAGACAAATGTGGTCATTCGATTTAGAAAGTCTCTGTCCGCCAATATGATAATGCTTGGGATTTAATCGCAGATAATTTTTAATAAAACTGTAATCTCCGTTAACGTTTTTTAATTCCCCAGCGTGATTGATATCAAAACAGAATTTTTTCTTTGTCTCATAAAGAAAAGTTTCTAAATCTGAAGGACAGACACATAATCTTGTTCTGGTTTTTCTCTCAGATAAATTTTCTATACAAATTCTATCATCATTTATTTCATTAAAAAAATCAATTGAATTTTTCAAAGAGCATTTAGAATCATATAAATCTCCTGGATGAACAATAATTTTCTCAGCATTAACTTTATCTGCAAGTCTTCTTGCAAAATTTACCGATTTCAAATTAGATTTCTTCTTCGAAATATCTGCAGGATTAGAACCATACACCTGATGCTCGGCATGAATCACCATCGGCAAACAAAAATTTTTCAGAAAAGAATAATCATTTTCCTGCACTGCCATTATTTCAAAAAAATCAACTTTATCCTCAAAAGGTTTTAAGAAATTTTCATCACCATAAGTTTTAACGCCAATCTTCATAAAATTCCCAAGAAGAATCAGATTTATAAAGATTAGTTCACAAAGATATATATGAAGGGGTTGACTATATTCGTTGTAATTTCTTTATTACTAATTAGTTTTGTATGTGCAAAAGAAATGGCAAGTAATGCTTATAGTGATTCAGAACAAACAGCAACAAGAGATTCTTATTCTGCTCCCGAAGATTCATTAAGAGAAAGGATACAAAATAAATTAAATGATTCTCAAATAAAAGAAATATTCAGAGAAAAAAATAGAATAAGAATAAAAAATCAAACAGAAAATTGCACTGAACATTGTAATTGCACAGGAAGTGTGACAAAATGCTGGCTTGCAAACGGAACAAGAGAGATGACAATTATCGCAGGAAAATCAGGAAATATAATTATTCAGATTAAAGGGATGAATGCTTCTACAAATGTCACATTATACAAATCTGAAGACGGAAAATTATATGCTGTCTTAAAAAATAACGAGACAAAAATTGTCAAACTTCTTCCAGATCAAGCAAGAGAACAGATAAGAGCAAGATTTGCAAGGAACTTCGATAATGAATCAATAAATTTAAATGAAGACGGAACTTACACTTATATCGGTGAAAAGAAAGCAAAATTATTTTTATTATTTCCAGTAAAGTCTTATGTAAAAGCAGAATTTGATCCAGAAACAGGAAAGCTGATACAGATAAAAAATCCTTGGTGGGGATTCTTGTCAAGAGATGAAAATGCAGACACAATCATCGGGGCAAGTTGCGGGACAGTAACTCCTGGAGAAAATAATAACTGTTGTAAGAGCAGAGGATTCGACGCATGGAACGAAACAACAACAGAATGCCAGTTTTCTAAAGATAATTAATTTTATATAGAGAATTTCTTATAATAAATTATGTCAATAAATGATTTACAGAACATAATAAAAAGTAATGAAGAAATCCCCAAATGGGATGACTTTTCAGATTATGAAGGTTATGACTACACATTGAGAAATGGAAAAGTAATCTTAGTAAGACCTTGGGAAAATGAAACAGATATATGTAAGCTTTCAACAAAAAAAGAAATCCAAAAACCCAAAGAACCTTTCTGTTACAAATCCATTAAAGATTTCAATGAGAGAAAATCAAATAAAATTCCTATGAAAATCTGGAATATTAAAAACAATTTTTTCCTAGGAAAGAAAACTCTGAACGAAACAAAAGAAAAAATAAAACAAGATTTCGATTTATATTTATATTTTAATTCAGCAGAAAATGTAAAAGGAAAAACCTATCTTCCTTATGATTCTTTTTTAACCTATATAAGCAGACAGGAAAATTCCTCAGAGTTCAATGTTTTTAATTTGAGGGATAAGATTTACAAAACCGCAAAAAATATCTGTCAAAAAAATAAAAATCTCGACGGCAAAGTTCACGAAATTACAACTGCCCTTTTCTATAATGATTTGTTAAGAAAAATATTAATCGGAGAAAATGAATTAAAAGACTCAAAGAATAAAATGCAGGCAATTTCAGAAGCCAGCAAACTTTCTGCAAAACAAGTAAGACACTGGACAGCAAAATTGAAAAAAGAATATATCAAAGAATTTATCGAATATAAACAGAAAAATAATTTACTGACTTACAGCGATTTGAAACAAGGAGAGAATATTTATGGAATAATAATTAAAGACAGAATAAAAGAAGAATGTGGGAACAAAGAGATAAACTATTCGGCAATCGCAAAAAAATATGGATTGAAAAACGGCAGAGTCGTCAGCAAGATAATTCGAGATAGCTATCAATGCCAAAAAAGCGATTTATATGAACCAATAAAACTTTTGACTGCCTAAATATTTATAATTAATAATTATTTTTGCTAGCAATGGCAGAATCTTATTCTCATTCAAGAATTGAAACATTTGAACAGTGCAGACTTAAGTTCAAATACAGATATATTGACAAAATAATTCCTGAAATTGCAAAAAGCATTGAAGCGCATCTCGGAAGCATGGTTCACGAAACTCTTGAATGGCTCTACACGCAAGTAATGGAAAAGAAAATACCAACAATAAGCGATGTCGTAGATTTCTATTCCGCAAGATGGCAGGAAAATTATACCAAAGACATGAAGATTGTAAACCAATCAATGAAAGCAGAAGATTATTTTCAAAGAGGAGTTGAATTCCTAATTAATTATTTCATGAAACATCACCCGTTTAAAGACAACACAATCGCGATAGAAAAGAAAATAGAACTAAATCTCGACGGAAAAGGAGAAAAAAGATTAGTCGGATATATAGACCGTCTTGTGCATAATCTTGAAACAGACGAGGTTGAAATTCACGATTACAAAACCAGCAACAGCATGTGGTCAAAAGAAAAATTAGAAAGTAACAGACAGTTAGCATTATATTCCCTCGCAATAAAAGAATCATTCGGAAAAGAAAAAAAAGTCTGCATGGTTTGGCATTTCCTCGCACACGATATGAAAGTCTGTTTAAGAAAAACAAATGAACAGCTTGAACTTCTCAGAGAAGAAGTTATTGCAATAATTGATGAAATAGAAAACACAAAACATTTTCCAGGAACAAAATCTCGTTTATGTGATTGGTGTGAATACAGAAATACATGTGAAGCTTGGGGAAAATTGCCTCCTTCATTGACGGTAAAAGATGTTCCTACAAATATTCATCCAGCAGAACAAACTATTGAACATAAAGACGAAGAATTATTAGATATTTGGTAAGAAACAACGACACGAGTACAAATTTTTCCGCAATGGGCGGGATTAACTCGTAGAATTGTGATTTATTTAATGAGAACGACTTTTTGCAAAGACTTCAATATCTCCAATGCCAATTCTTTCTTTTGCTTTTCCTATCTTTTTTGTATAATAAAGAATATTATAAACTTCAAACTCATCTCCAGCGTAACGAATTCTTTCACCAACTCGGGGCAATACACCTTCAATAATCGTCGCTGGTCCCATTAGAATACCCAATTTATTCTCCGGAAAAAGTTTGTATTCAATTGTTTCCATCAATTAGAAAAAGATTTTTACTTTTTAAGGTTAATTATGTTAGAAAATAATTATTCCCCTGTTTCTCCAATTCCTTCACTAACTTTTATCATGTCAGTTACAGAATCACCTTCATGAAGCTTGACAATTCTAACTCCTTGTGCAGCTCTTCCCATTACTCGAATATTTTCAAGTGAAGTTCTTATTACCATTCCCTTTGCTGTTGTAATAATTATACTATCTTTATCGTCGACAGAAATTGTAGCGACAACATCTGCTGTCTTATCACTAACTTTCAGATTAATAACTCCTTTTCCTGCTCTCGCAGTTTTTCTGTAATCAGCAACAGCAGTTCTCTTACCAAATCCGTTTCTAGTGATTGTTAAGATTGCTTCAGTGTTCAAAATTCCTGAACTAACAACTTCATCGTCATCATCAAGTTTAATTCCTGTAACACCATAACTCGCTCTTCCTGTTTCTCTGACATCATTGCTGTTAAATCTAATTGCCTTTCCCTTCTTAGTTGCAAGAGAAACTTCCTGTCCTTTCTTTACAACATCAACGCCAATAAGAGAGTCAGAATTATCTTCAGGTAAATTAATCGCTTTAATTCCAGATGCACGAGGTTTAGAAAATTCTTCAAGAGGAATTTTCTTGACAATTCCTTTTTTCGTCGCCATGAATAAATCATCTTCAAATATCTTAACAGAAATTACATTAGCAACATTCTCATCTTTAAGTCCAAGAAGATTAATCAAAGCTTTTCCTTTACTGTATTTCTCTGCTTCAGGAATATCATAAGCTTTCAGCCACAAAACTCTTCCTCTCGTCGTGAAAAACATAAGATAATCATGAGTTGAACAAACAATTAACTGTTTAACAAAATCTCCTGTTGCAAGATTACTTCCAATAACTCCCTTACCTCCTCTTTTCTGTTCTTTGTAAGCTTTAGTATCCATTCTCTTGCAGTATCCTTTGTCAGTAATTGTTACAACAACTTCTTTTTCCTGAACCAAATCCTTTTCAGAAATTTCAGTTATTCTCTTAAGAACATTCGTATTTCTTGTATCTCCGTATTTCTCTTTAAGACCATTAACTTCCTTAACAATTATTTTCAAAACTTCCTTTATGTCTGCAAGAATTTTCTCATACTCTGCAATTTTTTCAATTAATTCCTGTTGTTCTTTTTTCAACTTTTCCTGTTCAAGAGAAGTTAATTGCTGTAACTTAGTTTCTAAAACTGCCTGTGCCTGTTTTTTGCTAAGCTGGAATTTTTTCATAAGACCTTCAAGAGCTTCTGCAGTTCCCTTAGATTTCTTAATCAAGTCAATAACAGCGTCGATATTCTTCAAAGCGATTATAAGTCCGTCAACAATCTCAAGTCTGTCTTTAGATTTCTTAAGTTCGAATTTTGTTCTGTTAGTGATAATTATTTTTCTGTGCTTTACATATTCTTCAAGAACATTTCTAAGATTGAGAATTCTCGGTCTTCCTCCGACGAGAGCAAGGAAGTTCACATTAAAAGAATCCTGAAGTCGCGTGTATTTGTAAAGAGAATTAATTACAAAATCTGCACTCGCGCCTTTTCTAAGTTCAAGAACTATTCTGATTTTCCCTTTAGAACTTTCATCCCTTAAATCAGAAATATCTTTCAGTTTCTTGCTCTGAATTAATTCAGCTATCTGTTCAACAAGAGAAGTTTTGTTAAGCATGTAAGGAATTTCAGTAATTACAATTGCCTCTTTAGTTTTCAGTTGTTCAACAGAAACTTTTCCACGAACAATCAATTTCCCCTTTCCTGTTTTATACAATTCAAGCATATTTCCTGAAACACTTCCGCCAGTAGGAAAGTCAGGACCAGTAACAATATTACAAAGTTCTTCAATAGTTATTCCTTCATTTTTAACATAAGCAATAATTGCATCACAAATTTCTCTAAGATTATGAGGAGGAATATTTGTAGCCATACCGACGGCAATTCCTGTTGCTCCATTAATTACAAGAGAAGGTAATTTCCCTGGAAGTAAATCTGGTTCCTTAAGTGAATTATCAAAATTAGGAGTGAACTTAACAGTTTCCTTATCTATATCTTCAAGTAATTCCGTCGCAATATGCATCAGTCTTGCTTCAGTATAACGATAAGCAGCAGGAGGGTCTCCGTCGATGCTACCAAAATTACCCTGGCCATAAACTAAAGGATATCTCAGTGAAAAATTCTGAGCCATTCTTACCATCGCATCATAAACCGCAGTATCACCATGAGGGTGGAATTTACCGATAACATCTCCCACAACTCTTGCCGATTTTTTTGTCTGACTTCCAGGCTTCAGTCCCATCAAATGCATCGAATATAAAATTCTTCTCTGAACAGGTTTAAGTCCGTCTTCAATTGCAGGAATCGCTCTCGAAACAATTACTGACATCGCATAATCAAGATATGCCTTCTTCATTTCTTCAGAAACTTCAACAGGAATTACCCGCTTAGGATCTTCGTCAGGACTAATTCCACTCTTAGCAATTTCTTTTTTTGTTTCATCTTTTTCTTCTTCATCTTCTTCTAATTCGCCAATTTCATGTTCTTCATTATCTTCCTCTACGTTCTCTTCGGCATCTTCAACTTCGTCTTCGACTTTATTTTCTTCAGTTTCTTCTTCCATCTCTTCACGGTTATTTATTTCTTCTTCGTCTTCCATTAAGCAACTTCCTCTCCTTTTTCATCTAAATATTTCATAAATTCATCCTCAGTCAATTCATCTTCTTCAACATCTTTTCCATGCCATTTACACTCTTTGCACTCCCATTCTCCTGTAGATTTTGAAATTGATTCTTCATCTTCATCATCACTTCCTTCCTGTTCACTTAAAACAACATTAACATCATAACTTCCACAATCAGGACATTTCTTAACTTTGAAAGTTTTACCTTCGGCCTTCTTACTTTTCTTGTTTAATCCGTGCGACTTTTCCCAATCTGCTTTTGAATCAAATCCTTCTTTAATCCAGTCTGGTGTTGCTAATTTTCCCATTTTAACTTAATTTATTTTCTAAATTTACTTTAGTGAATCTTTTTACTTTTTCTCCTTTCTTGAATTCTTTTCCGTCTTCATTTGTATAATTTCGGTCAAATTCTTTGTATCCAATAAATTCTATTAGTGGACGAGAAAATGGCTCGTTAACATAAACTTTTTCATCGTTGTATAAACTTTTGTAATATACAAACTGTTTTCCATTAACTTTTGCTACAGTTACAATTTCATAAATATGATTTTTTCCTTTCCAATGTTTGTATTGTTCTCCTTGTTTTGGTTTTATCATTGTTTATCTTCTCCAAATAATTTTTTCTCAACTAAATCACAAACGATATGATAAATTAATTCATGAGCTTCCTGAATTCTTGGTGTATCTCTCGACGGAACATCAAAACAAATATCACTTAAACCTTTTAATTCTCCGCCATCTTTTCCTGTTAATGAAATATTATAAGTTCCAATTTGATATTTTCCTTTCTGAAATGCTCTTATGACATTTTTAGAATTTCCAGAAGTTGAAAGACCAAGTAAAATATCTCCAGGTTTTGCATAAGCTTCAACTTGTCTGTTGAAAATATCATCAAAATTATAATCATTACTCCAAGCAGTTATAATAGAACTATCTGTAGATAAGGCAAGAGCAGATAAAGCTCTTCTTTCTTTTTTGAATCTTCCGACGAGCTCTCCTGCAATATGTTGCGCATCAGCAGCACTTCCCCCGTTTCCCATTACCAATACTTTATCTCCTTTAAGATAACACTGCACAATAGAATTAGCAATGTTCTCAATCTCATCAGCTCGGTAAACTAACTCTTTCTTTATTCCGTTGTTTTCCCTTATGCAATTTTCTATGTAATTTTTGTAATTCATTATATGTCTAAGTTTGCCTCGTGCGCATTTTCTTGAATGAATTCTTTTCTCGCCTGAACATCATCGCCCATCAGCATTGAAAAAGTCGTATCAGCTTCAACAGCATCGTCGACAAATATCCTTTTAATTTTTCTCGTCTTAGGATTCATAGTAGTTTCCCATAACTGTGTCGCACTCATTTCTCCAAGACCCTTGAAACGTGTAACATTTCCTTCTTTAGTATCAAGTTTCTCAAGAGTTTTTTTCAATTCCTCTTCGGTGTAAACATAATAATCTTTATTTTTTCTTATTCTGAATAACGGAGGAAGAGCTGCATAAATATTTCCATTCTCAATTAATTTGGGCATGAATCTAAAAAATAAAGTAAGCAATAAAGTTTTGATGTGTTCTCCGTCAACATCTGCATCACTCATGATAATTATTTTCCTGTATCTTAATTTTTCCAAATCAAACTGGTCGCCAACACCTGTTCCTATTGCAGTAATTAAATTTGCAATTTCCTCGCTGGATAAACTCTTGATAGGATTAGATTTCTCAACGTTCAAAATTTTTCCCCTAAGAGGCAGTATTGCCTGATTTTCTTTATCCCTCGCCATCTTAGCAGAACCTCCAGCTGATTCCCCCTCTACAATATATAATTCAGTATCTTCTGATTTATTACTTGAACAATCTGCTAATTTTCCAGGAAGACCACCGAGAGAGAAAACATTTTTTCTTCTGACAAGTTCTTTTGCCCTTTTAGCAGCCATTCTTGCTTTAGCAGCAGCTTCTGCCTTAGAAACAATTTTCTTTGCAACAGCAGGATTCTCTTCGAAAAATTCAGCCAATGCAGCAGTAACAATTGAATCAACCCATCCTTTAACTTCGGAATTTCCAAGTTTAGTTTTAGTCTGTCCTTCAAATTGCGGGTCGGGAATTTTAATACTGATAATTGCAGTCAAACCTTCTCTCACATCTTCTCCTGAAAAATTCTCGCTCTTGATAATTCCTTTTCTCTTTCCATAATCATTTATCACTCTTGTCAAAGCAGTCTTGAATCCAAAAACATGAGTTCCCCCTTCGACAGTATTAATTGTATTTACAAAACCGAAAATATTTTCCTGATAACCAGTGTTATATTGAATTGAAACCTCAATAACAGTGTGGTCCATTTCTCTCTTGAAATAAACTGGCTTGTGAAGAACTTCTTTAGACTTGTTCATCCATTTAACAAATTCTATCAAACCACCAGTAGCCAAAAATTCTTCTGTCTTATTTTTCTCCTCATCTCTTAATATAATTTTAAGACCAGAATTAAGAAAAGCAATTTCCCTGAATCTTGTTTCAAGAACCTTATAATCAAAATCTACTGTAGAAAAAATTTCTTCATCAGGCCAGAAAGTTATCTTTGTCCCTGTTTCATTAGGAGAACATTTGCCTACAATTTCTAATTTTGTCTTCGGGTCTCCTCGTGAATATTCTTGTCGATAAATGTTTCCGTTTCTTTTTATTTCAACAATGAGCTTTTTTGAAAGAGCATTTACACAAGAAACTCCGACGCCATGAAGTCCTCCTGAAATCATATAGGATTTTTTGTCAAATTTTCCTCCTGCATGAAGTTTAGTCAAAGCAACTTGAACAGCAGGAACTTTCAGAATAGGATGCATATCTACAGGAATTCCTCTTCCATCGTCGTCAATAGTAGCAGAACCATCTTTGTTTAATGAAACAAAAATGACCTTACAGAAACCACCAAGAGCTTCATCAACAGAATTATCGACTGTTTCATAGACTAAATGGTGCAAACCATCCTTTCCTGTGCTTCCGATGTACATCGCCGGTCTTTTTCTTACTCCTTCAAGACCTTCGAGCACTTTTATTGATTCTGCGGTATATTGTTCTGACATTTTTAGGTAGAATCTACAGAAGAAAAAGTCCGTAATTATTTATAAACCTTTCTGCACAAAAATAGTGATTTATCGACGGAGAAATTAATTATAGAACCAGATAAATAGATTATAATTTATTTTTTTACTTCCTTAATTCTTCCTTCTTTCTCTATCATTTTTATGTACTTAATTATTTCATTTTTACTCTTTTTCACACCCATTTTTCCAAGTCTTTTCTGAATTTCATTAAGACCTAATGCTTTCTTATGAGTCAAAATTTTTATAATTTTACCCTTTATTTCAGAATTAGAAATTTTTCCAGATTGCTTAACTATTTTCTTGGTCTTAGCAGGAGAATGTTTTCTTCTTGCTCTTTTTTTCTTAACTACTGCAGTTTTTGCAGGAACAACTTTTTTAGATTTTGTTTTTTTAACAACTTTAATTGGTTTCTCATGAGAAATTTTCATTTTCTTTCTTCTGACTTTGTTTTTCCTATTCTTTCTTTTTTTTCTCATTTCACTTTTAATTTTTACAATTTTCTTTTTTGCTCTTCTCTTCCTGTTCTTTCTTAATTTTCTTTTCAGATTTACCGGAATTATTTTAAGAGATAAATCCTGTCCTTTGTCTTTAAAATCCTCAACTTTCTTTCCAAGTTTTTTAATTGCAGATTTTATTTCAGGAAGATTTTGTTCAAGATCTTTTTTAATATCTTTAATATCATCAGAAATACCGCTAACCGCTCCAGAACTTCCTCTGCTTCTTCTTTTTTTAGTAGTTGGATGATATTTATTAGAAATTTTTAATTTTAATATTTTAATTCCTCTTTCTATATTTGGAATTTCAGAAACATTTTTCAGTTTTGCTCTTATTGCATCAGCATCACTCTTAAATTTTTTTGTATCTAAAGAATTAAGTTCACGTTGCAATTCTTTCAGTCTCTCGACACCAATCTTAAATGCTTCAAAATCTTCACGGCTTATTTTTCCCTCTTTTGCCATACATCATCCTCTTTAATATTAATATTGAATTTTGTTTTTATATCTTTCCTTTACTTAAGGAAGCCAATTCGGTATCCTTGTTTTTTAAAATCAGAAAGTTGTTTGTTGATATTGCTTCCTGAAACTTTTTTCATTTCTTTTTCTGCTTCAACCATTTTGAATCCGTGTTTCTTCCAAGAGTTAAGTTTTCTACTGACTTCATTTTTCTTTCCGTGTTTCTTCAAATTTTGTAATTGTATTCTCTGAATTTTATGTTTGTGTCTTATTCCTTTAATAATTTTTTTACGAGCAAGTTTCCATTCACGTATTTTCTTTTTATTTCTAAAAGTTCTAACTTTAGCTCGGCAGGAATTAAGAAGATTAATATTATTTTGAAGTTCATTATTCTGTTGTTTCTGAAGTTTAATCAACAAGTCATCACTTCGTTTAATAAAATAAAATAATAAAGCAAGACTCCCGACGACAAAAATCAAAATTATTACAATGAAAAAATTGGAACTCTCATAAGCAAGTTTATCCTTTTTTACTACATTGAATAAATAACTGGATACACTTTGAGTTTCAGCATAATCGATAGTCGTTATGAACACGTAATCCCCAAGAGGAACATTAGGAAGATTGATTATTTTATTCATAGATTCTCCAAGAGTTAAATCTTCTTCATCAGACCAGATTATTTCATTGTTAAAATTTTTAATGGAATATTTGACGTGGACATTTGGAAGAGAAACATAATCTAAATCAAAGACTTTTATTTCAACGCCCAATTTTCCATTAGGATACACATTTTCATATTTTGGAATGGTAGACTGGATAATTGCAAAAGGAGGATTTGAACCTTCAACAGTTAAGATTATTGGAATTTTTTTAACAGCATCAAAAGTTTCAATTATTAACTGCCCCGTATAAACACCAACTTCCCGAATATTATCTTTGAAAAATACTTTTATTTCTTTTGATTCTCCAGGACCGAGACTGAATGTTTTCTCGTCGATAGAAGCAAGATTATCCAGTTTATTGAAATAAACACTAAAATCTCTTTGAATCATTTCAGTATTTGTTATCCGGATATTATCCGTAGCTTCACCGCCAGTTTCCATATTCAGTTTAATAAGAATTATATTTGTCGCAAGTCCTGCTTCCCCAGAAAAATAATTCATTTTTACAAAGACAAATCCTGCAATAGCTAAGAAGATTATCAATACAGAAATAAATATCCACTTCTTTTTTACCATCATCTCTTTATCTTTTCTTTTATATAGTTCCGTATTCTTTTATACCTTTTGATTACGATAAAGAGTATTGCAGAAATAATAATTAAAGCAGAAATTATTGAAAGGATTACTATCTTTCTATAATCTCTTTCTGCTTTGTCCATAATTGCAAATTGCGAACTTGCAACAGCAACTCCTCCAGGATAGATTAATTCAACACCGACGACATAATCTCCATTTACAAAATCTTTGGTATTAAATTGTTTTGTAAAACTTTTCTGATTATAAACTGCAATAGTTTCTGATTCAGTAAGATAAACTTTTCCGTTGAAATCTTTAATGAGATAATTAAGCTGAACGTCCATATTTTCTTTGACTCCCATCTGAAGAAGATTAATTTGCATTTTCAAATCTTCTCCCGAATTTACAATTTTGTCAGATTTTGGAATTGACAAAGTGATATCAAATAAACTTTTTTCAGTTCTCACATTAATGATAACAGGAATTTCTCTTCTAGTAGCTCCAGCAGTTACAATAATCTTTCCCGTATAAATTCCTGTGCTCGTCGGAGAATCAATTCTGAATTTAGCTTTTTTGGTTTCCCCCGGATTTAATCTGATTGTTGAGTTAAGGATAGAGATTATATTTCCGACACTCTCTACACCGATGCTAAAAGTAGTTTCGGTATTTCTCTCGTTATAAATTTCTATTTCTCCGAACTCAATTCTGTTTAAGATAATTGTTCTTTGGTATATCTTTGGTGAAAGAGTAAAATTATTCTGTTCAATAAAAGTTGAACCTCCTCCGCCTCCTCCAGAAGGTGTTGTTACTGGCGTTACAGGAGTTTCTTCTGAACTATAAATTGAAAATCCAGTTACATCATAAACAAAAGTTCCTCCGGAATAACTAACTTCAGTACAAGTTGTGCAGACCACACCATTTTTTAATGGACGAGGATTGCTGAAACTTAATCCATAAAAATATAATCTTGCAGTTTTATTTAATTCAGGCAATATTGTAGTGTTAACTTCAATTCTATTAAAACTAATATTAACACTCGCATCAATGTCAGTTCCATTTTCTAAATTAATATCCTGAGAAAAGTTTATTTCTCCATAAGTAGGAGCCTGTAAAACTAAATTAGTAATATTAGTCACATTCAAATCAGATAGATTCGTTGTAGTTCCTGAAAAATAATTTGTAATGACAACACTAAATATTCTTTGTTCACCTTCAATAACAGTATTATTATTCTGTGTACAATTAACGCTCCAATTATATCTTCCAGGAGGCAGATTATTGAGATAAAAATTCATATTCTCTGCTTTTGTGATTGTTAGATTAGTCTGGTTAATTGAATTATTAAACATCAAAGAACAGTTTGAAACTATTCCTGTTCCGTCGATAGAATAGACGAAGCTAATATTTCCGTCGTTATCTCCCGAATTATTTATCGGAGCAATTAAAGTTATTTCTAGAGTTGTATTAATTATTATAGTTCTTGTTTGTGTTGAATTTTTATTATTAAGAGTATCATTTACAGTTACATTGTAATAATAAGTTCCGTCGGATAATCCTGTCCAGTTTATCGTTCGAGTAGAATCCGTATAAGAAGTTGAGTTAAATTCCCCTGAAGTATTGTAAAGTAAAAAAGTAATCGTGTCTTCATTTATTTCATCAACACTCACGTTAACATAAATCCAGTCATTTTTGCTTGTTGTTCCGTTTGCTAATGTTCCAGTTCCGTAAGAAATGACTGAATTAATACTATCCTTAAAGAAAGTTACTGAAGAGGAATTTTTATTTCCCGCAGAGTCATTGATGTAAACAATCCATGTATTGCTTCCTTCATTACTTGTTAATCCTGTCCAGTTTGTTCCGCAACTAACAGGTGTAGAATTTGCTCCGCCATTTAATGAATACCAACATAAAACAGGATTTATTTCTGTATAAGTATAATTCAAGGTTGAAACATTAGAATTGTAACTTGTATTTTGGGGGTAACTCATGTTAATTTCAGGATAAACAGAATCAATAAAGAATGAAACATATTCGCTGTTGTTAATATTATTACTGGTATCATTACACCAAAATCTTGCAATATAACTTCCCTGCCCCATTGTTGAATTTGTATAATTAGTTCCAGTCAAACTTGCATTAAGATCCATTGTATAATTCGTTGCCCAATTATTTATACTGAATAAACAAGAACTCAAATTCTCATTTGAAGAAAGGTTAAATGAAATCGTCGTAGTTGCATAAGTCGTATTCACAGGAGATAAAATATTTATCAAAGGATTAACCAAATCAGCAGCTACTGAAACATTAAGAGTAATAACACTGGAATTCAAATTTCCTAAAGTATCATTTACTGAAACATTGATGTCATATAACCCAAGTGCAAGAGCAGAAGAATTTGTCAAAATTCCTGTTGAAGAAACAATAGTAAACTTGGTTGTCCAGTTAATTGCAAAACTTCCTAATCCAACACCAGTATCATTCGCATTAATATCATAATTTAATGACTGTCCTTCGATTAAAGTTTGATTTGCTAGATTTGTAAAGTAAGGAGGTAAAGAATCGATTGTAAAATTAACACCAGTCTGGTTAAAATTATTAACAGTATCATTTACCCAGATGGTAACATTATGTCTTCCCTGACTCCAAACTACTGTTGTTATGTTTGTTCCACAATTTGCAAGAGTAATATTCAAACTCATTGAATCATTTGAATACCAGCAAGTTGAAAGATGTACGTCGGAAACAGTGTAGTTTATATTTAATCCAGTATTAGATGAATTTGTATTATTCGTCGTAGGATAAGTTATGCTAATAGCGGGTTTAGTTGTATCAATGCTAAATGACACTGATGATGAATTTTCATTACCGGCACTATCATTTGCCCAGATAGTTACATTATGATAACCTTGAGACCAAACAATAGAGGTTAGATTTGCACAATTAGATAATGTTGTGTTTACTGAATATGAATCATTAGAATACCAACACCCTGTTAGATGAAGGTCGGAAACAGTGTAGTTTATATCAAGATTAACATTCGAAGAATTAGTGCCATTGACTAAAGAAGTAATATTAATTTCTGGATTAATTGTATCAATTGTAAAATTAACCGACGCAGAACCGAGATTATTAGTTGTATCATTTGCCCAAATAGTTATATTATGCGGTCCTTCTGCCCAGGTTACAGTAGTTATATTTGCACAGTTTGCCAAAGGAATGTTCAAACTCATTGAGTCATTTGAATACCAGCAAGCAGAAATTGCAACATTATCTGAAGCAGTGTAGTTTATATTTAATCCAGTATTAGAAGAATTAAATTTAGGAACAGGGTAAATAATATTCACAATTGGGTTGGTTGAATCAGCAATAGCTGTAACATTAACATACCAAGTTTCAGAACTTCCAGAATAATTTGTATTCGACGGATAAATTGCAGTGATGTTGTAAAGTCCTGTTCCGTTGAAAGAAGTTAAATTACTTAAAGGAGAATTTCCTGAATTGATTAAAGTGTTATTCTTGTAAAGATAAATCGTTCCTGTAACATTGAATAAAGTTGCATTCAACCAGATTGCAGTATTGTTGTAAATTGTGATATTATTTCTTGAATTATTTAAGTAAGTGTAAATTTTAGATGAAGTATTTTGTGCAACAGTTAATATTGATGAAGTAGTCATAATAGAATAATTTTCATTCCCTGTTGAATTGTAAGTGTAATTATAAACTCCGACTCCGAGAGTTATTACATGAGGATTAGCAACTATCCCCGAAGTGTTCAAAGATAAATTACAAATTAATTCTGAAGGACATCCAGAACCTGTTGCTGTTGTTTCTGTAGGATAAGTTACTATTGTCGATGGAGTAATTGCTAAAGATAAAACATAAGTTGTATTCTGTGTTATGTTAAAAATAGTTGTGTTTGAACTTTCCGTATAATTTTGCGAAGATGCTAAACTACAATTAAATGTCCAATTTCCAACACCCAAAACAATTTGTGAACCCGATGTTCCATTTGTTAACGTTGTCGTTCCTTGTCCAGATATTACAGAACAAGTCGGCGTAATTGCATTCGGATAACTCTGAGGATTTGTTTTATCAAAAGTCAATGAAGTCTGTGAAGCAATCTTGGAAACATTAACTTGATAAATTGTTGAATTCAAATTATTGGAAGAATCATTTATTGTGATGTTGATTAAGTAAAGTGCAACTCCGAGAATAGTATTATTTTTTAATCCACCAGAAGAATTTATTGTAAATCTTGTGTCGTTGACAGAGTAAAAACCAAAAGCAGTTTCATCTGAAGCGTTGAAGTCAACATCTAATGCTTGTAAATAATTCAATGAAGCATTTGCAGGAATTGCTGTGAAGTAAGGAGGAGTTGTGTCTGCTGTTGATGTAACATTTACATACCAAGTTTCAGAACTCCCAGAATAATTTGTATTCGAAGGATAAATTGCAGTGATATTGTAAAGTCCTGTTCCGTTGAAAGAAGTTAAGTTACTAAGAGGAGAATTTCCTGAATTAATTAAAGTGTTATTCTTGTAAAGATAAATTGTTCCTGTAGAATTGAATAAAGTTGCGTTTAACCAGATTGCAGTATTATTGTAAATAGTAATATTGTTTCTCGAGTTATTAAGATAAGTGTAAATTTTAGACGAAGTGTTTTGAGAAATATTTATTGTCATTGTTACTGAAGCAATATTAGAATAGTTTTGATTTCCTGTAACATTGAAAATGTAAGTGTAATTTGTAACACCTAGAGTTTGATTTAATCCGTTTTCTGTTGTTACATCGACGTCATTTCTGTAAAGTTTAACTGTTCCGCCTGTTGTAGATGCTGAAGCATTAACTTGTTGTGGATAAGTTATTGAAATATTATTCAGTTGAGAATTAATTGAGTAAGTTAATGTTGGTGCAATCTTTGAAACATTTACTTGATAAATTGTTGAATTCAAATTATTAGAAGAATCATTTATTGTGATGTTGATTAAATAAAGTGCAACTCCAAGAATAGTATTATTTTTTAATCCACCAGAAGAATTTATTGTAAATCTTGTGTCGTTGACTGCATAAGTTCCAAAGGCAGTTTCATCTGCTGCAGAGAATATTACATTTAATGCTTGAAGATAATTTAATGAAGCATTTGCGGGAATTGTTGTGAAATAAGGAGGAGTTGTATCTGCGGTTGATGTAACAGATATTTGTAACACACTTGAATTCAAATTTCCCAAGGTATCATTTACTGAAACGTTTATGTAATAAGTTCCTGCGGATAAATGAGTTGAATTTGATAGAACTCCTGTCGATGCAACAATTGAAAAGTTTGTTGTCCAGTTAATTGCAAAACTTCCTAATCCCACACCATCATCTACAGCGTTTATGTCATAGTTGAGTGTTTGATTATCTGCTATTGTTTGTGTTTGTAAATTTGTAAAGTAAGGAGGTAAAGAATCAATTCTGAAACTCACACTTGATTTATTTACATTATTTACTGTATCATTTGCCCAAATAGTTACATTGTGGTAACCGTCACTCCAAACAATAGTAGTTAAATTTACACAATTAGATAAGGTGGTATTTACAGAATATGAATCATTAGAGTACCAACAAGAACTTATTGAAGAAGTTATATCACTCAAAGTATAATTCACGTCTAGATTAACATTCGATGAATTAGAATTATTCAACGGAGTTGTTATTGAAATTGCAGGTTGAGTATTATCAATTGTAAAATTTCTATCTGTTATTCTTGATTTAACATCTGCAGAATTGTCTCCAGAATATGCAGTAATATTTGTTCTGTATTTTCCATCAGGAACTAAAGAAGTATTGAAATTAATCCACAAGTCAAGATCATTTGGGCATAAGAAACTTCCATTAATTGTATAGTTCCAAGTTCCATCTGTGTTTCTCAAAGTTAAATTATGTGTTACATTACCGACGCTATCAGGGTCTTTTGCACAACCAATTTTTATCTGCATTATTCCTTTGTGTGTCCCATTTAAATTAATATCATAATTCAATGCAGAATTATTATATTCTAAAACAATAGGATAAGATATTGGATGATTTGTTGGAGTTATCTCGTCTCGAACTAAACTAAAATTATAACCTGCATTTCCATACATATCTGTTGCATAGTAACCAAAATCAAATTCATCATTTGCACTTCTTGTAGAAGTAGTAAAGACATCTGGTGTGAAATTTGCTTGAACCCAAGTTGTTCCTCCATTAGTTGTAATCCAAGCAACATTTGTTTGATTGAAAGGAACATCTGTATTAGTTGTTCCATTTGCATATCTTAACTCATAACTTTTTCCTGCAGCTGTTTCTGGTGATTCATATTCGATATAGAATTCTGCAGTTGCTTTTATTCCACCAAAATGTCCGTTGATAATTCCATAAGTTCCTTTGGAGTAAGAAGAATTTCTATCAGTAAATATTCTGTTATTTATTTCTGTTGAAGTCAATGAATTAATCAATGCACAATTTGGAGAATTAATTACCTGAACAGAACCAGCAGGATTGTAAGAACTATTACAATAAAATGCCCTAAATGTCTTTGATGGAGCACCAGTAACTGCAAGATTTCTAAATGAATTCATAGTATAATTTTGTGTATTTCTATATGCTTCAGCATCAAATCTTTTCATCAACAAATAATTATTATTCCTTATTGTATAATTTTTCTTGCTCTCTTTTACCATAGATTCATAACTTAAGTAAACACTTTGTCTAAATGCGGCAACATCTACTGCAGGATGAGTGTAATTTATTATAACACTTGTGTTTGCAGTATTCTCCGCAGTGATTGTAAAATGTCCGTATTCTCCATCTTCAATTGCGTAAGAAAATGTATCATTCAAAATATTATAGCAAGGATTAATTCCTTCACAAGTTTTGTTTAAAGTGGTAATTGAGTCATACCAGTATCCTTCATTTCTTCCAAGAGCTCTCCAAATTTTATAAGGAGGAGTTAAATTTCCGACAACACCCAATGAATTATTTGGATACCTATTTGACCAATAATTAGGAATTCCTGCAGCCAAAACAAATGCATCAACAGTTCTTGTGATAAAGAAAGCATAATGGTCCCCAAGTTTAGTTAGATTAACGCCATTTATATCTGTACAATTCATTATTACAGTTAATACTCCGGTAGAATTATCAACAAGATTTGATGGTGTTCTGTTTAATAAAGTACAAACTGGCCCAATTGAATCTATATTAAATGAAACAAATGAGGAGTTTAAATTATTTGAAGTATCATTTGTCCAGATTGTAACATTATGCTTTCCTTGAGACCAAACTATTGTAGTTAAGTTAGCACAATTAGATAATGTTGTATTTACAGAATAAGAATCATTAGAATACCAGCAAGAGGAAATTGCAATATTATCTGAAACTGTGTAGTTAACATTTAAGTTAATATTGGAGGAATTTGTTCCATTAACAGGATAAGTTATATTGATGTTTGGTTTAATTGTATCTGGCGGTGTAACATTTACATACCAAGTTTCAGAACTTCCAGAGTAATTTGTATTCGAAGGATAAATCGCAGTGATGTTGTAAAGTCCTGTTCCGTTGAAAGAAGTTAAGTTACTAAGAGGAGAATTTCCTGAATTGATTAAAGTTCCATTTTTGTAAAGATAAATTGTTCCTGTAGCATTGAATAAAGTTGCGTTTAACCAAATTGCAGTATTATTGTAAATTGTTATGTTATTCCTTGAATTATTTAAGTAAGTGTAAATTTTAGATGAAGTATTTTGAGAAACATTTATTGTCATTGTTACTAAAGCAATATTAGAATAGTTTTGATTTCCTGTAACATTGAAAATGTAAGTGTAATTTGCAGCACCGAGAGTTTGATTTAATCCGTTTTCTGTTGTTACATCGACGTCATTTCTGTAAAGTTTAACTGTTCCTCCTGTTGTTGATGCTGATGCGTTAACTTGCTGTGGATAAGTTATTGAAATATTATTCAGTTGAGAATTTATGGAGTAAGTTAGCGTTGGTGCAATCTTTGAAACATTAACTTGATAAATTGTTGAATTCAAATTATTTGAAGAATCATTTATTGTGATGTTGATTAAGTAAACTGCAACTCCCAAGATTGTATTATTTTTTAATCCGCCAGAAGAATTTATTGTAAATCTTGTGTCGTTGACTGCGTAAAAACCAAAAGCAGTTTCATCTGAAGCGTTGAAGTCAACATCTAATGCTTGTAAATAATTCAATGAAGCATTTGCAGGAATTGCTGTGAAGTAAGGAGGAGTTGTGTCTGAAGTAATACCAACTGTTACAATTCTAGTTTCTGTCTTGTTTAAATTTCCTGAAGAATCAATTGCATAAGCAGTAAAATTATAATTAGCATTTGTTAAATTTGTAAAGTTATTACGATATTGATATGCTGAAGTATTATACAAAGAGGAAATTTCCGAAGAAGATAATGCTCTAGAGAAAATTAAAACATCATCTAAGCTTCCATTAAAATAAGCACAAGGAGCAGGACCACGATTATCTACACCAAGGGTTAAACTTGCCGAGGGGAATAAAGAACCTACACCATTTGCACTTGCTAAAAGATTTCCATCCCTGTAACTTATTAAATTAGTAATGTTCCAAATAAGAGTATACATGTGCCAAGAGTTATCTGTTAATCTCCCCGCATCAACAGGTAGAAAAGCGCTACCATTTGCAGTATACCAATTTCCATCACAATAAATACCATAACCTCCGCTTGTACCGCTAAAATCTGCTATTGGAACATCATTAGTAGTGTTAGATTTTATCCATAAACTTACTGTAAGTCCATTAGTAAAACCAGATAAAGATGAATCAGGAACACTAATAGAATTATTAACTCCGTTAAACTGCATTCCTTTTCCTCTTATCCCCGTAACGATATTGCTTGTGCTTGTTCCCTGAAAAGTTCCAAAATTATTATAACTTGAATTGTCATAAACACCAGTTGTATTATAAAAATCAAAACTCCACCACCCCATTAAAGTTCTGTTGAAATCAAGAAATGTTGAATGATCGCTTGCATCACTTGTTGAAACATTTACATAAATTGAATTTCCAGATTGAGTGCTCCCATTCGACGGAGTTGGATTTGTGAAATTAATATTTGGACTTACATCTGTTACATTTACAATATAACTTCTTTCATCACTTTTATTATAATTATGCAATGTTCCATTACTATAAGCCCACCATCGATAAGCATAAGTCCCCCCAACAGTAAAAGTATGTGAAGCGTTGTAGACATTTGCAGTTAAATTTTTCGCAGTAATATTTGTTCCATCAATTTCCAACCATACAGTTCCATTTGTATTTACAACAGTTACATTGAATAAACCAATTCCAGAATCTAATATAGAAGCATTATTGTCATAATAATTTGAGAAAAGAGGATAAATAGAATCAATATTAAAAGTTACTGAAGATGAATTTATATTTCCAGCAGAATCATTCGCCCAAATTGTTACATTGTGATTTCCTTGTGCCCAAATTATTGTTGTAATATTCGTCTGACAATTTGCTAAAGTTGTATTTGCGGAATAAGAATCATTAGAATACCAGCAAGATTGAAGATTTAAGTCAGATGCAGTATAATTAATATTTAATCCTGCATTTGAAGAATTAGTTCCATTTGTTGGAGAAGTGATGTTAATATTTGGAGCAGTTGTATCTGCAACATAATTAATTGCTCCTGTTTCTGTATCTGTTCTTGTATAACTGCTGTAAGTTGCATTTACAAATAAATCCTGCAATCCAGTTAATCCAGTAGGAACAGTTACATTAGCTTCCCATCCTTTTCCAATTACATATCCATATTGATTAGTAGTTTCTGCAACGACACTAAAATTAATATCATCATCATCCCCAAAAGTACCATTATAACATTGATTAGATCCGTTTAAAGTTCCAAAAGTTACTTGTCCTCTTATGTATTGTGTTGCATTAGAAGAAGTTATATTCACGTTAATGGAATAGTTCCCAACGGTACCCGGATAATCACAGGTTGCATCATAAAATTCTTCATTCCATACACTTCCATTATAATACCAAATTTTTACTTCATCACCAACACCATCACATCTAACGGCCATAGTAACATTTATTTTATCTGTAGGATGAAAAGATGTTCCATTTAACCATAAATCTACAACAGCATCTGTTCCATCACATGAACTTGCACCAGTACAACTATCTGCCAAAATATTATTTGTACAATAAAGAGGACTTCCTTGATTACAACTAACTCCGCAAGATTTTTCAGTATAATTTAAATTTTTTGCTGTCGTAACCAAATTAGCAAATATTCCTCCAATGGTCAAATTATTCAATGTAACTCCAGAAGTTATATTTGCACTATTTTGTAAGAAATTAAAATAAACAGAAATATTCTCATTTGAAGTAACACTTAATG
The DNA here is from genome assembly GCA_027364705.1 of Nanobdellota archaeon. Taxonomy (GTDB): domain Archaea; phylum Nanobdellota; class Nanobdellia; order Pacearchaeales; family GW2011-AR1; genus RBG-13-33-26. Next base: position 34,226 of record DAHXOU010000048.1, read on the forward strand.
GACTTGATGTAGTGGGTGAAGTTATTTGAACTGAGTAAACTGTCGGAGCAGAAATATTCAAACTACGATTAGTTCCCCAAGCATTTTGACTTGCATTATCATAAACTAAACAGTTCCATTTAGTTGAATTATAAAAACTGAAATTATAAGTAAAGGTAGTAGAGTTAGTTGTTCCTGTCCAAGATGTAAAATTAGTTGTTATTATTCCACCAGAGGAATTCCAAACATAAAGAGTCACATTCTTAAGATTATTATCGTCGGTGGCATTACATTCAAAGGTTACAACTCCTAAATCAGTTACATTATTATTTGCTGGTCTGCTTAAAATTGAAGCGGGAGGATTATCCACTGCTCCGCCACATATTCCATCCCAAGCAGTTCCATCCGAATGATAAGAAGCCCAATCAGCTCCTGTTGCATTTACATCATAAGCGTGAATAAAATTTTGACTACAGAAACCAATATTTGTTGCAGCAGAGTATGACGCAACCGCATTGTATTGATAGCCAGTAATAGCATTATTAGTGCTGTTTATTGGTCCTGCTAATAATGTCCCCCCAGAAGTGTATACTGCAAAAGTATCGGCAGGTAGATTAAACCAACTAATTGCAAAAGCAGTTGAATTCAAAGCTGCAACAGATACAGTACTATAACCCCCATATAAATTGTCAATAGCATTAATATCCCCCGTTAGATTATTTCCTGCAGAATCATATATTTTAAATGCTACATCATCTTGTGGAAAATTTTGCCAACCAAGTACGAAAGCAGTTGAATTAAAAGCAGAAGTTGTGACTGTATAAGAACCTGTTCCTGGTTCTACAGCATTGATAATATTAGTTAAATTATTTCCTGCAAAATCATATATTGCAAGATCAATAGAAGAACCATTATACCAGCTAAATACAAAGGAAGTAGAATTAAAAGCTGAAATAGAAACAGATTGAGAAGCAACGACATTAGTATCTGCATCAATTGGTGCAACTAATTGGTTTCCTGCAGAATCATATATCGCGAAAGTTGAATCTCCATCTGCTTTATCCCACCAACCGATTGCAAAAGCAGTTGAATTAAAAGCTGAAACAGCAACAACCGAATTGTAACTAATTGCAGTATCTGCAGAAATTGGTGCAACTAATTGGTTTCCTGCAGAATCATATATCGCAAACATAGCATCTTCAGCATCATTATCTGCATAACCAACAACAAAGGAAGTAGAATTAAAAGCAGAGACAGATAATTGATTTAGAGCACAGTCATAAACACTATTATCGACAGTAATATCTCCAGTAATATTAGTTCCATTAGTATCATAAATCTTGAAAATAATATCATTAACTGATTTGTCACACCATGCTAAAGCAAATTTATTAGTAGTTAAGGGAGCTAAAGCAACTGGTCGGGCATCAGTAATAGAAAAAGTGGGGTCAATAATATAATCAAACTCAGTATTATTTGAAACTTTCAAATCAAAAGTATCTTGAGAATGAGTTAAATTAGTTAAATAAATCTTAGACCAATTTTCAGAATTAATAACAGGGAAAGTCGCAATTAAATTAGTTCCATCTTTTTCATAAACTTCAATAGTAGAATTGTTTCCCCTTGCATAAATTGTTATATCATTTTTATTAGTCAAATTTTTTTCAAAACTAACTCTAACATATTCATTTTGTTTTATCGTCTCACTCCAATTACTATCATTATATTTAACAGAATCATAAATATCCGAGATAAATTCTCTGCTCGAATTTAAATGAACGGCAGAAGAAATTTCAATATAAAATTCAAAGATAATTGTATTGTATCCAACTTTGATTTTCTCGCCTATAAATTTGGAAAAATTTTTCTTGTCATAATCTGACAAATCAATATTAAAAACTCCTTCTTTAGATAAATCAACCTTATCATTTATTTTTGTTTTAGAACTTGTATTAACAGGATAGTCCTTAATATTATTGGCTGAATTTTTAAAAGAGTCTATCTTAGTTTGATTTTTTTCATCTTTAATATATTTTTCAATTACTTTGTCTAAACATTTATCATCTTTCTTTTTCTCGGTTTCAGGACAATCATTTATATCTTTCAGCAAGGTTTCGTTTAATTTATATCTTACTTCAAATCTTGTTTCATTTATTTTGTTTATAGTATAAATAATGTAATTCTCAAATCCTTCTTGTTCTATTATTTTTAAATTCAAAATCCCCTGTTTATCTTTTATTTTATCTTCAAGAGATTTTGCATCAGTTAAACCAAAACTTGTTTTTCCTTCGAGAATCTCATTTCCAAATTCATCAATTGCAAATCCTGAAATAGTCGGCTTGAAATAAAAAAATCCCGCAAGCAAAGATAAAACCAAAAACAAAATAACAAAGACAGATATTATCTTCGGAGAAATAATTTTTTTTCCTTTTACACTACTCTCTTTTCCAATATATTCTGTTACAACTTTTCCTTTTTCTTTATGATTAGAATAAGAATACGGACCGTAAACTTTTCCACCTTTTTTTATGTACCGATTGTAAACCATTCAACCCCTCTAAATTAAAAAAATAATGGTAGTGTAACTATTTAAATGTTTTTTACCGAGGAGAACTATTAATGAAATTCATACGCACCAATGTCCCAAGCAGAACCTTGTGGACGAGAAATTCCATCTGCATCAGAATCAACAACACCCGCAAGATTTGATCCTGCATTAATTGCTGGACTACTTGAAATTAAATGATAATTTGCAGTTCCAAAAATTGAAGTAGGATTAACAAAAATACTTCCTAAATTAAGCACCTGACTTTCTCCAGTTTTAAGAGTGTAGATTCCCAATCCAGAAGTATAAATATTATTTGAAGTAACATATTTTGAATCTGATTCTTGATGAGGAGTTGACATAATATTATTTCTTAAAATAGCAGAAGTCGCTACTTTTGAAAGATGAGGTAATGTCAAAAGACTAGAACCCTGAGCATAAGTACTTAACAAAACATTGTTATAAGCTTCAAAAGTATAAATTGTAGTCCAGAAAGATAAAGGAGCTGAATCCTCTAAACCGTATAATACATTATTTTTTATTTCTACATTATTGACGTAATTAAAAGCCATTGGTCTTACATTAAATATTATATTTCTGTTAGCATAAACATTATTGATATAACTGGTAGCATCTCCATAAAATGCAACGCCATTGGTATGAACTCCTTCAAATCCATAAATCTTATTATCATCAAAAGTAATGTCTCCACCCCAAGTATTAATTAAAATACCTGAATTTGACCTAGTCATAGTATTATTTCTTATTATTCCGGATCCAGAGGATAAATAAATAACTCGAGTATCCTTTACACTACTGATATAATTATTTTCGACTAATGAGTCACCATCCAGAAAAATCATACCAGAAAGTCCGCCACCTATACTTTGAATAAGATTATTTTTTATTTCAATTCCTGTTCCCATACGAAATCCGTTCCCCCAATAATTCTGAATTTTAAATCCATCAATAACAACATCGTGACTCGTTGGAGAATAAAATGCATCTTCTAAAGAAGCAATACTAATTGGAAAAGTAGAAATATCTTTCTTTGGCCAGATATAAACACGTCTGGTTGATTCATCATAATAGAATTCCCCTGCTCTCTCAAAGATAGAACTTAGATTGCTATTCATTATTGAATAATTGGTAGTCGGATAAAGAATACTGCAAACACTTGAAGGGAAAGTTATAGTATTTGGAGCAGTGTATCCAGAAATTTTTATGTGATTAACAACATTATTATCACACCATAATGCAACATAACTTCCGATTAAATTAGCTCCGCCAAGAGCAGATAAAGCAGGATCAGTTAATTGAATAGTTGTAGTATTACTTACAACATTACTCGTCGATAAATAATGAGTTATATCTCCGTAATAAAAAGGGTCAATCATATTTGGATGTTGAGACATAAATAAAAAATCACCGTCTTGGTAAAGACTAAGATCCCACGCAGAACTAATTCCATAAGAAGATAAATCCATGTACCAAAGATTATTGTAATTCGGATTATTCAAACAACCAGATTGACTTGTACATCTAACAAATCCAGAAAGTTGTTGAGAGCCATCAAGAATTGCTCCTTGTCTGACCAAAGATTGGATTTTTATTTTATTACTTGCTGTTCCGGAATTAATACCATTAATCGCCTCTCGGTATATTCCTGGTTGAACAAGAATAGTATCTCCTGCAGCAGCAAGACCAACTGCATTTCTTATACTACACCAAGGACGTGTTAAATTATTTTGTGCTTTGGTATAACTATCACTGCAGGTTCCAGATAAATTATTTTTATCGACGTAATAAGAATTTGTTATTTGCATAACACAAGTTCTTGCAACACAGTTATAACCCGCTTGACATCCTCCTCCGTAATTTCCACAATTAACAGTTCCACAAGTTCCATTTGATGCAGTTCCACAATTGAAAGAACCACAAGGATTTGCCGTCGGTGTACAACTTGCAGAGAAGCATTGGCCTGTTGCATTACAAGTTTGTCCTCCAGAACAAGTTCCACAACTCATTGTTCCACAAGTTCCATTATTCCAAGTTCCACAATTCTTTCCTAATGCTATACAAGTTGTTGGTGTACAACTTCCAACAGGAGGAATTTCAATTCTTTTCCCAGTTCTTACATTAAAGCTGTCTGCAATATTTCCAAGATTCTCTTCACCATTGTTTGAACTAAAAATCGGAACAATTGAAATTGTAACTAAAGTTGAAACATTCATCGACAAATGAAAAACAAATCTTCTCTCACCAAGTTGAACCAAATTAACATCTTCAGTAACAATTTCAGTATTTGAATTGTTATAGAAAACAAATTTCATTCCAACCAAATTTCCTTCGCCGACATTTCTCTTTACAGACATGGTAACATTGTTGGAGGAGTTATCTATATTCACTCCTTTAATTTCTGTGCTCAAAGTTAATTTTTCTAATCCAATATTCTGCGAACTGTTCTGAATTAAATTATTTATAACAACCCAGAAGATTCCGATAGCAACTAAAGAAATCAAAATTATAATCAG
>DAHXOU010000031.1 GCA_027364705.1 Nanobdellota archaeon
CTCAAGGGCAATTTTCAAAAGAGTTTAAAAGAAATGAGGTAAAAAATGTTATAGATAAAAATTTATTAAGACAAGTAAAAATAATAAATTTACATAACTTGGTGCTTAGTGGCTATCCTCTTTTCAAAAAGATTCTTATTAATTCGAACTTCCTGAGACGATGGTGCAATGTCATTCATCCCGATAATCAAAGCCGTGCATCTGACCAAATCGTAAACATCCTAGAAGGGAAAATAACAGGTCAGGCAAAACTATCTCAGGCAACAAGCGGGGTGAAGCCTTGGGATGCACATAAAAAAGATGCATTTGATAGAGTATGGAATGCGCTCCTTACAGACGACCAAGTACAGAAACGCATATACACATCTCCAGAATCTCGTGATACAATGATTTCAACAATGCAAAGTGCTAATGCAAATGAAGTATATGAAGAATGGAAGAAAATAGCAAATCTATTCTCATACGAGGGAAAAACAGACACGATAATAATAAAAAAACTAGTTGAAGAGATAATTAAGAACGGTGAGGGGGGAAAAATTTTAATTATAGACCTATCAGAAACAAATGTTCCTAAGAATATTCATTGGAGTGAGCAAGTAAAATACATTGTGATGGGTGAATTCCTTTCTAATTTAGCCGCTCAAGCTGAAGAGCAATATAAAAATGAAAAACTATTGAATACACTGGTAATAGTAGATGAAGCTCATCGATTAGCGCCAAGAGAAAAAACGGAAAATGAAGACCTTGAGCGGGTGAAAGCAATTCTTATTGATGGCGTAAGAACTACACGAAAATATGGTCTTGGATGGATGTTTATTAGTCAAACATTATCGAGTTTAGATAGAGAAATAATAAATCAAATCAGGATTTATGTTTTTGGTTTTGGACTTGCATGGGGTATAGAACGGCAGGCATTAAGGGAAATTATAGGTGGACAGGAAGAAGCATTTTCTTTATATCAAATGTTTCGAGATCCCCACAGTAGTCTAGTAGAAAAAGAATATCCTTTTATGACAATCGGACCTATATCTCCTTTATCATTTTCAGGCATACCGCTATTTTTTACAGCTTTAAAATATCCTACAGATTTTCTAAATATAAATTTTGGTGTAAAATGAGAATAAGTGGGAATAAATTAAGAAACAAAATTATAGATTCTTTGAAATCTCAAGGGTTTAAGGTAAATCCACACTTACGACCCAAAAAAAATGAAAAAGATACCTTAAGGAGAATACATAAAAAAAAGAGAATTGAACAGCTAAAATTACATAAAAATTTTATGCTTGATAATTTTGAAGAAATTAAACAATTTTCTATTAGTGGCGAAAATGTTAGCCCGGAAAACATAGATCTAAAATTAATTGAAGTTAAATCAGATTCGATAGAATCTAAAATCTTTCTCTGGTGGAATCTAATTTGGTGGAGCTTACCTTTTGATAGATCAATAGGAAGGCAAATGAGATTTATTTTGTGGGATGATTACCACAATGCGCCGTTTGGTCTAGTGGGTTTACAAAGCCCACCATTGAAATCAAGCGTCAGAGATAATTTTCTTGGTTTGAACCAAAAAGATATTGATTATTGGATAAACCAATCTATGTATGCTCAAAGAATCGGAGCCTTACCACCTTACAATGAATTACTTGGGGGTAAAATGGTAGCCTTATGTTTAGTTTCAAATGAACTAAGAGAAATTTATACAAAAAAATATGACAATAGGAAAACTTTGTTGGAGAAAAGAAAAATACCTAATCGCATTTTATTTACTACCACTACAAGTGCTTATGGAAAGAGTAGCGTATATGAAAGGTTAGTTTATGATGGTATGCCTGTAAGCAAGTTTATTGGATATACTTCTGGCTCAGGTACATTTCATTTGCCAGAATCAATATATAGAGAAATGCTTTTGTTTTTACAACAGAAAGGAATCGATACAAAAAGAGGATATGGTACGGGACCATCGAGAAAATTAAAACTTGTTGATATGGCATTTAATCGGTTAAAAATACCAACTTTTACGTTTCATAACATTAAAAGAGGATATTATCTTTTCCCAAATGTAACAAATTTACGCAATGTAATACATAAAAGAGATAAACCAGTATGGTATGATAGACCATTCGTTGAACTATCAAATTTTTGGAAAGAACGTTGGTGCATCCCTAGAAGCAAAAGAACTGATACATGGAGACAATTTGACTTGGATATGTTTTTTAGAAGAACAAAGGCGCAAATTAAAAGACTATGATTGCAGAAGTTTATTTTATGTGAATAATATAGGAGAATCATAATGAGATTTGTCGAAGGTAAAAAATACATTCTGAGCATGATTGTAGAAAAACAAAACGGAGACGAATTTGACTTTTTCATCAAGGCGCAGCATATCGCGAGCAGAAGATTCTCGTATATTAATAATTTGAATTTAATGTTGTCGGAGTTTGGAATTCATTCAGATGACCCAAGGAGTGCGGAATCTCAATGGACAGTATCAAAAAGAGAACTTAAAACTTTAACAAACAAAACAAAAATAATGTTCTCTGATATAAATTTTGTAGAATATATAGAGAAGCAATTAGATTACGACAGGGCAGAAGGCGAATGGGAGAACATAAGTATATTATAAGGAGTAAAAAATGACCACAGTAAACCTCACCTCCAACGAGAAAAAAGTCTTACTCGCTCTTTCCAAAAAGGACAAATTTACTCCTGAAGAGCTTGTCTCAGCATCGGGTTTAACAGTTGAAGCAAGCATGCAGTCAGCATTTTTACTCGCAGAAAAAGGTCTGTGCGAAATCA
>DAHXOU010000044.1 GCA_027364705.1 Nanobdellota archaeon
TCTATATACAAACCAACAATTTCTGGATACTCTATATTTTCTTCATAATTATTTGACATAAATTCTTTTTTCATTTTATTCATATTTATTTTTTAGTCCGAAAGTTGTGTGTATGTGAAGTCCTTGCAATTCTTCAAGCAATAACTTGAATGCGTAAGACATTTCAACTGGTTCGATATCTTCGCTTCCACACATTGGACATGTTAATTTATTTCTGATATTATCGTCGACACCGATACTTCCGCACTTAGTACAGATTGGTAAAACGACTTTATCTGAATCATATCTTTCTTTCAATAACAAAGAAGCTCCGTGAGCAACTAATGCTTCCTGCTCCATCTCTCCTAATCTCAATGCTCCTCCTCTGCTTCTTCCTTCAATAGGCTGTCTTGTCAATAATGCAACTTTTCCTGAAGCTCTTCCATGCATTTTGTTTCCTACCATGTATTTTAATTTCAAGTAATATAAGTTTCCAATAAATATTTTAGCAACCATTCTTTTTCCTGTGATTGGGTTGTACATAGTTTCTTTTCCGTCGAATCTCATTCCTAAATCTTTAAGTTGTTCTTCAAGTTCTTTTTTGCTTACTCCTGAGAAACTTGTTCCATCAACAACTTCTCCTCTAAGACTTCCAACTTTTCCTGCAAGTAATTCTAATAAATATCCGACTGTCATTCTCGACGGCAAACCATGTGGATTGAAAAGAACATCTGGTCTTACTCCTTTTGATGTGAATGGAATATCTTCCTGCGGAACTATCATACCAATAACTCCTTTCTGTCCGTGAGATGTTGCAAACTTATCTCCAAGTTCAGGAATTCTTTGGTCTCTTGTTCTAATCTGAACAATTTTATTTCCTTCAGAATCTTCAGTTATGAAAACACCATCGACAACTCCCTTTTCTTCCTGTCTCATTGTAACTGATGATTCTTTCTTTGTCTTGATTGAAATTTCTCTTGCTTCAGATAAGAATTTAGGAGGAGACATCTTACCAATCATAACTTCTCCTTCATGAACTTCAGCTTCAGGAGAAACTATTCCATCGCCTTCAAGGAATCTGTAACTTGCTTCTGTCTTATATCCAGAGGCATCTTTTTCTGGAATAACAATTTCATCTTTCAATCCTCCAGCGTAATTCATTTCAAGAGCAGAATAAGGTCTGAAATAGAAACTTCTTCCAACTCCTCTTTCAACACTTCCTTTGTTTAATACTAAAGCATCTTCCATATTGTAACCTTCATAAGTCATTACAGCGACGACTAAATTCTGTCCTGCAGGATAAGTATTCAATGTGTCATACATGAAACTTCTTACAAGAGGTTTCTGCGGATATTGTAAAATAGAAACATCAGTATCAAGTCTACATAAATAATTCGCAGCATACAATCCTAAAGACTGTTTCTGTGTCTTACTTCCTCTGTTAAGTCTCGAACTCTGATCGTGATTTCCGTAAGGAACTAAACTTGTTACAACTCCCAATAAATCCATTTGGTCAATTTCAAGGTGAGTTTTTTCCGGAGTAAGTTCTTCTTCATACAATGAAACTAATGCATTTTCTTCTTCTGCAGCGTCGAGATATTCAATAATTCCTGTCTTAAGTAAATCATTCCATTTCAAATCTCCCTGCTCAATCTGAATCTGATGTTCATGTTTGAATCTTGAACTTCCATTTTCAGCAATTATTAATGGTCTCAAAACTCTTCCTGGTTCTGTTGATATTGAAACAATTTGGAATCCTGTATCATTTCTTACACTCATTTGAGTTGGGAATTCTCCAGCCCTTCTTTTTTCTCTTACTTTCTGAACAAATTCTTTAGCATCTTTGACACTGCCGATAAATCTTCCGTTAAGGAAAACATCAATTCCTTCTCCGTCTCTGTCCATTCCGATTGATTCTAAATCTTTGAAGAATCTTTCCTGGTCAAGTTCAATTCTCGTCGATATTTTACTTAAAATTGCAAGATTTTTTCTTAAACCAATTTCAGTTCCTTCTGGTGTTTCAATAGGACAGAATCTTCCGTAATGAGTTGGATGAAGTGTTCTTGCAGGGAAATTTTCCTGGTCAGAAGGCAACATACTTGAAACTCTTTGAAGTTGAGAAACCATTGCAAAATAATTTGTTTTATCCATATTCTGAGTAACTCCACTTCTTTCTCCTGTCCAACTTCCTGTTGCAATTGCAGATTCAACTCTGTGTGAAAATAAAGTAGATTTAGCAATTATTTTTATTGAAAAGAATTTCTTTCTCTTTGAAGATTTCTGAATTGAATACTGAATATCTCTTATTAAAATTCCAAGATTAACTCTGAATAAATTAGCAAGCAAATCTCCTGAAAGTCTTACTCTCTTATTTGAGTAATGGTCTTTGTCTGTTCTTAATTCTGGATTTTCTTTTGCGATCAAAAATTGTTTCATTAATTTACAAATTGTAATTGCCTTAGCAAGTCTGTCTTCTTTTTTCTGTCCGATATGAGGAAGAAGATAAGAATCAATTCTCTGTTTTATTCTGTCTAAAATTTCTTTTTTAGTTCCCTGAAGTCCTGTCTTTTCAGCAATGTACATCATTGCATCTTCTTTAGTTGCTAAATTGACAAATTCATAAAGATTAACAATTACGCTATCAGTTTCTTTTCCAATATATTTTGCAATCTCTGATTCTTTTGTAAGACCAAGAGCTTTTAGCATAACTACTATCGGCAAGTCTTTGAATCTGCTGAATGATAATTCCAAAAGTCCTTCCTTACTTTCTGAAATTGTTATCGGAATTCTGTAAGTTCCTTTTAATGAGAATAATCTTAATGTTAAATTTCCTTTGCTGTTTGTTTCAATAAATGGTTGATTTTCAGCCAAGTCTTCAGCCATAACCATAACTCTTTCATTTCCGTTTACAATAAAATATCCACCAGCATCAAGAGGATCACTGTAATTTTCAGTAAGTTGTTCGCTGTCCATTCCGTGTGTGTTACATGCTTTACTCTTTACCATTATTGGAATCTTTCCGATTTCAACAGTTTCAGAATCAATTTGGTCTCCTTTCTTTATTGTTATTTCAAGTGAGACTGGAGCAGAATAAGTTAAGTTTCTAAGTCTTGCTTCAAAAGGCATTATGAAAGATGAACTTCCGTCGGCTTCAATGACCTTCGGTTTTCCGACACTGACTTTTCCAAGACTGATTTCGAATTCTTCATTATTCATTGTATCAGAAATTTCTTCAACAATTTCCTGCATTCTGTGTTCGATAAATTCGTTAAAAGAAGTAATGTTTGATTCAACTAATGAGTGGTCTTCAAGATATTTTTTTATTAAGAGATGATTATTTTTTTTCATTATGAAAATTTCTCCGAAATTTTTATTTGTACTGAAAATTTATTTTCTGTCATTTTGATTAAACAACAACTCGGAAATATACTCCGGATTTTCTCTCAATTTTAATTATATCACCAATTCCGCAACCCTCAGGCAATGCATTATCCGTCGACAAAATCTTCGGAAGTTGTGCTTTAGAAACATTTAATTTTCTCAATAAGTCTTCAGCTTCTTTTTCATCTAGTTTTATGTGTTTGGGTTGGAGAATATGCATTTTATTTATTAATAACTTTAACAACTTTCGAATAATAAAAATCAGCAAAATTTAATTTAAAAATCTTTTGGTTTAACATTTTGCATAATAATTTTTAAGAAAAATGGCCCCGAAGGGATTTGAACCCTCGACACCTGGATTAAAAGTCCAGTGCTCTAACCAGGCTGAGCTACGGAGCCATATATAATTTACTTAGAAAAATTGATTTAAAAAAGTTTGTTATTTTCTGTCATCCTATTATTGAGATAACATGGGTAATCTTCAAATTCTCTCTTTAACTATTTAGATAAATTTCTTCAGCTTAAATTCAAGTTCTTCAGCATCCATTGCTCCAATAAATTGTTCTATAACTTTTCCGTCTTTGAAAAGAATGAAATTTGGGATTGAACTGATATTAAATTTCCTTGCAAGAGATTCATTATCTCCAATATTTACCTTTCCGAATTTTATTTTCTTCTTTAATTTTTCATTTATCTCGTCTATAACAGGAGCCATCATAACACAAGGCATACACCATTCTGCAAAAAAATCTATGAATACAAGCCCACTTTTTGTGAACTCTTCAAACTCTTTGTTTGTCAATTCAGGAACGCTGTCATTATTTGTCATGCTAGATACTTATTTCGAACATTTATAAAAATTATGTATCTATGTTCCTGTACTACCAAATCCGCCTTCACCTCTTGCAGAATGATTTAACTCTCCAACTTCTTCTAATTTTATTTCTGGAAACGGCAAGACAATTATCTGTCCAACTCTCTCACCAATTTGATAAATATCTTTCCCTAACTCTTGAAATCTTATTTTTAATTCTCCTCTGTAACCCGCGTCCAAAACTCCAACGCAATTTTTCATAATCAAATCTTTATTTGAAATACTGCTTCTTGGAAAAACTAACATGACATATCCTCTTGGTAACTCAAATGACAGACCAGTTCCATATTCAATATATTTTTCTGTCTTCGTGATGTTCTGTGCATACACATCCATTGCGGCATCTCCGTCATGTGCATACTTCGGCAAAATTGCATCTTCGTAAATTTTTCTTATTTTTATCTCTATCATAGAATTATTCATTTATCGCTTTTCTAATTTCTTGCTCTCTTGCTTCTGCTATTTTATTGTGAAAATTCTCGTCGTATTTGAACCCTAAACATTTCTGAACTTTTCCGCAACATCTCTTGTAATTAGACTCATGACAAAAACCAGTTTCATAACATTTTGGCCCGATTAATGATTTTATTGAACTATTTATCTTTTTCTTTTCTAAAATTAATTTCATTTCTTTTTCTGTTGTCTCTCTCATTTCAGGTTCTGCAGTTGAACAAGTTCTAAGAGACATATAACCTGTTGTCAAATTATACAAATCAAAATTTTTTATGATTCCCAGTTTTACTCCTCGTGGAATAACTGCAATTGCATCACTTTCTTTTACTCCCATGACCATAAGTTGATTATACGCATCGAGTGAGTCAGCAAAAGCATTTTCCCACATTTTCAAATTATCTTTATTGTTTCTTATTTTTTCAGGGATAGAAAGTACACTATCAAAATTTTCTTTTGGTGTATTGCTCGCCCTATCAATAGCATGGTAGATTGATTCTGCAATCTGAGAAAGTGTTCTGTGTCTTTTAACCTCGCCCCAGACTCTCCACGGACTATTTGCAAAAGTAGTAACTTCAATAGATGAATTAAAATCTTCGACAATATCCTGCAATTTTCCCAGCACCTCTTTCCAATTAGAATAAACCCTGTCCTGATTTGAAAAAATATCTTCTTTAAATTTCAAATATCCAGAAACTCTCTCCCCTCTTTCATAACTTGCTAAATCTTTTACAGAAATTATTTTCGGAGAACCTTTTATTTCTTCTGCACATTCACCAGCTAAATTATTTCTTTTATGAAAAATATTAGGATTTGGACAACCTTCTCTAGGCGCCGCTTTTCTTGATTCATAAACAACACCCATTCCGTTTTCATGAATGAATTTTTCTAATTGAGATAATATTTCATGTCCTTCAAGAGGAATTGAATCTGGATCTTTTTTGAACATCTTTGAATAACTTATCAAAGTTTCCAAAGGCATGAACATGAAACCTCCACCAAAATGTCCGTACTGAACAATTTTGCTAGATTCTTGCGTTGAAACTCCTGCTTTCTGGACAGCTTCATAAACATCAATATTATTTTCAGAAGCTTTTACATAAATATCAATTGCTTCTTTTCCTTTTTCTGCAATACCTTTTGGGATAACAATATTTTCTTTTGCAATAGGAACTCTTCTTCCCGACGGCATTAATGAACTTGAAAATACTGCTCCTGTAAAAATTGAATCAACGAATTTTGAACAAACTCCTTCAAGTATTGTCCAAAGTCCCATACTTGTTGACATAGAAGCATGCCCGCTCCCTGCAGAATTAATAATACTCTTAGTCATCTGCTCACGAACATTTGCATCTCCTTCTCTTGCTTGAATTAATTCTTCAAGAGCATTAAGACCTTTGTAAGTTATTTTAGAAGCACCATAAACAAGTTCATCGGGAGTTATCTCACCATTTTCAAGATGAATAGAAGGGCCAAACCCAACCACCCGAATTTTTGGATTAATCACCTCATACATTTTATATTAAATTTTTTTTATTTTATAAACAAGATTAATTTTCAGTATATACTTTCAAAAGTATATTTCTTGCGTCTTCTTTTTCATGCGGAAAATTGCAGGCACTGCAGTCAAAAATTTTCCCTTTCATAGTCGGGATATATTTCCCATTCGGAGAATTTATTTTGCATCCTCCTTCTTTAATGCTCATATCATAATTCGGACACAAACAAAAAAAGCAATTTAAATTTTCAAGATTATGACATTTTACATTTTGCTGATAACAGATGCATTCTTCAGGATGAGTCTTTTTCCTCTTTTCAAAATCATATTCTCCGATTAAATCATTAGTTCTTTTTTCAAGAGTTTCTCTCGCTAATTCATGCATTTTATTCACCGCATCCTTTTGGATTTTCCCAATTGCATTTCGGACAAACTTCTCTGCAATTTCCTTTCTTTATCATTTGTGTTCCACAAGCAGCACAGAATCCTCCGGCAGGTTCACTACTTTCTTTTTTGATTTGTTTTGGAGATTCTATTGGGACATTTGAAATTTGTTGTTTTGTCAAAGAACCATTTTCTTCTTCTTTTTCATTTCCATTATTTAGAAATTTTTCTCCAAAAAATTGTGCAAGATAATCCATTATAGAATCTGCTGTATGAATTTCAGGATGTCCCTGAGCAAGCCCGTATGGCTCAAACTTTTGATGTCGGAATTTTTTTACTAATGCTTCTACAGGAACCCCATATTGTAATGACATCGACGTTAAAATCCCAATTGCATCCATAAGTCCTTTTATTGTGCTTCCTTCTTTACTCATCGTAATAAACAATTCTCCAGGAGTCCCATCATCATATTTTCCCACAGTAAGATATCCCTCGTGTCCAGCAACAGAAAATTTATTTGTTACAGAATTTCTCATTGCAGGAAGTTTTCTTCTCACAGGTTTTATTTTTTCTTCAAGTCCTTTCTTGGAAAAATTCAACGGCTGAACTCTCTTACTTTTATCTCTGTATAACGCAACAGCTTTGATTCCCATTTTCCATGCATCAATGTAAGTTTTTTCTATTTCTTCAACATTTGCTTCTTCAGGAAGATTTACCGTCTTCGAAATTGCACCAGAGATAAACGGCTGAACAGCAGCCATCATTTTCAAATGTCCCGTCGGAGAAATCGTTCTCTTGCTGTCTTTTGGTTTATTTGAACAATCAAAAATTGGAAGATGTTCTTCTCTAATATAAGGTGCTCCTTCCATTGTTTCTTTAGTATCAACATACTTTATTATTTCTTTTACCTGATTATCATTATATCCTAATTTTTTCAGTGTCGGTTCAACAGTTGTATTTACTAATCTTAAAATTCCTCCCCCGACGAGTTTTTTAAATTGCACAAGTCCTATCTCTGGTTCAACTCCTTTCGTATCACAATCCATTATAAAGCCAATAGTTCCTGTCGGAGCAAGAACAGTTGCCTGTGCATTTCTAAAACCATACTTATCTCCTCTCTCAATAACATTATCCCAAACTTTTTCTGCTTCATCTAAAATATTTTCTAACCCGTTTGGTAACTTATCTCTCTGAATATTTTTCAATGCATCTTTGTGCATGTTCATAACACCAAGCATTGGTTCTCTGTTCTTTTCGAATTCTTCAAAAGTTCCAATTTTTTCTGCCATCTCCGTCGATGTTTGATAAACTGTTCCTGTCATTAATGCAGTAATTGAAGCTGCAATTGCTCTCGCTTCGTCAGAATCATAAGGCAATCCTAAAGACATTATTAAAGAACCAAGATTAGCATAACCCATTCCTAAAGGACGGAATTTATGAGAGTTTTCAGCAATTTTTCTCGTAGGATAAGAAGAATTGTCAACATTCAAATCCTGTGCAATAGCAGTTAATTTGATAGTATGTTTAAATTTCTCGATGTCAAATTTATCATTTTCCATAAATGCTTTTAGATTGAGTGAAGCAAGATTGCACGATGAATCGTCAATAAACATATATTCGCTACAAGGATTAGAAGCTCTTATTTCTCCAGAATTTTTACAAGTATGCCATTTGTTTATTGTATCATGAAACTGCATTCCAGGGTCGCCACAAAAATGAGTTGCCTCTGAAATTTTGTTTATTAAATTTCTTGCTTTATATTTTTGCATATTATTTGTAAGTTCTTTGCTGTGGACAGGAATAGTTTGCAAATCTCCGTCATCAATGACTGCTTGCATAAACTTATCTGTCGCTCTTACAGAAATATTTGTATTCTGATAGTTCACACTTTCTGTTGCTCTCTCCCACGGAATTCCATTATCAATTAATATATGAAGCAATTCTTCCTCATATTTTTTTGAATCTATAAACTCTAAAATATCCGGGTGGTCAACGTCTAATATATCCATCTTTGATGCTCTTCTTGTTTTTCCTCCTGATTTTACAATTCCAGCAACTTTATCCCAAAATGCCCAATATGCTAATGGCCCAGAAGGTTTTCCCCCACCGCTGAGTTTTTCTTTTGATGAACGAAGCGTTGAAATATTTGTTCCGGTTCCAGAACCATACTTGAAAAGCAACGCTTCCCGCATTGCTAAAATCATTATATCTTCCATTGTATCTCCAACACTTTGAATAAAACATGCTGCTGTTTGAGGGTAAATCAAATCTTTTCCAATCGGCATAGAAACAATCTTCTTTCCTCTTATAATATAAGCTTCCTTCTTTTCCTTGCTAGGTGTTCCTAATTTGTCTGTACCAACATTAAACCATACGGGGGAATTAAAAGCCATCAATTGGCTGTAAGCAGAATAAGCAAGTTCATCTTTGAATTTTTCCGCATCTTCTTTACCAAAATAATTTTGTTTGACTGCCCATTTAGCAAAAGTTGAACTTACTCTGCCAACCAAATCTTTTACAGAATTTTCTCTTTCAGGTGTATTCTGTTCTCCAAAAAAATATTTTGATGCAGTCATATCACTTGCAAGTTTGCTCCATTGCTTCGGAAATTCAGCATCTTTCTGAACCCAGATTACTTTTCCTTTATCATCCGTTATATCTGCATCTCTTTTTTCCCATTCAAAATATTCGTCGACAGGTTTCCCTGCTTCTGAAGAATATCTTTCAATTGTCAATCCCTTTTTTTTAGCCATATTATAAGTTCTTTATTTCCT
Organism: Nanobdellota archaeon; assembly: GCA_027364705.1. Lineage (GTDB taxonomy): Archaea > Nanobdellota > Nanobdellia > Pacearchaeales > GW2011-AR1 > RBG-13-33-26. The sequence continues at coordinate 9,341 of DAHXOU010000044.1, forward strand.
GTTTAAAATCATTTATGTCCTGAAAATCTCTATATACTGATGCAAATCGTATGTAAGCGACATTGTCAATTTTCTTTATTTTTTTCATGACTAGTTCTCCAATTTCAGAACTTAGGATTTCTTTTTTTCCTCTTTTCCTTATCTGTTCCTCAATTTCGTTTATCATTTTTTCAATTTTTTTCTTTTCTACAGGGCGCTTTTCAAAAGCACGATTTATTCCTGTTTCAAGTTTTTCTCTGTCAAATGCTTCCCGTCGTCCGTCTTTTTTTATAACGAACATATCTTCTTTCACTGCTTTCTCATATGTAGTAAATCTCTTTCCGCATTTCAAACATTCACGCCTCCGTCTTATTCCTTCAGGCGATTTTCTTTTATCAGTTACTTTTGATTCTATGTGAAAACAGTATGGACAATCCATCTTTTATTTGCTTATACATTCAAACTACAATAGGTTGTAGGTTATCTTATTTTATTATCTATCAATTGTATAAACAAGAAAGTTAGATAAAATCACTATTTAAACATTTATTTCTACCAAGACATAATGACACAAACATACAAGAATTACGAGGAACATTTATAAATAATTGAAACCTAATTCATTTATGTTTGAATCTATCAGCAATATGCTTGAATCTATGCAAGAGATGATGATTCAATTAGGCTCATCTAAATGGTTAATGGTCGCAATTGTTCTAACTCTAATTTGGTCCTATGCTTGGAAACTTTTTGCATTATGGACAGCTGCAAGAAAAAAAGCTTGGGTTTGGTTTGTGATTTTAGCTTTAGTTAATACCGTCGGTATTTTAGAAATTCTTTACATATTTGTATTCTCTAAGATGAAGACTCCTGAACCAGAAAAGTCTGTTGGAGCAAAACCAAAGAGAAAGAAAAAATAATTTTTTCAAAATAAATTAATTTAACTAAAAATATGAACGATATTGGGAAATGTTTTTTATCCTCGGAAAATGAACTGAAACATCTTTGTAATGCTCTGGATAAAAAGAAGATTAACAATAAAACTTATCTTATATGTAATGAAGGTGTTGGAATAAATTTATCTGACTCTTTGCTTGGAAGAAAACATAAATGTTCAAAATACGACATTTCCAATGAAATAATTATAGACAATCATACTACTTGTATCCTTTGTGATCATTATCATAGCTCAAGATAATCATTTCTTAATCATAGCACACATTCTGCAAATCTTATTTCTTGAAGGTTCCCCGCATTTTTCACAATAATTCAGTCCTTCTTCAGATTTTAATTTTTGAATCCTTTCAGAAAGTCTGTCAAAATTTTTCATGATATTTTCTTTTTCTTTTTTGGTTAGTGAATTAGTAAATTGTCTGATTTGTATTCGGTAAGAGTCTAAAGCACACGGACATTTTTCATAAACAACTGGAAGTTTTTTCTTCTTTGCATATCCTCTGATATCATTTTCATCTATGTAAAACAATGGCTTGATTCTTGTTATAAATTTTTTATCTCCTTTGTTTTTTGTTATTGCTCCTGAATTTGCACTAAGTTGAGGCGAACCTTTTAGAATATTCATCAAAAATGTTTGCGTTTCATCGTCGAGATTGTGTCCTGTTGCAATTTTCTCGACTTTTAATTTTCTAGCTTCGCGATTCATAATCCATTTTTTTATTACACCACAGATTGCACAATTCTTTAATCCTTTTCCGTGACTTGTTTGAATTGCGGTTCTTATGTAACACATACTTCCGCCCATTTCATCTTTGATATTATAAACGTGAAGTTTTATTTTTAAGTCAGAACAAAGTTTCTCGACGGCATCAAGACATTTTTTGCTGTAATCTCCCATTGATAAATTAATATGAAATCCTTCAATGTTATAACCAAATTTTTTCAGAAGATAAGCAGTTACTGTCGAATCTTTTCCGCCTGACAAAGCTACAAGTATCTTTTCTTTTTTGTTCAGTTTTATTTTTTCAAGAGTCTGCTTAAATTTTTGTTCAAGTTCCATATTAAATTAACGAAAGAATTAGTTTTAAGTTTTTCTTATAAGTCATCGAATGGATTATAATATTCCATAGTAGAATTCAAAAAAGAAGAACATATCTTTCCTCTTATTGGATAATAATGCTTAAATTTTTCTTCAAATTCATAAACTAAATCTTTACGTTTAATTTTCTCTGCATAACCTATTCCAATAATGTAGATTTCTTTCTCCTGTTTCTCGCAGAACATTTTTCTCATTTTATCAATAATAAATGTTTTATTAAAATCATCTTGTGAAAAGATATGTTTGACTATACAATCAAAAACATCTCTTGGTTCTTCCATTGCTTTTTTTTCTATCTCCCAAGGTTTTAATCCCTCTCTTAAGGATAATACTCTCTCTTCTAGAGGACGATTGTCTACAACATATATTCCAAACTTTTGACTCATGATATAAGAGAATGAAAATATTTTATAAATCTTGGGTTGCTATTAATTAAATGAATTCGCATAGAGATAAGGGGCAATAGCCCCAAATTTATCTTTGTCCGCAAGTACATTTACCGCCACTAACGGCTCCGCACGTTGCAACACCGCAATTGTTTCCTGCAGTACATTTTCCTCCGCAACTAGA
>DAHXOU010000047.1 GCA_027364705.1 Nanobdellota archaeon
GTCTTTATCTCTATAGAAATCTAATTACTTACTTCTGTTTTCTTTTGTAAGCAGACCAGCTAACTGGTTTCTGACTTTTTTACTTGCTCCAAGTCCGTCTAATGCTTTTTTGTTTTTAGAAAAATCTCCGCTAAATTTCACACCTTCTGTGTTTAATCTTTTAGCTGCTTTTCTTACTGATTTTGATTTTATTTTTCCCATATTAGTTTTCCAACTTTTAGTTATTTAAAGGTTTCTTTTTGTATTATTCTATCTTATCTAATTCAGAAAGCTCTTTTATTGCCTCAATTAAATCACTTAATTTTTTCGCTGGTTCTCCCAGAGAGAGTATACTATAAGGCATCTTTTCATCGGAAGCTTTTTTGTAAGCTTTTAATATCTCTTTTTCAGTTATCTTTTTTTTGTTGAAAACAAACAGTAATTCTTCTTTTCTTTCTTTCTTGACCTTCAAGATTGCTTCCTCATTTTGGAAATCTCTGATGTCAATAATTTCTATTCCTTTATTCTCCAAAAATTCTTTTATCTTATTGAAGAAATTTTCATCTCTTTTCTTGTTTTGTTTTTTTGATTTGTTTGTCTTAGTTTTTTTTATTTGTTTTTCTCTTGGAATTTGTTCTTGGACTTGAACTTCGTTAATTTTTACTATTTCCTGTTTGTCTTCGGAATCATCAAAAATATTTTCTATTTTTCTCTCTTCTTTATTCTCTATTATTTTTTCTTCAACTTTTATTTCTTCAATCTGAATCTTTTCTTCCCTTATCTGAACTTCCCCTTTTTCATTCTCTTCAAATTCAGAAGCAGGAATTGTAAAGTATCTCCAGTAAACTTCTTCGTCTTTTTTGAATGGAAGTGCAAAATCTTTTATTCCTCTTAATGCAACTCTTATTGCAGGTTCTTGTTCAGCATCTTTCAGAAATTTTTCTTCTTTTAATCTGAGGAATGCGTCTTTCTCTTTGCTTTTCAAATATTGTGAGAATCTTTCTAGTTGAGGTTCTTGTCCTGGAATAAAATATAACGGAGAGCTTCCGACTCTCATATGACTAATATTAATTTCTTTTTCTCCGTATAATTCCGAAAGGAAAGCAGAGGCAAATAAAATGCTCAATCCTGTTTCTTTTGCAATCTGAACAGGCAGACTCGGTCCTCTTAATCTGATAAAAGAAATTATTTTTTCCCTCGTTTTCATAGCATCTTGGACAGGCATATTCGAGATAAATTCTCTTTATTAATAAAATTTGTTGTTCAAAATATTATGGTTTAATCCATCTGACTTCGTAGTAACTTATATCTCCTTCTTCGTCCACGATTGCGAGAAGCAGATTCTTTTTTGTTGAATGTGCGACTCTATTTTTTGCTGAGAACTCGTGCCATGTGAGCTGTTTTGATTCATGGTCTGCAAATACAATCCATTTTGCGTGCTTTTCTCCTGGTTTGCTTCCTTTATCATAAACTCTAAAATCAGCTCCGAATTTTAATGCAGTTTTCACAACATATCCTCTTTCTCTAAGGTCTTTGAAAACAGGATATTTTATCTGAATTTTTTTGTCAATCTTTCTGCACTTTTCTCCAAAATCCTTTCTCGATAATTTTTTATCTTTTGAAAAAATTTCTATTTTATCTTTTTCTAAAAGGAACATTGCTTCTGCAATTGAATACTGAATTTTGTCCTCTTTTGGTTCTCCGAAATGACTTTTTTTGTAAAGAGAAAAAGCATCTGCTTCTGCACTTGAAACAATTTCTCCAACGAGATATGCTTTTATCTTTTCCATTTATCTTTCATGATAACATAATATTTAAAAATATGCTTCTCATAAAATTTGGATGACTGCTAAAACATTTCAGTTACTGAATTTAGTTTTACCAGTATTAGTTCTCTTAGTTTTACTATAATTCTCAGGCAATTGCTTGAGACAGAATTAATCTTAGAGAACTCTGTAATAAATTTGAAAACAAAAAATGGAAACTGAGAAAGAAAGAAGAAAAATTGTTTACAATTGCGTCTTAGGGAAATACGAAGTCCTGAAATTAGCAACAGACAAATTAAATCTCTGTTGGTTTGAAGAAGGAGAAAAGAAAACAATTCATGGGTTGGATGAACTTCTTAAAAGGGAAGAATTCCAATTTGAAATGTCGGACGATATCAGGGAAATTGTTGAAATGTATAGAATAGACCGAGAAGAAAGAAAAAGAAAATATTCCCCAAACAATTAAATAATTAAGATAATATAAATCAGAATGTCAGAAATAGATTTTTCTAAAATAGAGAAAAAATGGCAGAAGAAATGGGAAGATGAAAAAATCTTTGAAGTCAGTGAGAATCCGAATAAGAAAAAATTTTATGTTCTTGATATGTTCCCTTATCCGTCGGGAGCTGGTCTGCATATAGGACACGCTTTTGTCTTTAGTCTTGGAGATATTTTTGCAAGATTCAAAAGAATGCAGGGATACAATGTTCTTTATCCGATTGGTTATGACGCGCTTGGTTTGCCTGCGGAAAATGCTGCGATAAAAGTTGGAATGCATCCTTCTGATTACAATAAAAATTCAATTACTAATTTTATGAAACAGCAGAAAGCAATGGGCTGGAGTTATGATTGGAACAGACTTATCAGGACAGACAGTCCAGAATATTACAAATGGGACCAGTGGATTTTTTTGAAGATGCTTGAGAAAGGAATTGCTTACAGAAAAAAATCTGCAGTAAATTGGTGCTCAAAATGTCAAAGTGTTTTAGCAA
>DAHXOU010000029.1 GCA_027364705.1 Nanobdellota archaeon
AATCCCGACCGGCGCATAAATGATTCGACTCGAACGCCGACCACGCATAACCTCTGTTCAAGTCGAACACAAAAACAACTAATAACAAAATGGACAAAGAAAATTTCAGAAAAAAATTAACAGCATTTCATGATAAGAATTACAAATTATTGTTATTAATTCCTGTAATCTTTTTAATTTTCGGATTTATTTATATGGGTATTTTTTATTCTCAAAATCATGATTTTATTAACAAGGATATTTCTCTTACGGGAGGAACTTCTGTAACTATTAATGAAAAAATAAATGCAGCAGATTTAGAAAATGCTTTGTCTGGAAAATTGGAAAATGTAAAGATTCGTGAAATTTCTGACTTGGTGACTCACGAACAAATTGCAGTCATTATAGACACAAAAAGCGACGGACAGGAAACAAGAACTGTTCTTGAAGAATATCTTCACTATCCTCTTACTGAAGAAAATAGCAGTTTTGAATTCACTGGTTCAACCTTAAGTAATTCTTTTTATCAACAACTTTTGATTGCTCTTTTAATCGCATTCGTTTTGATGGCTGTTGTGGTCTCAATCCAGTTTAGAAATTTTATTCCTTCTATGGCCGTAATTTTTTCTGCTTTTGCAGATATCTTTTTTACTCTTGTAACAATTAATCTTCTCGGATTGCAAATTTCTACTGCAGGAATCGTTGCATTGTTAATGCTTATTGGATACAGTGTTGACACCGATATACTTCTTACAAATCGTGTATTGAGAAGAGAAGGAAAATCATTAAATCAAAAAATTTGGGACTCTTTCAAAACGGGAATAACTATGACTCTGATTGCAATTGGTTCTGCTCTGATTGCAATGTTCATTGTTGGTCCTTTCTCGTCTGTGTTAAAACAAATATTTTTAATACTCGCTATCGGACTTTGTTTTGATATTCTTAACACTTGGTTGACTAACACTTCAATAATTAAATGGTATGTTTTACATAAACAAAAGAAATGAAAATTAAATTCACCTGGAAAATTTGGATATGGATTATTGTATTAATCTTTTCTTTAATTTCTATTTTTTACAACCCGAATTATTTTATGCAAAAAGGAGTTTTAATTAATAGCATAGAGCAAAACTCTTCTGCATTTGAAGAAGGATTGAGGCAAGGGCAAATCATTACTGCAATTGATGGAAAAACAATAACAAGTATAGATGACTTTTCTAAAACTATGGAAGGTAAATTTAATTCCCATGAAAAAATAAAGACAACAATAACTACTTCCAAGGATGAATACATAATTTATTCTAACCAATCTTTGAATATTCTTGTTTCTGATCTTCCATCTACAAATCTTAAAACAGGTTTAGATCTGAGTGGTGGTGCAAGAGCATTAGTTAAAGCACAGAATCATGAATTAACTTCTTCCGAGATTAATGATTTGGTTAACGTCGTAAGTAATAGATTAAATGTATATGGAATTTCGGATATGACTATTCGTTCTGTTTCAGATCTTGCAGGAAATAATTATATGTTAATTGAAATTGCTGGTGCAACTCCAAAAGATTTAGAGAACTTAATTTCTCAACAAGGTAAGTTCGAAGCTAAAATAGGCAATCAGACAATTTTTATCGGCGGAGAACAGGACATTACTTCTGTCTCGAGATCTGGACAGGAATCTGGAATTTATTCCTGCGCACAGGCAGCACAAGGATACTTTTGTGAATTTAGATTTACTGTTTATTTAAGTGAACAGGCTGCAGAAAAACATGCAAATATCACGAATGGGCTTGAAGTTAACTCAACTTCCCAAGGAAATTATCTTTCTAAAAAATTAGATCTCTACCTCGATGATAATCTTGTAGAAAGTTTGTTAATTAGTGAAAGTTTGAAAGGAAGAGTAACTACTCAGATTCAGATTTCTGGTTCAGGTACAGGCGAGACAAAAGAAGAAGCTTACGATAATGCTATTAATGAAATGAATAAACTTCAAACTGTTTTGATAACAGGAAGTTTGCCGTTTAAATTAGAGATTGTTAAATTAGATACTATCTCTCCGACGCTAGGAGAAAATTTCTCTAAATACATTTTTTTCGCGGGATTTGCTTCTTTGCTTCTTGTGGGAATTGTTATTTTTGTGAAATACAGAAAATTGAAATTAGTTGTTCCTTCTTTCCTGATTTGCACTTCTGAAATTATTATCACTCTTGGTATTGCTTCTATTATGGGGCAGGATTTAGACTTACCTGGAATTGCAGGTATACTTGCTGCAATTGGAACAGGTATTGATGACCAGATTGTAATGTTAGATGAAATTAAAACAAAAGAAGTATTAACTATCAAACAAAAAATTAAAAGAGCTTTCGGAATTATCTTGGGAGCTTATTTAACTGTTTTAGTTTCATTACTTCCTCTTTTATGGGCTGGAGCAGGATTACTTCGTGGATTTGCAATTATGACTATAATCGGAATAACTATTGGGGTTTTAATCACACGACCTGCATTTGCAGATTTGATAAAACTCGTTGAAGATAAAGAATAAGATGATACCCAAATATCATATCCTCTTCGGATTTCTTTTTGTTGCATTTTTGTATTTCTTTTTTCCAATAATTCCGTTATACGGTCTTGCAATTATTTTTCTTTCTTCAATCTTGATAGACGTTGATCATGTATTCTATTATTTTTTTAGAAAAGGAAAATTAAATCCGGTCGAATCCTATAATTGGTATATGAAAAGAAAAATTCATTTTAATCTCATTCCTAAAGAACAAAGAAAAAAAATTTATTCTGGGTTTTATCTATTCCACGGAGTTGAATGGTTGATTATTTTATTTTTATTAAGTAATTTTATCAATCCTTTTTTTCTTTTTATCTTCTTGGGTTTTTCTTTTCATTTTTTATTGGATTTAATTCATGAAATTTACGATAAGAGAACGGTAGATAAGATTTCTTTGTTCTGGAATATTTTCCGAAGGAAAAAATATTATTCTCTAACTATCTTTCCTTAATAATCTTTAAAAGTGTTCTTTCCTATTTTAATCGATGGAAAATCAAGAAAAAAAAGAGGAATTTGATTCTTCTCTCAGACTGATTATTAAATCTTCTCTGTTTGTTTTTCTTGGAGTAATTTTTTCTAAAATATTCGCTTATCTTTACAGAATTATAATTGCAAGATCTTTTGGCCCCGAAGTATACGGTTTATTCTCCCTCGCCTTAATCGTTTTCCTGTGGTTTATTTCTCTCTCTGCTCTTGGTTTTTATGATGGTGTGTTAAGATTTATCCCTTTTTATCGAGGACAAAAAAAGATAAATAATATTCGTTATCTTTTCAAGTTTTCTTCAATTGTATTGATAATTTCAAGTATCATTTCTGGGATTTTACTTTTTTTGTCTTCAGAAATAATTTCTATTAAACTTTTTCATAATTCGGATTTGATAATCTTCTTGAAAGTTTTTAGTTTTATGTTGCCTGCTTATATTTTTGCTTATTTCTTCTTAACTATAATGCAAGCATTTGAAAAAATAAAAATTCATTCATTCTTTTCCGATTTTTTAATTAATCTCATTAAACTAATCTTGATCTTATTTTTTATTTTTATCGGGCTTAAAACAAACGCAGTGGTTTTTTCATACTTCTTTGGAATAATCTGTTTGTTGCTGATTTCTTATTTTTATTCCCGAAAAAAGATTTCAGAAATATTCGAAAAAACTAAACTAAAGAAAAAAATAAAAGAAGAAGTTAGAAAGAACTTATTCTCTTATTCTGTTCCACTTCTTTTTTTAAGTATACTCTCTAGTCTTTTCCTCTATATTGATTCTTTTGTAATTGGTTATTTTTTGGATGCAGTACAGGTTGGAATTTACAATGCTGCAATTCCAATAACTGAATTTTTATCTCTCTTTCCTTGTTTATTCATGAGACTTTTTTTCCCGATGATAACCAGAAAATTCTCTCAGAAAGATATACCTTTTATAAAAAATTTAAGCATTCAAATTGAAAAGTGGATTCTTATGGTGAACCTACCCATTTTTGCATTGATGTTTTTATTTTCTGGAGCTTTTATAAACATTCTTTTTGGTCCACAATATATCGCCGCAGAAACTGCCCTGAGGTTTTTATCCGTGGGTCTTTTCTTTTTTTACTCTATTGCCTTAGTATCAAATAATCTTTTATCTATGCTTGGAAAGTCGAAGATTATTCTTATAGATACAATAGTAACCTCGGTTGTTAATCTAATCTTATGTTTGATTCTCGTTCCAATTTATGGGATTAATGGTGCCGCATTTGCAACAATGATAATGTACATTGTTCTTAGTCTGGTTTTTTTCATCCAATCAAGACATTATTTCTCAGGAATGTCTTTGGTTCCGAAGTTTCTTAGGATATTTTTGTCCATACTAATTCCTACAATTTTGCTTGCAATAATTAAACAATTCATCAGGGTAACTTTGATTAGCATAATTCTTGAAGGATTAATCTTCTTTTCCCTTTATTTATTCCTCCTCTTCTTTACTAAAAGTTTAGAAAAAAATGATTTCATGATTTTGAGCTCTATAAAGAAAAAAATATTTCATTCTTCTTGATTGACATTAACTTTAAAAAATATATCACGATAAATTTTTATGAAGATCACTCTTTGTATTGCTCCATGGGATATGTGGGAAGATGAAAATTATTCTGTATATCCTCTTGGTTTAGCTTATCTTGGAGCCATGCTGGAAAAAAATAAATACGAGGTTAATTTGCTTAATCTTTCACTTTGCAAGTTAGAAGATGCTAAAAAAGAAATTATTAAACATCTCAGCGAACAAAAACCCGACTTCTTTGGTTTTAGTATTCTTTCAAATAGTAGGATTTCTGCAAGAGAATTAATTAAACTAGTAAAAGAATTAAGCCCACAAACAAAAATACTTGCCGGGGGAATTCATACTACTTTTATGTATGAACAAATTCTAAATAATTACCCTGTTGATTTTGCTGTTTTGGGGGAGGGAGAGTATACCCTATTGGAGTTACTTGATGCAATACAAAAGAAAAAATCAATATCTTTCTTGAAAAAAATAAAAGGGATAGCATTCAAATATGAAGGAGAAATTATAAAAACCGAAAATCGGGAGAGAATTAAAGAATTAGATAGATTACCTCTTCCAAAACACAATTTTTTTAGTGAACAAATAAAAAAAACAAAAACAGCTTATATCATCACTTCTCGAGGCTGTCCTTTTAGTTGTTCTTTTTGTCCTAGTTCAGCATACTGGGGAAGACATATCATCCAAAGAAGTGCAGAAAATATTCTTGAAGAAATAAAATATTTATTAAATGAGTTTCCTGACTTGGAATATATTAATTTTTCTGATGATGAGTTCATCTGCAATAATCAAAGGGTGATCTCTTTATGTCAAATGATAATTCGGGAAAAAATAAAAATTAAATGGAGATGTTTAGGGAGAGTGTCTTCTATAACTGAAGAAGTAATAAAAAATATGAAAGAAGCAGGATGTTGTCAAATTACTTTTGGAGTTGAGTCTGGTAGCCAGAGAATTCTTGATGGGATTGGAAAAAAAGTAAAAATCTCCCAAATTGTTGATGCATTTAATATCTGTAGAAAATATGAAATTCAAATATCTTGCTTAACTATCGTCGGATTGCCTGGAGAAAATAGACAAAGTGTTAATGAAACAATCGCCCTGTGTAAAAAATTAAAAATTAATACGGAACCTGCAATATTAATAATTTTTCCAGGAACAGAAGTTTACAAATTAGCTAAGGAAAAAGGATTTTTGACAGATGAATATTGGCTTGGCGAAGATCTGTGTCCTCTTTATTTATGCGAACATCCAAAATGGAAACTATGGTGGTGGTCTTTTAAAACCGGACTTATAACTTATTATCATGATAAGGATGTTAGTGCTTATGACTTTTTTTATGATAAAATTATAAAAAAATTTAAACCATCTCTTTTTATAAGAATTTTTAAACGATATATAACGGATAAAACCTAATCGTCATTAATTTTATAAATATTCTTTTTCCTTTTTTTCTATGGAGACATCTAGCAAAAATAATGAAATTCCTTCTTTAAAAAATAAAAAATTGATGCTCTCTACCTGGGGATGCGGAGATAAAGATACTTTTCATTGTCGTGATTGGATTCCTGTCTTCAACAAAATGTTTGGAAAATTGGTAATATTTACTTCAAGAAATTTTTATTATCATTATGGAAAAGAGGCCTTAAATAAAGAATTTTTAAGAATAATTCAGCAAGAGAGGCCAGACTATCTTCTTTTTAGTCCAGGTTTTTTTGGGCAATTTGAAATTGAAACTTTGGCCCAAATAAAAAAATTCTCCCCACAAACCAAAACAATTATAGAATTTGGCGACGATGATTGGAAATTTGAAGATTGGTCTCGGTATTATGCCTTATTCTTTGATTATATCATTACTTCAAAAAAAGAAATATCTATCTATAAAAAAGATAAGCTAAAGAATGTTTTTGTTATTCATGGAGTAAACCCCCATTTTTTTAAACCACTTAATTTGGAAAAAAAATATGATGTTAGTTTTATTGGAAGACCTGTTGCAGATAGATATGAATATCTTCAATTCTTAAAAGAAAATGGGGTGAATTTAAGTCTATTTGGTATTGGGTGGCAGGATTATCCCGACTTAAAAAATATTTATCATGGGGTTTTGTATGATGAAGATTATCCTCGAGTAATCAATCAGTCCAAGATAAATCTAAACTTTTCTAAAACTCTTTATAAAAAAGGAAAAAAAGGACAACTTAAAGGTAGAAGTCTTGAAGTTCCCGCATGCAACTCTTTTATGCTTAATGAATATACTTCTATGAATATAGAATTTATCAATAAACACAAGGAAATAAATTTTAACAATAAAAAAGAGTTATTAGAGAAGATAAATTATTTTTTAATTCATGAAAAAGAAAGAGAGAAAATTGCTGAAGAATTTTATCAACATATAATTAAAAATTATTCTTGGGAATTTTTATTCCAAAAATTTTTCTCCAAGATAGAAAAAGATAACTCACTCGAATTTCATCTTCCAAAGATTAATAAAAATATTTTTGAGATTTCTAAAGAGGACATTCATCTTTCACTATCTGAACTAAAAGAGAAATTAAAAAATACAGATTATATCTCTTTCTCAGACACGAAAATAAGACATTCTTCTTACAGAAATTATCTCCAATCTTATTCTTTATTTATTACAAAAAAACAAATAAGCTGTTGCGATTATTTTGTTCATTCAAATGGGCTTGGAGATTATATGTTATCTTTAATGAAAGAGTCTTTTCATAATCTGGACAAAGAAAATTTTTCAAAAATAATTCATCCCGGTCAATTAATGGTGACCAAAAATTTTTTCCTTGATAATCTTTCTAAATTTAGAGAATTCTGTTTGGGTGGAGCTTTTTATTTAATCAATGAGAAAAATACTGCTTTTGTTTCCATACCTCTAATAAGTATTCCAACAACGCCTTTAATTGACTACCCTTTATTAAAAAAATATTTTCATCTAAGTTTTATTGATAATTTATTCTCTCTTTTCTCTCAGAAGAAAATTTTCAACGCTTATAACTTAAATTTTCTTATCTCCTTTTTTCAAAAAAGTTTTATTAGAAAATACCTAATTGATTACTTTCGAGATATTAGAACTATCTTTAATCTCTTAAAAACTTTCAAAAAATAATTAAGGGAAATCAACACACATAGGATCTTCTTCTCTTGATTCTAATGTCAGTTCTTCTATTTGTCGAGCATATTCTCCATAGGTGCATCTACCACATTCTTTGTCGACATTTATTGATTCAAGAAGTCCTTTATGTTTTTCTGAACCCCAGAAATTTAAAATTTCTTTTGGATTTGGATAATGGCTTCCCAATTTGAATCTTTTTTCAATTCGATGGTCTGCACAAACATAAACATTTCCGTCTGCGCAAGCTTGTAACATCAATGGAGAAGAACAGCATTTTTTGAAACTGTGTTTTACTGTAAAATCTGGATTGTATTTGTGCATAATTGTGAAAACTCTGAAGTCATCTTTTTCTTCTAACTTGTGACACTCGAAAAATAATTTCTGTATCTCTTCTAAATTATAATTAAGTTCCATTGCCTGCACAAAATCTTTTCTTTCCAAATCTGCAGGACGTGCATGGAAATCCCTGACCCCAATTTTTTTTGCAAGTTTACACGCATCATAAACTTCATGCCAGTTATCTGGTCTGATTAAAAACTTATATGCTATATCTATTTTCGATCCTGTTTTATTTTTTGTTTCCACCAAATCATTTAAATTTTTTACAACCTTTTCAAAACAATTGATTCCATGAACTTTTTCAAAAGTTTCTTTTGTTGCAGAATCTAAAGAAACACCGACCCATCTGCAGTTCATCATTTCATTTGCGATATAGTCATTAATCAAGCTTCCATTTGTTGCAAAAGAACTTTTCATTCCTTTTGAAGCAATATACGACGGTAAATCCCACACATTTTTATTCATCAACGGTTCTCCTCCACCACCGATACAAACTCCCCTCACACCCCAGTCCGCACAAAAATCAATAATATCTCTTAAATGTTCTTTCGTCATTTTTCTTTTGTCAGATGGAACTTCATCCGGATTCAAAATTAAATATCTCTTTGCATTACAATGACCACATTCAAAATTACATAAGTGTGTTGGATCTAATGATAGTTCAATTGGTGCAGGCAAATCTTTTGTCTCTCCCTTAAACCATTTTGCGATCGGCTTGTAATGACTATCATACCAGATAAGTCCTTTATATGAGTTGAATGAATTATACTTTGATTTATCACTCCATTCACTTTTTTTATCTTTCCAATCATCACGCATCTTGATTCTCCAGAATTTTTCTTTTTAATTTTATTTTTGTCATTTCTTGAATATGCTCTTTTGCTCCTTTCCCAAATTTGCTCTCTATCATATTTAAATATTTGGGGCTTGTAAAATATTTTTGAAAGGATTCATCTCTAAATTTTAATACTTCTCCTGCAGATAACTTTTTTGTTGAAAGAGGAAATGTTTCATAGGAATGCTGGGAATATCCAATCCACCCCGGACCCATTTTATCTTCGGGAAGCACAATTTTTTCTTCAACACATTGTTTATGCAATTTTGAACCTGGATATGCCATTGCACAATAAAAATTTGCCCATTCGCAGTTTAATTCTTTTGCTAACTCAAATGTTTTTTGCATACTTTCTTTATCATCTTCTGGTAACCCAAAAATATAATTTGCCGCGACATAAATTCCATTATCTTTCATTTGATTAACTGCTTCAGTTATTTTTTTACTTCCGAATTTTCCTTTTGAAACATCTTTTCTTACCTCTTCATCACCCGACTCAATTCCAACACCCAGCCAGTTAATTCCTGCTTTTTTTAATGGAGATAAATATTCTTTTTTTGCAGTATCTATGCGCGCGTAAGACCATATATTTAATCCATAATCTCTCTTGATTAATCCTTCTGTTATCGGGAGAAAATGATTTGGGTTTAAAACAAATAATTCATCGATTATTTTAATATTTTTAACATCATATTTTTTTACGAGAGTATCAATTTGTTTAAGAACCCATTTCGGATTCCATTCTCTATATGCAGATTTTCCGAAAGGAGCATTGATACAACAAAATTCACAGTGATAGGGACATCCTAAACTTGTTGAAATTGCTGCATAATTTTCTCTAGAATTTAAATCTCCGAGACAATGCCAATTATGTGCCTTATATTTTTTCATAGGTAATAAATCCCATGCAACATCATTAATTTCTTCTGTAAGGTTTGTTATCAAGTCTGCTCGATTAGTTGAGAAAATTTTATTTTCTTTTTTGTACCAAAGTCCAGGAATTTTTTCAAAATCTTTTTTTTCCAACAAACCTTGCAAAGTATAGAATCCTTCTCCTTCTCCAATGAAATCACAACTTTCTTCTTCAATGGTTTTTCTCGGTAATGCTGAAGGATGCAAACCTGTTAAAATAATTTTTCTTTCAGGATTCTCTTTTTTTATTTCTTCACACAATCTTCTCACACTCGGCATTAGTGCTGTTGATGCCGATGGATGCTGGCCATAAACAACAATATTAGTTAGTTGGGGGTTATATTTTTCAACCTGTTTTGCTACTTCAATAAAATCTAAATTCTCTGCATTTGCGTCGAGAATATCCACATTAAAATTTTTATTTCTTATATACCCTGCCATAATTGCTGCCCAAAAAGGAGGTTCTACTGCAGAAAAATCTTTTGATAATTCCTGATAAACTCTTTTTTTTGCTATGGGGTTTATCAATAACAAATCTAAACCTTTCATTCTCTTTGGAGAAAATTCCTTCTTTTAAAATTTCTGTAGGAATGATAGTTTTTCTAATATATATTTTCATACACAAATCCTTTAAAACCGAAATCTCCTGAAAAAGAAAATGGGAAAAGAAATTAAGCTTGCAGATTATTTAATTAATTCTTTCGGAGAAAATGGGATTGGACATATTTTTGAAGTATATGGTGCTGCTAATGGAGATTTAATCGACGCATTTACTAGAACAAATAAAACAAAATACATTTCTGTGATGCATGAACAAGCAGGAGGATTTGCTGCAGAAGGTTATGCAAAGGTTGCGGAGAAACCAGGAGTTGCAATTGCAACAAGCGGACCTGGAGGACAAAATTTTCTTACTCCTATTGCAAATTGTTATTATGATTCTGTTCCTGCAATATTCCTGACTGGACAGGTTGATTCAAGATTTTTAAGACCTACAGAAAACATTCGTCAAAGAGGATTTCAGGAAACTCCTATCGCAGAAATTGTAGCTCCTGTAACAAAATATTCTAAGATGATTACCGATCCAAATTCAATTAAATATGAATTTGAGAAAGCAATTTTTTATTCTATGAATGGGCGACCAGGACCAATCCTCTTAGATTTGCCGATGGATGTCCAAAAAACAAAAATAAATCCAGAAGAATTAAAAGGTTTTAATAAAGAAGAATTTTCAAATAATTATAATTTTGACTTAATTAATGAACAGATTGATTCTTTTTTAGCTGACTTATATAAATCAGAAAGACCTTGCTTGTTGATTGGTGCGGGAGTTAGACACGCTAAGGGAATTGAAGATTTACTTGAAATTCAGGAAAAATTAAAAATTCCTTGTTTCCCGACGTGGAATGCTTTTGATATAGTAGCTTCTGATAATGAATATTACGGCGGAAGAATTGGAACTTACGGAGGCAAAGGTAGAAATTTTGGAATACAAAATTCAGATTTGGTTTTAGGAATAGGTACAAGAGTTTCTGGAAGATTATTTGGTGGGAATACAAAAGCTTTTTTGCGGGGTGCTAAAACATATCTTGTAGATATTGATGAATCAATGCTCCATAGAGAAGTTCAAGAAGTTCCTTTTGATGTTAATATTTATTCTGACGCAAAATTTTTCTTATCTAGACTTAAGGAAAAAATAAATTCTAAAACTCTTCCCGATTTTACAAAATGGGCTGAGCGTGTTAAAGAATGGAGAGATAAATATGATCCTGTAAGACCTGAATTTTTTTCTCAAAAAAATCCAACTAACCCTTATGTTTTTATGCGAATGCTTTCAGGAGAGATGAAATCTAATGATATCTTCTTGGGAGATTGCGGAGGCAACATTGTAATTGCGGGACATGCTTTTGAAACAAAACAAGGGCAACGATTCATTACTAATAATGGAAACTCTCCAATGGGTTTTTCTTTTCCTGCAGCAATGGGGGCTTTTTTAGCTGCTTATGAAAAAAATCCTAATGGAAATCAAAACACTGTTTGTGTAATTGGCGACGGAGGATTCAATTTAAACTTACAAGAATTGCAGACAATTAAGAATTATAATTTGGGGGTGAAAACTTTCATATTAAACAATCATTGTTATGGAATAACGAGACAATTTCAAAGAACAAATTTTGAAGGGAGAGAAGAAGCATGCGGTCCAAAAGGATATCATCCTCCTGATTTTATAAAAATTGCTAAGGCATATGGAATTCCAACGATAACTATCAACAAAAATTCTGAAGCTAAAAATAAAATAAGAAAAGTTTTAGATCATAAAGGACCAATTCTTTGTGATGTGAATTGTCATGATTGGGATACTTATGAACCAAGAGTTTTTGGTGCTTCTCCGATAGAAGATATGTATCCTAAACTTCCAAGAGAAGAATTTTTATCAAATATGATAATTCCTCCCATTAAAGAATAATAATTAATTTTTATCTAAATACTTATTCAAAACTTCCCTCATTCTTTCAATTCCGTTTTCTATATTTTGCACAGAATTTGCATAACTTAATCTAACATATCCTTCACCATACTTTCCAAAAGCGGTTCCTGGAGATAAACTAACGCCACCTTCCTCCAACATTAATTTAGCAAATTCCCTGCTATTCATTCCAGTTTCTTTAATATTCGGGAAAACATAAAAAGCTCCTTGGGGTTTGATGCAACTTATTGCTGGTAGACTATTTAATCCATCAACAATTAAATCTCTTCTTCCTTTGTATTGTTTTATCATTTCATCACAATAAAGATTACTTCCACTAAGTGCTTCGATAGCTGCTTTTTGAATAAATGGGCTTGTACAGCTAAGACTAGTTTCCATTAATAATCCTGCTTTTTCTATAAATTCCTTCGGTGCAGTCATAATACCAATTCTCCATCCAGTCATGGCATGTGATTTGCTGAATCCATTGACAATAATTGTTCTTTCTTTACATTTATCGTAAATGCTCGGGGAAGAAAATTGCACATTATCATAAATCAAACGAGTGTACATTTCATCACTTAAAAGCCAAAGATCTTTTTTTTCTGCAATATCATAAATTTCTTTAATCTCTTCTGGAGTCATAACTGCTCCCAAAGGATTACTCGGGGAATTTATTATTATCATTTTTGTTTTATCTGTTATTGCTTTCTCTACATCTTTCGGATTTAATCGGAATTTATTTTTTTCATAAACAGGAACTCTAATAGCTTCTACTCTTCTTGCTTTAATAATTGAAAAATAAGAAGCAAATCCCGGATCTGGCACAATTATTTCATCTCCCGGGTTAGCCGTGCAAGAAACTGCGAAATCAATTTGAACATTTGCTCCCGGAGTTACTAATAATTGATTTAAATCCGGTCTAAATCCTCTTCTTCCTCTTTCTGTTGAATCCGCCGCAGCAACTTTTAATTCTAGTAATCCTGATGATGGCGCGTAATGCGTAAATCCTTTATTAAGGGCATCATAACAAGAGTTGATTATATTCTTGGGTGTATTAAAATCTGGATCTCCAAGTTCAAAATGAAAAATTGTTTTACCTTCTTTTTCAAGTTCTTTCGCCCGACTTAATATTTGAAACATTTCTTGCCCTTCTAATCTATCGGTCATGTCAGATAATTTTGCCATTTCTATTGGATAATTTGTTTCTTTTTAAGATTTCTGTAGTACAGATATATCTCTATAAATAAATATTTTTAAACAATTTTCTTTATCTAGCTTTATGAAAGAAAGGAAGAAAAAAATTGTATTCTATTCTGCAACTACTCCAACCGTCTTTTTGTATAAACTAGGAATATTATTTAAAAAAAATAATTATGAGACAATTTTATTTACAACCTGCGAGAAGAATAGATTTAATATGGAATTTTATAAAAATGCCTTTAACAGAGTAATCTGTTCTAATTTTCATTTTGTTAAACCTTCTCTAAAAAATATTTTTTACTTTTGTAAAAGAACTCCTGACCTAACAAATTTTTTATTTTTTTTAAAACGAATAAAACCTTATGCAGTAATCGGGGTGGCTGGAAGTAATTGGCAATTAAGACTTGTTCACAAATATTTTTTTAAAAAATATCCATTTATCTATCTGCCTTATGATATTCTGTCTCATTTTTTTAATTCTCTAAATGAAGCATTAGAACATACAAAATTAGACGAATTAACTGCAGAAAAATATTGTTTTGAAAACTCTGACGGAATTCTCCATAAAGGATCTCCAGAAGAATTATCTTTTATTTCTGGGAGAATTTTTGATAATATAAATATCGTTAAGGATACTCTCAGTTTCATGCCCTATTGTTCAGAGGAATATAATGTTCCAATAAATAAAAATAAACTTTCAAAAAAAGATAAAGAATTTCATACTGTCTATGTTGGGGGTTTTTTACATGACCCATTATCAAAAAAATCTAATCAGGATTCTATTAAAAAATTATTAGACCAAAATATACACGTCCATGTATATGCTCTTTCTGACCATTGTTCTAAAGAGGAAGAAGAAAATGCAATAAATGATTTCTTTGGAATCTTTATACAAAATAAATATTTTCACTTACATCACTCATTAGAACCAAAAGAGTTGATTAAAGAAATATCCCAATATGATTTTGGATTATTTTTTGCCTATGATTATTATCAAAGAACAGGTATAGAATTAAATCATAGCACGGGAAATAAAATTTCTAGCTACTTAGAAGCAGGTCTTCCAATCATTTATGATTCTAGGCTTTTATTTGTCGATCGATTAATGAAACCTTATAATTTAAACATCTATCTAAATGAAGAAAATATCCTGAATACTCTTCAAAAAATAAATTATACTGCCCTTGTTAAACAAGTTGAAAAAATGAGATCTGATTTTGATATGGATAGAAATTTTTCAAGACTAAATGAGTTTATAGAAACTATTTGTAAATCTGTTAAAAAAAGCCCATAATCCATCTATATATGGGACCTTCATAAATTATTTAAATTAATCTCACAAATTTTTTTTATGAAGATAGTATTAACAACTCTCCCTAAAGAAGGGAGTGCATTCAATTGGGTAACTCCAAAATATTTTTATCCTGATGATTCCAAATTTGTTCCCTTAGGTTTACTTTCTTTAGCATCTAATCTACCTTCTGAGCATGAGATTACTGTTTTGGATCCAAATAGTTTTTGTTGGTCTATCGATAAAACAATAGAAGAAATTGAAAAACAAAGACCAGATATTTTAGGTATCTCTGCTGTAACACTTAAGGCATACTCTATGGTTAAAATATTAAAAGAAACTTCGGCTCCTTACAAAATTGTTGGCGGTCCGCATACAACGAACAATTCTTCATCTATTCTAAATCAGGGAGCAGATGCAACTTTCATTGGACAACTAGCAGATTTAGAATTTGTAGATGCTATAAAAAATAAACCCAAAGGAATTGTCTATTGTAATACTAACCTTAATCAAATAAAATTTCCAAACAGAAAGTTTATCGACATAAATTTTTATTATCCTTCATCTATATTATTTTCAGCAAATAATAGGATGTCTACCTTTTCTAGTGTTGGTTGTCCACATCATTGTAGTTTTTGCGATGTTCAAACAAAAAAAATTCAAAGAAAATCTCCAGAATCTCTTTTAGAAGAAATGATCTATTTGCAGAAAATAGGTGCTAAGAGTATTCATCTAATGGATGATAACTTTAATACTAATGAATCTTATTTAGAATCAATTTGTTCTGAGATGGATAAAAAAGAATTTTATTCTGAATGGAGTGGGAGAGGTCAGGCAAAAATAAGTCCGCATATAGCTAATATGTTAAGTGAACGAAATTTTAAGAGAATTCATGTGGGGTTTGAATCTCTCTCGGATAAAACTTTGAAATTTTTTAATAAACCACAAAACTTTTCTCAGATACAAAAATTTTGTGAGACTACAAATAAATATGGAATAGACATCCTGGGATATTTTATTATTGGTGCTCCTACAGAAACCGAAGAAGATAAACATACAATGGCACAAAAGATAAATGATCTCGGGATAAAATATCCTTATATTAACATTTTACAGCCTCTGCCAAATACCGAATATTATTCTTTCTTATTAAATGAAGGAATCTACAAAAAAGATTATTGGGCAGAATATATTTCAAATCCTGTGCCAGATTTTATGTTACCTTTTCCTTACGGAGAAAAAAAGTGGCAAGAAGATGCAGAATTTGTAAACGAGATGATAAACTTGTTTAAAGAAAAAAATGAAAATGAATAAAATTTTAATCATTAAAACAGGTTATTCTGAACTATTAGACAAAGAAAATAATTCCCGCAAAGTTAGTCTTGGAGATATTTTAAGAACTACTTGTTTATTGCATTTATTCAAAAAAGATAATGTATCTTGGGTAACCGATGAATCTGCTTTTCCTCTTCTAGAAAAAAATCCTTATATTCATCGAGTTCTTCCATATGATTTAACAACAACTTTTCAGTTAATGGCCGAAGAATTTGATACCGTGATTAATCTTGAAAAAACCCCTGGAATTTGTGCTCTTTCAGATAGAATTCGTGCAAGACGGAATCGGTATGGTTTTACTTTCAATAGTCAATCTGGAACTGCAGAACCTTATGCTATGGCTTCGAACATATTAACTGTATGTGCAGACCCCCATCTTAAAAAAACAAATAAAAAAACTGCACAGGAACTTTTATTTGAAACAGTTGGAGAAACATGGAACAAAGAAGAATATGTTTTGGGATATACTCCAAAAACCGATGAAATATTTGATGTAGGTCTTAATACTCAAGTTGGGCAAAAATGGCCAACTAAATCGTGGCCTAGTAATCACTGGGATAAATTAGAAAGTTTATTATCGGAGAATAAAATAAAAACAAGTAGACAGGAAAAAAATAACCCCCTTATTCTCGGAGATTTGTTTAAATATATTGATTGGATAAATTCTTGTAAAGTTCTAGTTAGCAATGATAGTCTTGGATTGCACTTGGGAATTGCTCTGAAAAAAAAAGTTTTTGGGTTATTTGGTCCAACTCCTCATTTGGAAGTTTATTTTTATGGCCGAGGTAAAGCAATCCTACCCGAACCAGTTCCTTCCTGTCTGCCTTGTTTTGAAGGAAAATGTCTGAGGGAAAGAAATTGTTTGGAAGATATATCTCCAAATACAATCTATAATGAGGTGTTAAAAATAATTTAATTATTATTCATTAAATAATATCATGGAACAAAATAAAAACAATATTAAGGATTACGATAACAATGATATTTTCTGGAAAAATTTTTCCAAAATCCAAAATAATCCTTATCTTGTTGGCGACTTAAATGATTTCAAATGTTTATTTGTTTTTCCAACGCCATCTGATGATTTTTCAAAAGACTATTATCCTACTCCTCTTGGGACTATGGCCTCTTTGGTTCGAATGAATAAAGGTCACGCAAAAATAATCACACCTGACGTAAAAAATTATAATCCTCTCGATTTTGCAGGTTATGATTTAATTTGTTTTTATCCAATGATTGCTTCTTTTTCTCAGACAATGGATCTTCCGCAAAAAATTAAGAAAGATTTTTCCAATTCAAAAATTTGTTTATTTAACTCAGACCAACATCAACATGAGATGATGTTATGTGCACCAAAAGCAAAAAATCTAGCAGAGAAGATTATGCAAAAATATTCTTCTTTAGATTATATCTTAGTAGGAGAATCTGAAAAATCTTTTATCAATCTCTGTAAAAAAATAAAATTAAAAGAGAATGATTTGGAAACTATTCCTTCTTGCATTTATAGAACTGAAGGAAAAATAAAAGTGTCTAATCAACCCATCATTCCGGTGGAATTTAAATTTTTACCATTTCCTTCTAGGGATTATTTGGAAGAAAAAATTTCCCCCGAAGGAATAAATTCACTTTCTCCAAGAATACATTCTAGTCGAGGATGTACTTCACAATGTTCTTTTTGTGCTGAATCTGCTGCAAATATAACTCTCGACGGAAGAAAACAACCCGTTTTAAACAGAGATATAAATCAGTTTATTGATGAAATAGAATTATTGCAAAAAAATTACGGTGCAGTTTTCTTTAATATTATGGATAGTTCTTTTGAAGATCCTGCAAAAGAAGGAATCATACGTATGAAAAAATTTTCTGAGGGCATATTAGAAAGAAAAATAGATGCTTCATTTAAGATTCATTTAAGGGCAGAGACAATAGAAAATCTCGACAATAATTTTCTTGATTTGCTTAAACTTTCTGGAGTAGACATAATCGGTGTCGGGGT
Organism: Nanobdellota archaeon; assembly: GCA_027364705.1. Taxonomy (GTDB): domain Archaea; phylum Nanobdellota; class Nanobdellia; order Pacearchaeales; family GW2011-AR1; genus RBG-13-33-26. The sequence continues at coordinate 18,069 of DAHXOU010000029.1, forward strand.
TGAATCTGCTCTTGAAGAAGAATTAAAATCTTACAAAAAAAGAACAACTGTCAAAAAAAGTATTTGCTCTATGAATAAGTTAGAAGAGCAACACGATTTTTTTGCTATTGTTGGATATATCATGTTTACACCTGAATTAAAATCTGAAGATTTTCTAACTAAAGTTGAATTCTTAAAAGGAATTAATCGTGGATGGGATTATATGAACCTATCTCATAGTATGCTTATCTTTCCTGGGAGCGAGTATCATAATCTTTTACAAAAAAGAGGATTAGAAGCAGAACATGATGAATTAGCTTTTTTAATCCCTTACAACTTTAGTGAAGAGAATACAAGAAAAATTGCAGATGAAATGAGTAACCTCAAAAAAAAATGTCCTGAAGTGATAAAATTGAATAATGCATTATATGACGCAAAAAATTTGGTAAGTAGATATTCTAATAAGATGAATAAACACTTATGGGAAAAAGAATCGGTCTTTTTAAATTTTAAAAAAAATTTATCTGAAATTTTACTAGTTACGGAATCAAAATATTCTTCATATACTCACGATCTTTTTGAAGTTATCCAATCATCTTCTTCAGATAATCAAAAAGATTTAATCTTTGAAAAAAATATTTCTCCTTATATTCCGCCTCTATTAAATAAAACTACAAATTTAATCAACAATGTTCTTGAGGATTTTGAATCTTTTGGGCTTTCAACAAACAAACTTTATCTTAAAACATGGTTATCTTTGATAAACACTCAGAAAAATATCGTCGGAGGGAAAAATGTCTGAATATATTTTTAATTCCCCTATAAGTTTAGGTAACACTTTAATAAAAAATAGAATTGCATTTCCTCCTCTTGGATGCAATTGGGCAGATCAAGGAGGTTTTGTTAACGAAAAAATAATAAATCATTATCGGGAAATTTCTCGAGGAGGAAGTGGAATGGTTATTGTAGAAGGTACTTCTGTTTCTCCAGAGGGAAATGGAACCACAAATGGAATTGGATTGTATAATGATTCTTATTTACCTGGAATAAAATTAATTCTGTCTGAATTAAAAAAGGAAAAATGTTTTTCTTCTATTCAATTACTCCATTCGGGGGGGCAAGCAAATCCTAATTTTACAGGACATCAACCTATCTCTCCTTCTGGAACAACTTGCAATGCTACAGGATTCCCTTCTCATGAAATGAATCTTTCAGAAATAGAAGAGATAAAAAATAAATTTGTTTATTCAGCAAAACTCGCTGCATCAGCAGGGTTTGATGCTGTGGAATTACATTTAGCTCACGGTTATTTATTACATCAATTTCTTTCCCCTTATACAAATCATAGAAACGATAAATACGGGGGAAATTTAGAAAACAGGGCAAGACTAATTACGGATATCATCCACGAGATTAAAATTCAAAATCCTTCTTTATTATTGGGAGCAAGAATTTCGGGAGAAGATTATATACCTTCTGGAATAAATAACGAGATGAATAAAACTCTCTTGCCTTTACTTGAAAATTCAGGTATAAATTATTTTAGCGTTACTGCTGGAATTTATGATACTTCTAAATTAAAGCATGAAGCAATGATGAGGGGAGATTTTTTTAAATATAGTAAAGAGATAAAAGAAATTGTTAATGTTCCTGTTATTGGTGTGGGAAAGATACTTGATTTACTTACTGCAGAAAAACATTTATACGAACAATCTTGCGATATTGTTGCAATTGGTCGTGGTATGTTAGCAGATCCATATATGTTAAAAAAATTTAATCGAAAAGAAGATTATAATCGATGTTCAGAATGTAATCATTGTGCCTATCTGAGGTTTGGTAAAAAAAGTGTAACTTGTCCTGTTCGAGGATTAGAATAAAATGTCTAAGAAGGTTTTAATTTTGGGTGGAGCGAGATTCCATGGATTTCAGTTAGCCAAAAAATTATCTTCAGAGGGAAATTTGGTTTATGTTTTAAATAGGGGAAATTTTCGAGATAAATATCCTTCTTCAATCAACTTCCTAAAAGGAGATAGAGAAGACCCTCTTTTTCTCAAAGAAATATTTTCTCGCAATTATTTTGATTGCATTTTTGATAATAATGCTTATCTCCCTCGGCAGATAGGATTAATTTCTGATTACATTAAGAATAAATGTAATCATTATATTTTTACCAGTAGCGCTTCTGTTTATCTTAAAAATTTTTCAGACCATTTATTGACTGAGAAAGAAGCTACAGGGATATCAAATGGAAATTATAATCCTTTTTTTGAACAATATGCTTTGAATAAATTTGAATGTGAAAATAAAATTAAAAAAATAGGGGGAAAAAAATACACTATCCTTCGCACCCCAAATGTTTTTGGTGAGGGAGACTTTTCTGGAAAACTTATTTTTTTTAATACCCGAATAGAAGACGGAGGAAATATTCTTTTAGAAAAAGAAGTGAATCAAGTCGGAATAATCTATGTTAATGATCTCGTAAATATTTTAGCTAAAACTATGAACTGTGAAAGATGTTTTGAAAAAACACTAAATATCTCCTGCCCTACTTTTATCAATAATTTTTTCAGTGAAATATATGGGGAAAAGTGTTTAGAAAAATTAACTTTCATGTCTTCTAAAGAAATGTGGGGAAATAATTATTCTCTACCTTTTGAGTGGAATCCTCCTCTTGAAACTTCTCTCATTCAATCATTAATTGGAGAAACGAATTACACTCCTATTTCTGAGTGGGGAAAAAAAACATTAGTTTGGGAGAAAAATAATCTCGGGGATATTAAAAGACCCGAATTTTCTAATCGGGGAAAAGAATTAAACTTAATTAAAAAATACAATGGTTGAAAATATAATTCTAAGAACTTCTTACTCCCAAATTCCAGGGGGGAAATTAAAATCTAATTTCGGGGATTTACTTCGGGTTTCTGTTTTAACAGAATGTATTGGAAAAGATTTTTTATGGCTGACGGATAAAAGATCCATAAATCTATTAAAATATTTTATAGACAAAGAAAAAATTATTTCTATCGACGATATAGAACCAGATAAAAATTTTAATGCAATCAACATATACAATTTAGATAATTATATTTCAACTCCCGATTTATTTAATCGTATTTCTGGGAATTGGAGAGGATACATACCAAATAAAGAAATTTTAAAACCAGAAAATAAATTAATAGAAGCTATCTCTCCCTACAAACCGCATAGAATAAATAAAAGTTTGCAAGAATTAATTGTTGAAGGATTGGGTTTTACATGGAAAGGACAAGATTACCCGTTTCCTAAAACAGATATAACTGAATTTGTAGATATCGGATTAAACTGGTCTATGCCTTCAGACTGGAAATCTAAAACTTGGCCACGAGAATATTGGAACGAACTTGAAGAAATATCAAAAAAAGATTATACTATTTCTTGGCAAGAGGGATTAGATAATATTGATGATTACGTCCATTGGTTGTCTTCTTGTAAAATAATAATCACAGGAGAAACTCTCGGACTGCATTTAGCATCTGCTTTAAGAAAAAAAGTTTTAGCTATCCTTGGACCGATGAAAAATACTGAATTTCCTTATAATCGGTTGACAAGAATCTATCCTGCTGAAAGAGATTGTATGCCTTGTGATTCTCCAATTTGTAATCAAGGAGAAAATTGTTTAAACGAAATAAAACCGCAACAAATTAAGAAGATTATCGATGGTATACTTAGTACCTAAATATTTTTAAATAAAATCTTTAATATACTTTTATGGGATCTATCCATCTAGATAGCAATAAACTAGCGCTTCATCCCGAAAGAGTTTCTGAGTGGAAAAATAAGGGAGATTGTTTTCCAATTTATGTTGAAATCGGATTGACTAATAGATGTAATCATAATTGTATTTTTTGTGGATTAGATTGGGCAAGAGGAACAAATACTTTGGAAACCTCCGTTTTATTAAATAATCTTAATGATATGAAAAATTCTGGAATTAAATCAGTCTGTTTTTCTGGTGCAGGAGAACCTTTATTGCATAAAGATTTTTCTCTGTTGGTTAAAAAAACAAAAGAATCAGGGATTGATGTTTCATTTTCTACTAATGCTGTTTTATTCAACGAAAAAATTTGTGAAGAAACATTACCTTATGCTTCTTGGATAAGATTTAGTATTGATGCTGCTTATCCAAAAACACATTCGATAATTCACAGAACTTCAGAAAAAGATTTTCCGAAGATATTAAATAATTTAGTTAAATCTGTTGAAATTAAAAAAAAGAATAATTATGCAACAACGCTGGGTGTTCAATTTTTGTTATTAGAAGAAAATAAAACTGAGTTATTAGAATTTGTAAAATTATTCCAAAAAATCGGGGTCGATAATGTCCAACTTAAACCTTACTCTAAGAATCCTAACAGTAATAATGCACTCTTCCAAGATTATGGTTCCTATTTGGAATTTGAAAAAGATTTAACAAATTTATCTAGTGATACTTTTCAAATTTTTTTTAGAAAAAATAGAATAAACTCCGTCTCTTCCGAACCAAGTTATGATAATTGTTTAGGATTGCCTTTTTTTACAATAATAAATGAAAAAGGAGATATTGCTCCTTGTCATCTTTATTATTCTGTTCCTGATTTTTCTTATGGAAATTTATACAAAAATAATTTTTCAGAAATATGGGCGGGAGATAAAAGAAAAGAAATAGTAGAAGAAATATCTCGAAAAGGAATTAATCATTGTAAAAAAGGATGCCGACTAGATAGTTCTAATTCCTATCTTCATAGATTAAAAAATCCAGAACCTCATGATAATTTTATATAATGGAAATAAAAATAACTGTTAAAGAACTTATAGAATTTGAGAATAAAATTGCTCATTTATGGGAAGATAAAAAAATACCTTATCCAATTCATCTATCTGGGGGAAATGAGAAACAATTGATAGAAATATTTGGTGAGATAAACAAGGGAGATTATATTTTTTCTACCCATCGTTCTCATTACCATTATCTTCTAGCAGGAGGTTCTCCTGAAAAATTAGAAAAAATTATTCTCGAAGGAAATAGTATGCATGTTTTTGATAAAGAACTGAATTTTTTAACTTCTGCAATTGTATCCGGTACACCAACAATAGCTACAGGAGTTGCTTTGGCATTGAAATTAAAAAAAAGTGAAAAAAAGGTTTGGTGTTTTGTCGGAGACGGAGCAGAAGATGAAGGGCATTTTTATGAAGCAGTTAGATATGTTGATGGACATGATCTACCCTGCACATTCATTTTAGAAGACAATGATCGTTCTGTTGAAACTCCGAGGGAAGTTAGATATGGAAAATCCCGAATTAAATGGCCTGATTGTGTAAAGATATATAATTATAAAATTACTTACCCTCATGTTGGAACAGGAAAGTGGGTAGATTTTTCTGGAACTAAAGCAGGAGGTTCTTCTTTCTAATGAAATATAAAGATGCAATTAAAAAATCTATGGAAATGTTAGCAGAAGAAGATAATACTCTCTTTTTGGGTTATAATATCTCTTTTGGTTCTTATGCATATGGAACATTAAAAGACATTCCTTCTTGGAAAAAAATAGAAACTCCTGTCGCAGAAAATTTAATGATGGGTTTAGCAATGGGATTGGCTCTTGAAGGGTATCGTCCGATAGTATTCTTTGAGCGACACGATTTTATGTTAAATTCATTAGATGCAATTGTTAATCATCTCGACAAAATCCCTGAAATGTCCAAAGGACAATTTAAAATGCCCGTTATAATAAGGGCTGCAATTGGTTCCAAATTTCCTTTAAATCCTGGACCACAGCATGTTCAGGACTTTTCAAAAACATTTAGAGGAATAATAAAATTTCCGATATATGATCCACAAAATTCCGAGGAAATTCTTTCGGTTTATCATACTATTAAAAACTCAACTAACCCTTCTATGATTATAGAAAAAAAAGAGTTGTATGAGATAGAATAAAATGAACTCCATAAAAATCCCAGAAGAATTTAACTATATATCTTCTTTTTTGACTTTTAGATGTAATCTTTCCTGCCCCTATTGTCTCAATGCTTTTGAAGATGACTTTTCAAGAAAAAGAAATGAACTTTCTGGAGAAGAATGGGTGGAAAATCTAAATAGAATTGAGACAAATGTTCCAATAACTTTTACTGGAGGAGAACCTCTTGTGCATCAAGATTTTATTAAAATAATAAAACAACTAAAACCTTCTTTGAGTATAGACATTTTAACAAATCTTTATTCCAATACCGAAAAGTATAAGCTGACCTTAGACACTTTTGTTTCTGAAATTAATCCCTCGAGAATAAATAAAAATTCCCCTTATGCTTCTATTCGTGTTTCTTATCATCCTGATCAAATGAATCCCGCAAAATTAATCGATGACGTCAATCTTCTGAAAAATGCTGGATTTAATGTAGGAATATGGGCTGTTTTATATCCTGGCCCGAATCAATTATCTGCGATTAATCAAATGCAATTTCGATGTAAGGACAATGGAATTGATTTTCGATTGAAAGAATTTACAGGAAAATATAAAGATGAACTTTATGGTAATTATTCAAAATATCCAGATTCGATATTTATGGAAAAAACAAAAGAAGTTTTATGCAGAACTCCAGAATTATTAATTTCTCCTAACGGAGATATTTACAAATGTCACAGAGATTTATACTCTCAAGAATTCTCCATCGGGAATATAACCGATAAAAATTTTCAAGCAGAATATAAATTTAGAAAATGCAATAAATATGGTCAATGTCATCCTTGCGATGTAAAACTTAAAACAAATCACAATCAAGAATTAGGTTATACTACCGTGGATATAATTAAATCTTAAATTCTTCAAACTTATAACACTTGTATTTCTTCAAAAATTTTACAACCTCTTCAAATAATTTGAAATTGTCTAAAACTTTCATGGTAATTGGATGAATCAAAATAACACTTGGGATTTTATTTTTTTCATTATAGATAACTCTCTTTTTCAAAATTTCAAACCATTCTTCAGCACTGATTCTTCCTTTAACACAACTTGCAAAAGGATTTTTGTTTTCTGGTTTTGTTTGACCATAAGAAATTGTATCAACATCGTCGGGAATATTCATCGTCATATGAATAAGTTCTTCTTTTTCAAAAGGTCTTTCTCCAAATAAATCTGAAACATATTTTATCTCATTATTTTTTAAAATTTTGAAAGTTTTATCATTGGATGCAAAGGCATGTGTTCTCCAGCTTTTGATATTAAGATTTATTTTTTTGAAATTATTTATTGTTTTATCAATATCTTTTTTCTGATATCTTTCAGAGCCATAAACACATCCAAATATTTTTCTGTTGATGTAACCTTTCACTGGATTCATCTTTCCAAAATTATTGTAGGTATGCCCACCAATTTCAACATTATAATTTAATAATTCTCTGACCTTTTCATATTCTTCTTCAATACATTTTCCGTTGAGAAATAGTGTGCATGAAATTTTATATTTTTTTAATATCTCCAAATATTCTTTTGAAGCATCCAATTCACTTCCAGCAATTTTTTGTTCCCAATGTCCTTGGATTTTTGAATGGACATCTCCTGTTAGATATATCATCTTAAACTCTGTTACACCCAATACATTCTTTTGGGGATTTTCTTTCTTTCAATAATCTTCTTAATTCTTGATATTTTTCTCCGTTCCAAACTTTCCAAAAATCTTGTTCTAAAATATTTCCCAAACAAAATTCTTTTGATTCAGTAATCTTACAACAGGCAGTTACATCTCCGTTATATGTAACATAAATTCCTCTCCACGGCCAAATGCATCCCGGACTTTCATCTTCATCAAAAATTAATATAATCCCATATTTTTCTGCTAACTCTTTTGCTTCTTTCATTTTTTCTTTTAGTCTATCTGCTTCTGCAGTTACAATTTGAGATTTCATTTCTTTGTCATAACTATTAAAAAAATTCTGTTTCGTCTGAAGTGTTTGAAAAGAAACCTTATTCACTCCAAGTTTATGCCCCAATTCAACAAACTCAGGAATTTCATCGATATTATCTTTGAATATTATAGTCGCTATATTAACAATAGTTTTTTTATTTGTTTTTTTTATTCCTTCTGTAAGATTTTTAATATTATTAATTAATACATCAAAATCTGCATTAATTCTTACTTTTTCATATTTCTCTTTTTTAGTTGAATCAACAGAAATTCCTATTTCTCCGATATCTGCTTGACAGATTTTATTTATTATGTCCTCTGTTAATAAAGTTCCATTTGAACTAATGTTAACTAAAATTCCTTTCTTATTTGCATAGTTTATCATTTCAAATAACTCTTTATTCAAAAATAATTCTCCTTGTCCTGAAAGATTTATCTTAAATAAAGAATCCAGCTTGTTCAAAATTTTTTTAAAATCTTCAAATGACATTGAACCAAAAGGAACTCCCATTTTTGTCCTTACACAAAATCTACATCCCAGGTTACATAACGAAGTTGGTTCTATCTGCGCAGTCACAGGTTTATTTTTTAAGACGAGTGGTTTTTTTGATTGTATCTTGAGAAATCGAATAACATTTGAAATAATTTTTGCTTTTTGTTTTAATGATGTTCTTGAAAAAGATTGATTTGTTCTCGCCGCATCATAATATTTTCTAAACCGCATAGATCGATAATTCATAATCTTATAATCCATGTTTAAGCATAAATGATTTTCTTTTTAAATTTTCTTAATGAGATTACAAATTTCATTAATCATTTTATCTTACAACAATCTTTAAAAAGAAAATCTTTTTTTATGAACTATGGGAAAAGTGGCTATAACAGGAGGAAGTGGATTCATTGGTTCTGCTATTTATCGAGAGTGTAGAAAGAGAGGGGATGAAGTTATATTATTTGATAAAACTGAACCTCCATACAAACTTCCGAAAGGAGTAACTTGGACAAAATGTGATGTTTGTGATAAGGACCTTGTTCATAAAGTAATTGGAGAATCTAAACTAGATCAATTATATCTTGTTGCAGGAGTTTTAGGAACTTCTGAATTAAATGTTCAACCCAGTACTGCTTGTAATGTTAATATCGGCGGCCTTGCTAATTTTATGGATTTGGCTGTAGAAAAAAAACTCCCAAGAACATTTTATGTTACAAAACCAAATGTTTGGGAAAATATGTACACGATAACAAAAGAATGTTCTGAAAGAATAATTCAATATTATATGAATGAATATGGATTAGAAGGAGTAATTCACAAATGGTTTAATGCTTATGGTCCAGGACAACATACTCATCCAGTTAGAAAAGCAGTTCCTTATTTTATCTTAATGGCATTAAATAATAAACCAATGAGAATTCACGGCGATGGTGAACAAACTGTTGATTTAGTCTATGTTGATGATGTTGCTAAAATTGCTGTAGAATCAATGTATAAACCTAAAAATGAATTGACTAATTCCGAAGTAATTGAAGTAGGAACCGGAGTAGGGCTTACGGTTAATTATTTAGCTAATACTATCAAGGAAATGTGCAACTCTAAGTCAGACATAATTCATGAACCAATGAGATCTGGAGAAGTTCCAAATACTCAGTTGGCTGCAAATACAAAAAGATTATTTGATATTATGGGAAAAGATTTTAAATTTATGGACTATGAAGAGGGAATGTTAAACACAATCAAATATTATAAAAGTATTAATCCTATTCAAGCAGATGCGGCTTTGGAATTTTATAACGGTCTGAATAAATTAGACAAATAATTTTATAATGTTCTTTATTGAGGTAGCATTATGATTAATCGCTTATGCATTTTTACCTGTAGCTTTTCTCCGAATAAACAAGCAATGCTTGATTATTTAGATAAAATTCTTCCTGAAAGTTGTGAAGTTTTTCTTTTTACTCCCCGAGATCCTAAGGGAACATATCAAACCAAAAAAATAAAAAAAATTGAAACAAGCTCAAGTAAACTTCTTTCTTTTTTTGAATTAAGAAAATTCTGTAAGCAGAAAAATATCCAGCGTATAATTAACCTCGGGGCCTTGCCTTATGAAGCTTTTGCAATGATTCATGCTTGTCTGTTTGTAAAAAAAAGAGATTTTATCTGCTATCATCTTGGAAATCCGATAGATTCTCTTTATCTCGATTCTACTAAAATGAAAATAAAAGCATTTTTTGAATTGATTATTTCATTTATCCTTTCTATCTTTCCAAAAAAAATTTTCTTAGTTTCTGCAAATCAGGTTAATCGAATTAAGAGATATTTATTTTTTTCAAGAGAAAAAATTTTCTTAATGCCACAACCAGTTTCAACTAGTTTTTTTTGTCCACAAGATAAACTTTCATCTAGAAAAAAATTAAATCTAAATTCAAAAGATAAGATAATAATTTTTGTTGGGAGGATTGGTTACCTCAAAGGTTCAGACATTTTGCTTCATTTAATAAAGAACAATCCAGATAAAAAATTCATTCTTATAGGACAAATTGTGGATAAAGATTTGGAAAAAGAATTTTTATCTTTTCTCTCTACTAATTTAATTCTTTTCCCCCACAAAAATCAGAAAGAATTAATTGATTATTATAATGCTTCAGATTTGTGTCTTTTCCCCAGCAGAATAGAAGGAACTCCTCTTGTCCCCCGAGAAGCTATGTCTTGCGGAACTCCCGCAATAGTTTCAAAGATACCGAGTACAGAATCTATCTTTGCAGCAATAAAGGTGCCTATTAATTCGGCTAAAATGAATCTTGCCTTGAACAATTTTTTTAATTTATCTCCAGAAAGAAAAAAAGAAATTTCTTTTAACTCTAGAAAATGCATTGTAGAAGCTTTTGATGATTCTGTTTGGAAAAAAGAATTTATACGACTTTTTTTGTCTTAATTTTTCAAAACTTTTATTCTAACTTCAATATTTGAAATTAACCCGCCACAAAAAAGCGAAAGTTTATTTCTTATTTGTTTTGGAAATATTTTTCCAGGAAGTGTTGGTGTAAGTTCCAAATTTTCTATTTTAAATTGTCTCTTTTTTTCTATCTTAGTCCTTCTCATTTCAAGTTCTTTGAATGCAACTTCATTAAAGAAATGTTTATGTTGTAAATCCGAATAAGCTCCTTTGTTTGTATAGTGTGGGACAACTATATGAATTATCCCGTCGGGTTTTGATATTCTCCATAATTCTGAGATTACTTTCTCTACATCATCTAAATGTTCCAAAACACAACTGGTATAAATGTAATCATAACTATCATCTTTTATAGGGTAAGGGAATTTATTAAAATCAAAATTGCTAATTACGCCTGGACCTTTTTGTATGTCCACATTATCCCATCCTTCTTTGATATCATTTCCGCATCCAAAATTTAATCTTTTCATTTTATCTTTTATAGTCCTCGATAGTGTTGTCAATAATATTTTTCCACCTGTATCTCTCGGCATACTTTCTTATATCTTTTTTTTCCCATTTTAAAATTTTACATATTGCATCAGTTATGTCTTTAACTGATTTCGGTTTTATTATAATGCCCTCTCTATTTTCTTCTATCATTGTAGGAATTCCTCCAACATTTGTTGCAATAATCGGGAGATTTCTGGCAATAGCTTCCATTATACTTACAGGACAACTTTCTGTATAACTTGGTAAAATTAAACAATCGCAGGCAGATAAGTAGAGTAATTTCTTATCTCCATAAACCGGACCTAAGAATTTTACATTTTTCATTTTTTTGTCTTCTGAATAATCCTTAAAAAAATTATAATCTGCTCCTCCCCCGACGATTAATAATTCAACGCCATCTTCTTTTATTTTTTCCATTGCTTCAAGAAGTTCTCTTATTCCTTTGGTAGTTTTAACTCTTCCAAGAAACAGTAAATATTTTTTATTTTTATCCAACCCTAATTTTTTTCTTGCGGAATCCTTTTGCTCTTTATCAAAGTATTCGTCTTCAATTCCCATCGTCTGAAATTTAATCTCTGTCTGTTTCGATATTTTTTTCAGATAATTATTTTCTTCCTCTGACTCGCTGTAAAAAATATCTACTTTTTTAAAAAGTAATTTCTCTAAAACTTGCATTAATAATATTCCGGGTAAAAATCCAATTAATTTTTTATATTTTTTAAGATTGCCCAAGGGATTTCTGCCACCATGATGAGAGCTTATAATTTTTATATTCTTTTTATTTTTAGCAAGTAATAGAATTAAATAACTTTGCCAGGTATGGTGTTCATGAAGATGGATAATTAACTTTTTATCTTCTTCAATTGCTTCTTTTTGTTCTTTTTTTAATGCACGCAGAATATCTGTTGAAATTTCTATTCCGTGTCTTTTAGAAAAAATGGTTGGAAAAATTCTAAACTTCAAATTTTCCTTAAACTTTGTTTCTTCTTTTTTATATTTTCTTTCAATTGTCCAGGATTCTATCTCGATGTGGGGGTAAAACTTTTTTATCTGATAAGCAACTTTTGAATTCCATGCCCGATATATATCTTCTTCATAATCTTCTACAGAATGTGAAGACGAAGCTGAACTTATATGAATTACTTTTATTTTTTCCATTTTAATGTTTATACTTAAATCGGTAACTATAATTTGCAATTGGGCTCATTAGGCTCTTCTCGAGAGATGGAGATATATTATACAAGAATAAAGATAACTTACTAAGAAGAAGCAATCCCTGATAAACTCCAAAACTTACAAAAGAATTTCTAAATCTTCTTTTTGAAATTATTTTAAGATTCCATTTTCCCATCATTTTATACAGCTGGTCAATTTCTCTAAAAACTTTTTTGTCTAATTTGTAAAAATTATTTTGCAGTTGTTCCCAGAATACGTGATAAAATAACATAAAAAAAGGATGATGATTCTTTATGAAAAAATCCTTTTTGTTCATCCACCATTTTTCAAATCCGTATTCTTTTGCATAATTGTCATAATCTTCCGTATTCGGCATCGGCTGTAAAACTCCTCCACAAAATCCTTGTGTAACATATTTTCTTATTCTTTTAATTCGTTTATTCAGTTCTTTTATTTCTTCTGTGCTGTTCCATGGAAAACCCGTCAGAATATTTACACCAATACGGATTTTTGCTTTTTTGCACCAAATCAAAATATCTTTTGTTCTCTGAATATACCATTCTGCATTGCTGGTTTTTTTCATTTTAATAAGTGAAGATGGAATCAGACTTTCCACACCGAGACTAATCATCACACAACCTGCTTTTTTCATTTTAGATATCATCTCCTCGTCGAGAAAATCTATTCTTGTTGCACAGACCCATTCTATTGGGAGTTTAGCTTCGGCAAGCATGTCACATAGTTCAATGAGTCTATTTTTATTTACGGTAAAAGCATCATCTATAAAATTAATGTGGGTTACTCCATATTTTTTATATAATTCCAAAACTTCATCAAAAACATTTTTTGCTGGCCTATATCTGAAACATTTTCCGAATAATGCATGATAACAATAAGTGCATCTTCCGGGACAGCCGCGGCTTGTCAAAATTCCACCGAAATTATTTATCTCATCTTTTATTTTTACATAATCTTCTTTTCTGAAAATATCTTTATCTGGAGAAGGCAATTTGTCTATGTTAACTTGCTCTGCTGCGGGGTTTTTTTTAATTTTATTTTTATCTTTGTAAACTATTCCTTTTACTTTATCTAATTTTTTTCCCAAGGCAATTGCATTTAGCAAATTTGCAAACATTGCTTCAGCTTCTCCAACGACAGCTATGTCTGCACCTTGCTCAATTGTTTCTTCTGGATAGATTGTAACATGTGGGCCTCCCGCGATTATTGTTTTACAATACGGACGGATTTTTTTTATTAAGTCATAAGAGTCTACGGCATAATTTGTGAAAATGCTGATACCCACAATTGGATTTTCTTTTTTAATTAATTCAATGATATCTCCAATATTTTTTTGGTTATACTGAGCATTCAAATTTTCTACCAAAACTTCAAATCCAGCATCTTTTGCAATTTTGCCTAAATAAGCAAAAGCCATAGGTGGTGACGGGTCTTTCCATCCTGTCTCTGCTCTGAGAAATAATACTTTTCTCTCCATTTGCTCAGAAAAATAGTTCCCTTTAAAATAATTTATATAATTCCAAAACACACAAATTTTTATAAATATTTTTCATATTTCCCCCTTATGCCCTCTATGTCTCTGAAGCACAAGATAAAACTGGTTTCTCACTACATTACCAGAATGAAATTTATGGAACTCTACAATATGTTTTGGGTTTACTCTCTTTGGTGGAACCATAAATTAAGTGCATTTTTACTTAATAAATTCCTTCCGAAATTAGGAGTTGATTTATTTCCTCCTTTCCTTGAAGTCGAACATACTACTGTCTGTAGTTTCAGATGTAAAATTTGCGAACACACTTACTGGAAAGAACCCTCAGTCAATATGAGCTTTGAAAAATTCAAACATATTTATGACCAATTTGGAAGATTAAAATGGATTGGGCTTACAGGAATTGGTTCATCTTATCTGAACCCTGATTTTCACAAAATCGTAAGATACTGCAAATCAAAAGGAACAATTGTAGAGTTAATGGACCACTTTGGACATTTCAAAAATGAATCCCAAATAAGAGAACTTCTTGAAATCGGTCCTGACTTTCAGTTTGTTTCAATCTATGGGGCAACTAAAAAAACTTCAGACGGAGTTTGCATCGGAAGCGATTTTGATGTTGTAACAAAAAATGTAAGGGATTTTGTTCGACTAAAAAAACAGATGAATAAAAAATTCCCGATACTGAATTTTCATTATATTGTGACCAATCAATCTAAAGATGAAGTTTTTGGTTTCCTTGATTTTATTCATTCCCTAAACACAGAAATTGGAGAAATTCTTATTACGCCGATGCTTCACGATTTTAAGGAAGCAAAAGGATATGCTGTCAAATTAGATTCTGAATATATTGCTAAGATTAGAAAAAAAGCAGCACAGTATAAAATTCCGACGACGATAAATCTTACTGCAATTCAGCAAGAAAAAGGATTGTTGAAAAAACCTCCGTTTAGTTTTTGCAAGGAATATATCATGCCGTTTGTTTTCGTCACAGGTGATGTTAGTCCGTGTTGCGGAATGAATGAAGCAAACCAGCGTGACTTGCTGAAAAAAAATTCTCCAGGAAATTTATTCAATCAAAATATTCGGCAAGTTTGGTATTCTCCAAAATATAAAAGAATTAGAAAAATGTTAAGAAAGAATAAATGCCCTCATGAATGTGCATTGTGTCCTGCGTATCAAGAATAATTCTTCCAAGCGTCTTTATACGCCCGAATCATTTTTTCTGCAAACATTTCCCAAGAAAGATTTTTTTGAATAAATACTGCTTTCTCTTTTGCTTTTCTTTCCCACTCTTTTTTATTGTTATAAATTTCTAAAACGGAATCAGCATAGTTTGAAGTTACAATACCTAAATCTTTTTCTTTAATTAACGAGGCAGTTTCAATTTCTTCTGAAACAATTATTGGAACTCCTGCACATAGTACTTCTATCGGAGCCAAAACTCCGCCCATTTTTTTAAGAGGAAATAATCCCACATCACTTGCTTTATACAAATCTGCAAGTTCTTTCCTGTTATCAAACATGCCGATAAATTTGATATATTTCTCCAATTTTTTTTCTTTGATATAATCATCTATCTTTTTTTTGTAATCAGGGGTTTCTCTTCCGCTCAGAATTAAAAGGATATTTGGAATTTTGTCTTTCAATTTTTCAATTGTTTTAATACTTTCCAGTTGATTTTTTACTTCGGTAATCATTCCAGACTGCAGAATAACAAATTTTTTTTCTAGTCCATATTTTTTCTTCGCATTTAATGAGTCTCCAGAAGAAAAAAAATTATAATCAACTCCAAAATCAATTAGTCTAGAATTCATCCCATATCTTTCCTTTGCTCTGATTTTATTCAAACTTTCGGCGACAGTAATTATATCCATGCTATTTCTTATCATAAATTTGTCGACCCCGATTCTGATTTCATTTAATATTTTTAGGAACAATCCTGCATTTGGTTTGCTATAAAGGTTCGGCGGGAGATTCATAAACCAGACAGCCGGTTTTTTCCTTGGCCATAAAGTCCATGTTGCAGGAAAATCATGGAAATTTATTACATCATAGTTTCTAATTAACTTCTTAATCTCTCGTCGATAAATTCGTATAAAACTTAGAATCTCCTTTATGCTTTTGAATCCTGGAGGCTGCAAGTCAATATTATGTTTTGGAATAATTATGTCTGTATTAATCAGCAGATTTTCAACTTCCTTAGATTTTGATAATGCAAGAATGTCATTCTTTATTCCTCTTTTGGTCAGCTGATTTGCAAGTTCTGTTATCAGCAATTCTGCC
The DNA here is from genome assembly GCA_027364705.1 of Nanobdellota archaeon. Classification (GTDB taxonomy): domain Archaea; phylum Nanobdellota; class Nanobdellia; order Pacearchaeales; family GW2011-AR1; genus RBG-13-33-26. Next base: position 34,383 of record DAHXOU010000029.1, read on the forward strand.
CCGCCAAAATATTTCATTTGGGTATGAACAATCAAAACTTTTGGATTTTCTTTTTTAATTAGGTCTTTTGCAAGTTCAAAATCCTCTTTTGTATTTACATTAACATAACCCTTTTTGCTAATTGGGTAAACATGGATTTTTTTACCATCATCAATTGCAACCTGAATTAAGTCGACAAGTTCTTTCTGTTTCCTGAATGCATTTATCGGCGTTCTCTCAATATAATTAAAAATATCATTTTTCAAAATGCAATGTCCCGTACCTTTTATATTATTGACAATAACTCTTGGTTTTTCTATAAGCCGAAATACTCTGCCAAGATGATTTCCCATTGCTGTATAGGTTTTAGAAATGCTGGATTTATCCTTTTCAAAAACAATTCCACAGACAGCAAATAATTCCTCTTTTTTGAATTTCTTAATCATCTCTCTAAGTTTTGCATCCGATATAATCTCATCAGCAAGCATAAGAATAAAATCGCTTCCATCAATTGCTTCTCTCGCCGCCTCAATTCCAGTAACGAGTCCTTCTTTTATTTTTTCTTCGCTAATTTCAACATAAGTTATTTTTGTTCCCCTATACTCATTGCCTATACTTTTGATAATTTCATCTTTTTTATAACAAACAACAATTACAATCTCACTTACTCCTGCTTCTACTGCGTGGTCAAGATTATATTCGATAAGGGGCTTTTCATAGAGTTTAATCATACTCTTATTTTTATTATCTGTCCAGTCTTCAAGTCTACTTCCCCTACCTCCTGCTAAAATAAGAGCCTTCATTAATTACTCCTGTCATTAGCTCTTTAAAGGATTTATCTACGAAAACTATATGTTTTCAAAATATATATCAGAGCTGACATAAAACCTTAAAAATAATTCAATTATTCCTTTTTGATGAAGATTACCCTCATATCGACTTCAACTTTCCCTTCTGACCAGGGAATCAGAACAATTTCGAGCGTTCTAAAAAGGGAAGGATATGATGTAAAACTTGTTTTTATGTCTCTGAGCGAAGATTATTCAATAAATTATACTTTGCACGAGTTAAAACAACTTTTAAGAATTTGCAGAGACAGTCAGTTAATTGGAATAAATTCTTTTGCTTCGACTTCTCAAAGAGCTTTAAGAATAATTTCTTTTCTAAAAAAGAATCTTAATGTTCCAATAGTTTATGGAGGAGTTCATGCAACAATTTCTCCTGAAGACTGCATAAATGTTTCCGACCTTGTTTGTGTTGGAGAAGGAGAAGAAGCAATAGTTGAATTGGCGAAGGCGATAGACAAAGAAAAAAATTTCGATAAGATAAAAAATTTATGGATAAAAAAAGAAGAAAAGATAATTAAAAATCCTGTGAGAAATATTTTAGATAATTTAGATTCACTTCCTCTCCCAGATTATAATATCGAAAATCATTTTATTCTTGAAAAAGGAAAATTAAGAAAATTTCGAGAAGAAGATTTATCTGGTCAGATTTTTTTTCTCACTGGAAGAGGTTGCCCTTATGGTTGTGACTACTGCAGTAATTCTTTTTTTAATAAGCTCTATGAGGGAAAAAGAAAATCAATTTTGAGATGGCATTCCCCAGAATACATTATCGATGGCATTTTGGAATTAAAAAAGAAATTTCCAAAAACTCTTGGTTATTTTGATATTCGTGACGACACTTTTTCTCTGCGCCCACTTGATGATATAAAAAAATTCTGTAATCTATACAAAGAAAAAGTTAAGATGAGATTCAAATGTCTTGCAGACCCGAAAACAGTCAGCGACGATAAAGTTAAACTTCTTGTTGATGCGGGATGTACAGATATAATTATTGGTATTCAAGGAAGTGAAAGAACTAATCAGGAAATTTATCACAGAAATCAAAAAGATGAAGATGTTTTGCGTTCTGCAAAAGTTCTCAATAAGTACAAAGATAAACTTGCAGTTATGTACGATGTCATCACATGTAACCCTTATGAAAAACCAGAAGATATCATAAATCTAATCCGCCTCCTTCAGAAAATTCCAAAACCATATTATCTTTCAGTTAACAATCTTGTTTTTTTTCCAGGTTCCCAATTATACCGTAGGATAATGGACGACGATAATTTGAAAAAAGAAAGAAATGCAACTTACAAATTAAATTACTGGGACCGAGCAAAACATATTCGACTAAAAAAGAAAAATGCCTATCTTGTTTTAATCTTAAATTTAATGCGGGGTTCAGTTACTAAAAAGCGATTTGGTTTTATGCCTACTTCTTTAATAAACTGGTTTTTGGTTCCTGCAAGAGTTAAAAAAAATTTAAGAAATCCATTTACAACTAAAATAATTTTGAGACTTGTTGAACTTATTGATTTAATCCGAGAAAAAATATTGAAGCCATTTTACAGATCATTACCCGTAAATTTTAAGGTCTGGTACGATAAAACGAGATATAGAGTTTAACTTCATAACCCTTTTAAATCACAAAACTAAGGAAAGATAATGAATATTCTTATAATAAAAATAGGTGCCTTGGGAGATGTCCTCCGAACTAGTTTTATTGCTCAGGCACTTAAAGAAAAATATCTAAATAGAAAAGAAAGAAAATTTCCCGATATTTATTGGATAACAAGTAAAAACGCAGCACCTCTTTTTGCTAATAACCCTTATGTTACTAAAACAATAATTTCTGAGAATAGAAATTCATTAAGAAAGATAAATTTCGATTTAATAATCAATTTAGAAGAAGATGAAGATAACTGTAGATTTGCTGCCTCTTTTAATGCAAAAGTAGTAGGATTTAATTATTGTAATGAAAAAATAGTTCCCACTCCAACGGCAAAAGAATGGTTTGACATGTCTATCCTCGGTAAAAAACCAGAAAATGATATATTGAAAAAGAAAAATAAAAAAACTCACCGACAGATAATTTCTGAAATTTTAGAAGTAAAAGATTATCAGAGATATGAACCATTCTTAAGACTCACTCAGCGCCAGAGAGATTTTGCGGAAAATTTTCTCAGGAGACATAATCTTTCAAGAAAAGATTTGATTATAGGAATAAATACTGGTTCAGCAGATCGATGGCCAAAACAGTTGTCTGTAAAAAAAACAGTTGAACTTATCAATAAACTTTATCGTCAGTTTAATGCAAAAATTTTGCTTTTTGGTGGCCCCGAAGAAATAGTTAGAAATGCCGAGATACAAAAACTTTCAAAATCTCCTGTTATTGATACTGGATGCGGAAATAATCTTTTTGAATTTCCTGCAATGATTAGTATCTGCAATACTCTCATTACTAGTGATACATTCGGTCTTCATGTTGCACTTGCTCTTAAAAGAAAAACAATTTGTTTAATTGGACCAACTTCTTCTTCGGAGATCGATATGTATGGGCTCGGGGAAAAAATTATTGCCGATTCTCCCTGTGTTTGTTGTTATAAACGCGACTGTAAAAGCATGGAAAAAATAGATTTGAATAAAATAGTTGATGTAATAAAAAAAAGTATCAATACAAAAATAAGTATATTAATAACCGCATTTAAGGAACCAAATATTTCTAAGGCAATAGAATCCTGTCTCAATCAAAAAACAAATGCAGATTATGAAATAATTATTTCTGCACCCGACGATGAAACTTTGGAGATTGTAAAAAAATATGCTCAATCAGATAAAAAAATAAAATGGATCAAAGACCCCGGAAAGGGAAAAGCTTACGCATTGAATTTTGTATTTTCACAGGTAAATACAGATATACTAATCCTTACAGATGGAGATGTTTTCATTAATGAAAATGCAGTGGAAGAAATTTCTAATTTATTTATGAATCCTGAAATTGGATGCGTTTCAGGAAGGCCTGTTCCAATGGAACGCAAAAATAAAAAATATGGTTATTGGGCACACTTCTTATTTGACTCTGCACATAGACTAAGAGATAACTCTTATCAGTCGGGAAATTTTATAGAATGTTCTGGATATTTATTTGCTTTCAGAAAACAAAAAATTAATCAAATTCCTGTTGATGTTGCAGAAGATACAATTATTCCTTATCTTCTCTGGCAAAAAGGATACAGGATTGGTTATGCTGCAGATGCAAAAGTTTTTGTCAAAAATGCAAATCGGCTTAATGATTGGATAAAACAAAAAATAAGGACCCACAAATCCCATATGAAAATTTCAAAATATGTTGATACAGAAACAACTCCTCAGGTAAAAACTTTCAAAAATGAATTGAAGGGAATTTTTTGGTTATTCCATTATCCTGAGACATTAAAAGAATTATTCTGGAGCAGTCAGTTAGCTTTATTCCGTTTTTACACCTGGTTTAGATATTATATTGACTTAATCATTCTGCATAAATATTATCAGGATGGATGGGAAAGAATTGAGAGCACAAAATGAACAAAGCAATTTTCTTGGACAGAGACGGAACAATAAATGTAGATAAACATTATATTCATAAAGTAGAAGATTTGGAATTGATTCCGTTTGCAACAGAAGGGATGAGACTTCTTTCTAAAAATTATTTGTTGATTATTGCGACTAATCAATCTGGAATAGGAAGAGGATTATATTCTTTAGAAGATTATTTTGTGGTTAGGGAAAAACTAACTCAAATTTTAAATCAAGAAAAAATAAAAATTTCGGGAGAATATTATTGTCCTCATCACATGGAAGGAGTTGGAGAATATAAACTAGATTGTAATTGCAGAAAACCTAAAACAGGAATGTTAGAACGGGCTTCAAAAGATTTTAATTTGGAATTAAATGAATGCTGGATGATTGGAGATAAATTATCTGATATAATGGCTGGAAAAAATGCAGGATGTAAAACAATACACGTTCTTAGCGGACAAACAGAAAAACCAATTTTGTCCGCAAATTTTGTTGCTAAGAATCTTTTAGATGCAGCAGATTATATTCTGAAAAATAATTACTGATACTTTTTCTTATCCATCAAAGAAATTCTTTTCTTCAATTCCTTGAGCCTAACAGAGTAAGTACCCTTTTTCTCTACGGCAATTCCTGCAGAATAATTTCCTAATTTTGCCGCTTCTTCAAGAGATGAACCCGCGGCAAGTGCAAGTGCAACTGTTGCAACAACAGTATCTCCTGCCCCTTGAACATCGTAAACTTCCTGAGCATAAGTTGGAATGTCGGTTACATTATCCGAGAATAATGTCATTCCTCTTTCTCCTCTTGTAACCAAAATATTTGTTTCCAAATTTTTTTGAAGTTTCTTTCCAGCATTGTAAACTTTATTCACCCTTGACATTTCTAAAGCCTCTTTTTCATTAGGAATAACTAACAGAGTGCGCTTGTAAAGATTTTTATTGGAGGGTTTCGGATTTACTACTATCTTTTTTTTATACTCTTCCAGAAAATTCATGGTATCTTTGTTTACTGCTCCCTTATCATAATCCGAAATTACAATTATGTCTGCTCTCTCAGCATATTTTTTAAGAGTCTCTTTTGTTTCTTTGGAAAACACTTTCTTGGATTTTTCTTCGTGGTCAATCCTTATTAATTGCTGACCATTGCCGATAATTCTTATTTTAGAAACAGTCATAGAATCTTCATCGAGACGATATTCAATTTTATTTTCTTTAAGAATATTTTTCAAAATCTCTGCTTCAGGATCTTTTCCTATAAATGAAAATATACTTACTTCTCCACCAAGAGAAGAAATATTTGACGCAACATTTCCTGCACCCCCCATTTTAGATTGTTCATATTTTTTTACTACTACTGGAACTGGTGCTTCGGGGCTAATTCTACTAACTTCTCCGTCAATATACTTGTCAAGCATTATATCTCCGACAACTACTATCCTTTTATTATCAAACTCTTTTAGAATATCTAGTAACGTTCCCATTTATTTAACGGGAAAATTAGACTATAAAAGCATTATTGCACAATTTACTATTCTTCAGAATAATAACAAATAAAAAGCATATTAAACATTTATACGCGTGGAAGAGATAAAAGGAGAACTAAGGGAACCAATATCCAATAAAGAAATTGAAAAAAGGATAAAAAAATTGTCCGGATTTTTCTTTGGATGGGTTAAGGATAATTATGACAAGGCATTTATTGCAGTTTTAGTCTTATCTGTTTTAATCAGAATCTATTTTCTATCAATTTCCATTCATCAGCCTGTTTGGTGGGATTCGGCAGATTATCTTACTGAAGCTAAAGTTCTTGCAGGAAACCTTAATATTCCTTACTACTTTACTCCCCGTAGAACTTTTCTTCTTCCATTACTTTGGGCTGGTTTGCTGAATCTTGGATTCGAAGAAATTTCGTTCAGAATTTTAGAATTAATATTTTCAATAGCAGTAGTTCCTGCAACTTACTTAATTGGAAAACAATTATTTGATAAAAAAATCGCTTTGATTGCCTCTTTTTTATCTTCGGTATTCTGGATGTATCTTTTTTATTCTAACAAACTTATGACCGAAATTCCGACTCTTGCGCTTTTTTTATTTTCAGTTTATTTTTTCTGGCAGGGTTATACAAAGAAAAATGAAAAAATGTTTATCTGGTTCGGAATTTTTCTAGGACTAGCGTTTTTGGCAAGAGCAGGAACAATTGTAATGTTTGCTATCTTTCCAATATTCCTTTTAATTACAGAAAAATTGAAATTCATTAAGAGAAAATATTTGTGGTTCGGAGTATTGGCTGTTCTTGCAATTATGGCCTTCTTTTTTATTTTCACTTCTATAAAACAAGATGTAAATGCAATTTCTTACTTTTTGGCATTAACTCCCGAAACCAGCGGAGGCAATCCAAGGTTTTCTAACCTTCTTGGATTTCAAGGTATATCTGAATATTTTTCTTTAATGCCTCATTATTTTGGTTGGGTTCTTTTATCCATTTTTGGAATTAGTGTAATAATCTTCTTGTTTGAATTATTCCTAAGTTTTGACATGATTATAAAAAGAAAAGATACTTCTCGAGATAAATATCTTTTTTTATTCCTTCTTGCATTTGTCCCGTTTATATTTCAGGCAATGTTTTATCATCATACAGAAGACAGATACCTAATGAATGCATTCCCTGCATTTTTTCTTATTCTTTCAATAGGCCTAGTAAAAATTGCAGAGAAATTAAAAAAATACAAAAAATATCTCGGATTATTTTTTATATTGCTAATCTTAGCAGTCGGCGCATTTCAGCAGATTACTCAAGCAAATGCAATTATCGAGAGCAAAATTAATTCATATCAGGAAGTAAAAGATTCTGCAATATGGATTAAAGAAAATTCTAATACAACAGCTATCGTTTTCTCAGCTTCAGTTCCTCAGACTACTTATTACGCCGAAAGAGAAACTTATAATTTCCTTACAGAAGATATTAACCAATCTTATTTCGAACAAAAAATGTATGATTTAAAACCAACTTTTTTAGTTTTGTCAGTATTCGAACCTCATTCACAATGGATTTATACTTATCCAGAAAAACATCCTAATTTATTAATTCCTGTAAAAGCATATAATCAAAATGACCAACCTGTTTTAATTGTCTATCAATTTAATTATGCAGCTATGTCTGATTTAATTTCAAATGAAACCAAATAATAAAATAAAAACATTTTCTGAAATAAGTGATGTTGTAGCAGATATAAGAAAAAAAAATTTAGGAGAAAAAATAGTCACCACCAACGGAGCTTTTGACTTATTTCATCTTGGTCATTTATATTCTCTTATGGAAGCAAAAAAATACGGAAATATTCTTGTCGTAGGATTAAATTCAGATTCTTCAATAAAAAAATATAAATCTCTTGATAGACCAATAGTTCCTCAAGAAGAAAGAGCAGAAATTTTGTCTGCACTTGAAATTGTCAATTATGTTGTTATGTTTGATGAACCTGACAATCTGAATTTCTTGGAAGCAGTAAGACCTGATTATCATGTAAAATCAAAAACTGGATACAAAGGAATAGAAGAAGAAGTTATAAAAAAATATGGTGGCCATATAATCTTAATAGATGATGTTCAAGAGATGTCTACAACAAAAAGAATAGAGAAGATTCTCCGTTTATATCATTAATTTTTTAATTTCTTCAAAAACATTTTCAACACTAACCCCTTCCATTATTTTTCGTATTTCTTCTTTGCTCATCTTAATTGGTTTTCCATCATATTTGTAATATTCAAGTTTATTCTTTAAAATTGCAGGATTTTTTACGGTAATAAACGGTTTATTATAGGGATAAACTGTTTCATTGAAAGTTGGTGTTTCTATAACTAACTGGTTACTTACTTCCATTGCAGAAGCTATATGCATTAAAGCTGTATCAACACTCAGAAAAATTTTACATCTTCTAGCAACTGATGCTGTTTCTTTGATATTGTTTGTTTTTACTATTTTTATTCTGTTTCTATCTATTTCACTTATTTTTTCGTTTTCTTTTTCTTCCTCTTTTCCAAACAATAAAATAGAAATGTCTTCGTTAAAGTTAAGTAATTTTTCTGATAGTTCTATATAATTTTTTAATGGCCATCTTCTACTGGATAGATTTTTAGTAGAACCAGAACCAATATGAAATCCAATAATCTTTTTCCCACCAAGATTGTTCTCTCTAATAAATTCTTTCGCAAATTCCATCTCTTCCCCCGACAGAAAAATTTCATACTTGGGATTCTTTAATTTCCTTTTTCCTAAGAGCCCAATAAAATCAAGGTTATTTTCCGCACATTGTTTTGAATAATCTTCTTCAATAAAATTATTAATAAGAATATTTTCTACAAAATTATTTTTCCCATATCTATGACTAAATCTTTTTTTGGCTCCAATAAGTTTAGAGATTATTCTGTATTCTATTTTACTCTGGGGGAAAGTATTTATTGAGATATCATAATTTTCTTTTCTTAATTTTCTGCAGAAATCCATCGTCTTTATCGGGCCCTCTTTGATCATATTAAAATAGATTACCTTCGTTACATATGGATTATTTTTCAATATTTCTTCAGCCCCCTTCCACATTACAAGGACATTAATTTCTGCTTCGGGGAAATTATTTCTTAATTCGTGCAAGAGCGGAGTTGCCATAATAGTGTCTCCTATTCCTGCCAGTGAGATAACAATAATCTTCATTATCCTCTAAAAATTAACTCATTTAAATCCTTTTCCCGAGCATATATAATTTTATAAATAAAATACTATCCCTATTAAAATGGTAAGTTCCATACGTTTAGCAACAAAAATACTCTCTTTTCAATTATTTCGGGCATTCGGATTTCCAAAGATAATGCCTCTTAATGTAACTATTGCTGTTACAAATAAATGTACTTCGCTATGTAAAACTTGCAATCTTGGTAGAATTTATCTTAAAAATCCAAAGATCGCAAATAATGATTTGACTTTGGAAGAATATAAAAAAATTTTTAGGGATATAGGGAAGAATAATGTTTACTGGTTTGTATTTTCTGGAGCAGAACCATTTATGAGGAATGACCTTGTCGATGTCTGTAAATCTGCATATGACTATTGTAAACCTAATGTTATTGTTTTACCAACAAATTCTCTTCCTTCAAACATTGTTTCGAGAGTTAAAGAACTTTTAGAGCATTGCAGAGGAACAATAATCAACGTAAATCTTTCTCTCGACGGAGTTGGCAAGGACCATGATGAAGTCAGAGGGATTAAAGGAAATTTTGAAAAGGTAATTGGTTTATTCAGTGAACTTAAACAATTAAAAAAAGAATACAAAAATTTTGAACTTAACATTCACACGGTAATCTCTAAATTTAATTCAGACAAAATAAATGAATTGCATAACTTTGTTAAGGAAAAATTAAAACCAGATGCACATATTACTGAAATTGCAGAGAACAAAGCTGAAATAGAAAATTTGGATTTGAGTATAACTCCTTCTCCTAAAGATTATCAAAAAACTATAGACATTCTTTCCGACCAATTAAAGAAAGAAAAATTTTACGGATTTACAAAAATGAAACAAGTATCAAGACTAATCTATTATCAGCTTGTTAAAAAAATAATGCAAAGACAAACACAGGTAATTCCTTGTTATGCTGCAATAAATGAAGTTCAAATATCTCCTGCGGGAGAAGTCTGGACTTGTTCTCTTTTGGGGAAATCCTTGGGTGATCTTAGGAAAAATGATTACAGTTTCAGAAAAATATGGGGAAGTCAGAGAGCAAAAATTCTTAGAAAAAGCATAAAGAATAAAGAATGCTGGTGTCCGGTTGCTAATATATCTTACACGAATATGATTTGTCATCCATCATCATCTTTAAAAATGATCTACAACTTCCTCTTTAAATGAAGATTTTAGTGACTGGTGCTACAGGATTCATTGGAAAACATCTGGTTAAGGCTTTATCTAAAAAAAAATATGAAATAAGATGCCTAGTCAGAACAGATAGTAAAAAACAAGATATCGATTTTCTCGAGTCATGCGGGGCCAAGATTTTTATTGGAGATATTTTTGATGAACCAAGTTTGCTAAAAGCAGCAAAGAGAGTAAATACTGTCTTTCATTTGGCAGGTGGAGGTTATGTTGCAACAACGTTCAAAAAAGGGTATGAAGAATTAAAAAAACTTAATGTCGAAGCAACTCAAAGAGTATTCGAAGCGGCTTACAAATCTAAAGTGAAAAGAATTGTACATTTTTCCAGTATCTCTGCAATGGGAATAATTGTTGAAAAGGAACTTGACGAGAATTCTGAATGCTCCCCAAAGACACCTCATGAAGTTTGTAAACTAGAAACAGAAAAAATAGCAGAAAATTTTAGAGATAAAATGTTAGTTACAATAATTAGGCCAGGTATTGTTTATGGCCCATATGGTATGAATTCTGAAATTTTACAGCTTTCAAAAATGATGAAAAAACATTTTTTTGTAATTCCGGGGAATGGAAAAAATATTATGCCCTGGGTTTATGTGGATGATGTAGTGAATGCAACTATCCTTGCTTTTGAAAACAATAAAGAATCATGTACTAAATTTATAGTCGTGTCTGACCACCAGCCTACATTTAATCAGCTTATAGATTCAATTCGAAAAAATCTTGGAAATCAAGTTTTTATTTTTCACATACCAAAACACTTATTTATTTTCGCAGCATTTATTCTCGAGAAAATTGGTGACTTCTTGCATACATCTCCGTTATTAAATTATACCCGTGCAAGAAGTATGACTTCTAATAGAATTTATAACATAAAAAAATTAAAGGATTTAGGATATAATCAAGAGACAAATTTTGAAGAGGGGATGAAAAAAACAATTGAATGGTACAAAGAAAATGGTTTCATCTGATAAAAAAATACTGCTTCAGTTAACTTTTGCCGAATATGAGGGAATTGGAACCTGGTATGAATACCTTGCAAAATATAAACATTTCAAAAAATTAAAAGAAATAAAAAATATTTTAATTGCTGGTCTCCCCCAAGAATATGGGATTTCTTCAGAGATGATTTTATTCTCCATAAATGGATGTAATATTACAGTTCTCGATAATCGTAAGAATAAACTTGAAAGCTTCAAAAAAATAGCAGAAAAATTTAACGTTGCTGATAAAATAAAATTAGTTTATTCGGAAAATCTTGAAAAATTTCCTTTCAAAGATAATTCTTTTGATTTGGTTCTTAACACTGAAGTTATTCAGCGAGTTAATAATCACAAAAAAATGGTTCAGGAGATGGAAAGAGTTTCCAGCAAACACATTTTTGTTTTTGCATCCAATGCTTATTATTATGCGCATTATCTGATTACTAAAATAAAAACTTTCAAACTAAAAGAACTAAAAAAATATTGTAGTTTAAAGATAATTGACTCGGGTTATTTGGATAGACCGCCTTGGCCCGCAGGAGTTGCTATTTCTTCATCAAAAATTTCTTTTACCGAAGGTAGCAAATCAAAAGAAAGAGAAACATATGAAAAAGAAAATAAAAAAGATAACTTCTTAATCTCTTTAATAAAAAATATATTTATTTCCATAACTCCCTCTCTTGTGGTTCTGGAATCTTTATGTCCTTCTCCCTTCAGGGAAATGTTTAGTCATATTTGTTATGTTCATCTTATAAAAAAATAAAATGGGAAAATATACTGCTTATGGAGAGAAAGTAGACAATGAAATTCAAAAACAGCTCGACAAAATTTGTGAAGTTATTATAAAATATGTCAAACCCGTTTCTATTCTGCTGATTGGCGGATTTGGGAGGGGAGAAGGAAGCATTATCTACAAGAAAAATAAATTTATCCCAATTAATGATTATGACATTTATGCAATTACCTCTAAAAATTATCCTAACCCTTTGATAGAAAAAATGTGTGATGAAGCGAGCAAAAGTATTAACAAGAAATGTATTGATTTTGAAGATTATTCTAACGACATGGAATACAGCATAGAAAAAACATTTTATCCAGATATAAGAGTGATAAATATTTCATCTCTAAAAAAACTTCCCTCTTTCTTGAAATATTTTGAGATTAAATATGGTTCAACAGTTATTTACGGAAAAAATGTTTTAAAAGAAATGCCTAATTTTAATATTCAAAATATACCTAATACCGAGGGGTTCAGATTTTTAATGAATCGACTTTCACTGATGATAATGCATTTTTCTCCAGCATTCCTCCATTCTATAAATCCTTCAGATAAGGAAAGAGTTATTAACTTTAATTCAAAGATGGCTCTTAGTTGTGCAGAAGCACTTTTACTCTATTCAAAAAAATTTGTTGCAAGTTATAAAAAAAGAGCAGACATTCTGGAAGAAACTTATCGAAAAGATTTTCCTGAACTTTATAAAACAATTTCAAATCTTCCCGAAATTGTGAAAAAATACACAGATCATAAATTAAAACCAAATTATCAGGTTAAAGATTATCTTAATGATTGGTTTACTCTGAGAAATTATGCTGGAGAAATTTTAAAATTTTTAATTTTCAAAACAACAAATAAAAAAGCAAAAAACTGGTACGATTTAGCTCAGATAATAAATAAACATTATTTCAAATATTATATTCGGGAATATGTAAAGCTGAAATTTAAAATAAGAAATAAAACCCTTTTGAGTTTCCTGACTCCTTTTGCCGACGCTACTCTTAATCTACTCTATATGTTAAAAATTTTTGAATCGACTAAAAAAATTTTATTTTCCCCTCTTGCTAATCCAATTATTCCTCCAGATTTAAAATTATTTCCAGCAGCTCTTCTGATAATTTTTTCCCTTAATTTCGACGGCACCATCAATGAAAAAATGTTCAAAAAATCAAGAAAATATCTGAAACAGGTTTATTTTGACAACCCCGAAATTTATTCTCAATTAAACTGGGAGGAGATGAGAAAATCATTTGGAACTGCTTTCAATTTCTATGGTTTTCAAAGATTGATCTAATGACTTTTGTAATAATCTGCCTTGACGGTTTTAAGTATGATTATCTTAAACAAACAAAATTTCTTAAGGATCTTGCATCAAAAAGCATATCTGGAAAATTGCATCACGGAGTTGGTTTTGTTTCTGAATTTTCAGCAATAACAGGGAAAAGTGCAGAACAATTAGGAATAATCACAAATAATTTCAGCTTTGGGAAAGGGCTTAAATTTTTTAATTTCTTTAAATTTCTAGATAAACCAAATAATAAAAATTTTCGCCTCGTTCTGAACATACTTTACAACATAAAAGAATTTCTTGTGGGAAATAATCAGCCTAAAAGTATATTTAATGTTCCATTAAAATATTCTAAATACTTCAATTTCCCTCTCAAGAAAAATTTCTTTGAAAAAAATTCATTCAGATTTCCGACAATCTTTGAACTTATGAAGAAAAATAAAAAAATTGTTTCGGGATATATGTGGCCGTTTATTTATGAACATAATAAGACTAAGTTGGATTTTCTTAATCTCAGCGATAGCACAGCCAATGCAGACGAAAGAACTTTTCAAAAATCTATAAACCTATTAAAAAAGAAACCAGAAGTAATGTATATTCATTTTTTTTCCACAGACAATCTTGTTCACAGCTACGGTACCAATTGCAAAAAAACCGACGAATTAGTTAATAAATTGGATAAATATGTAGAAGAAATAAACAAATACGCAGAATCTCTTTTGATTTTTTCAGACCATGGGATGAAAGATATAGAAGAAACATGGGATGTTTGGAGTTTGATTAAAAAGACAAATTTAATTTACGGAAAAGATTACATCATGTTTCTCGATTCAACTCTTGCAAGATTTTGGTTCAGAAATAAAAATTCCGAACAAATTATTAAAAATATTCTGAATGATTCTGGAAAGGGAAAAATTCTGAACTTCAAAAATAAAGAGATTCATGACAGTTCGGGAGATTTAATTTTTCAGGTCAATCCCGGTGTTTTAATTCTTCCTAATTTTTATCAGTCCATTTCAAATAAAGCAATGCATGGTTATTCTGATGATTGCTCCGACGAACACGGAATTTTTTTATTCACTAAAAAAGGAATAAGACCTTCAAAAAAAGATATAAACATAGAAGAAATTTTTGAATTGGTTCTTTCAAATATCAGTTAATCCTTTCTACAATAGAACTTATCTTCCATCTTTCTGGAAGTTTTGAATGTGCCCTGACAATAAATTTGAAAGGAGAATGAACCATCCTAAGTCTCATTACAGAAAAAAATGTTTTTATCGGAGTCTTCTTGATATTCAGTTTAGAATTTTTTTTATCTTCCCATATGGTGGGTATAGATTTTATTTTTGCTCTTTCCCTTCGAAGATAAAATAGCAAATCAATATCAAAACTCCATTCACTTGAACCAAGTTTTGGAACAATCTTTTCGAGAATTTCTCTTCTGAAAATTTTTGCTCCGCACTGCGTATCTCTAAAGTTTATAATAAATAAAGACCTTATTACAAAATTTCCAGCCCTTCCGATAAATCTCCTGAATAAAGTTTCTTTTGACCTGATGATACTTTTTCTGTTTCTTCTGTCTGCAATTGCCCCATCCGAACTTTTGGAATTTATTATCAAATCATAAAAACATTCGGGAGGAGTAGCTTCATCAGCATCAACAAAACCAATCAAATCAAATCTTTGTTTAATTCCCCACTTAAAACCCTGAATTACTGCAAACCCTTTTCCTCCCTGTTCAAATTCTAAATGGGTTATATTCTTGTTTTTATTTTCCGAGGATTTAACAATCTCAAGAGTTCTGTCTTTACATGCATTAAGAACAACTAATATCTTAAAATTTCCTATCTTTTCTTCTTCCTTTAATGAATTAAAGAATTCTCCGTAGTGTTCAAGGGTTTTTTCTATTCTTTTTTCTTCATTATATGCCGGAATCACAATGCAAACCGTTTTCATGAATAATCATTTCTCTGCCTGCAATCTTTTTAAGGATTTAGCGTCCAATTGGATTAGTATTATTGCTATTACCGACGGAATAATTGTACTGAAAAAAAGACTGAGTAATGACATTGAAAATACCTTTGTTGCCGCAACCCCAAAAAAACCAAACAGACTGATTAATGTTACTTCTCTAGTTCCAAGACCATTAATGCTTATTGGAATCTGAGCTACAATTGTTCCTATTGGAAGCAGAGCTAAAAAATATATAATCGGTAAATCAATTCCAATCGACAACCCCATAAAATAGGTAGTAATGTAAAGAAGCAGCCAATTAAACAGGTTAACCGCAAAAATTCCCAGCAAAAATCTTTTTTTTGGAATATCTTCATAAAATGATTCAAATGTCAGCCTGACTTTTTCTTTAAGAGTTTTTGGAATAAACTTGATGTATATTACTTTTAGTAAGGCTCTTGTTCTCTCTTTTTTCATAAATATAATTGTAAATAGAAATATAACTCCCAATAAAATCGTAGACCATATAAGAAGCATGTCTCCAAACTTATCTCTGAAAACAAATCCGAAAATTATTGTTATAAAAAATAGCGAAGATAAATCGAGAACCTTGTCAAGAACAAAATTACTCGTCCCCTTTCCGACGTTATTTGTATATCTCTTAAGATAATTTGCTCTAGTGATTGTCCCAATTCTCGAGGGAGTTATGAACCCATAAAAATTACTCATTAAATTTATCTTAACTGCTTCTCTAAAAGGAATATTTATTTTTTGTTTTCTTGCTATCAAAAACCACTTTAATGTCTGAATAAACAAAGACAAAACTACCAGAGGAATTATAATCACTAAAAATAAAAAATTAATATTTTTTAATTCTTCACCTACTTTTGCTAAGTCCAATTTCAATAAAATATAAATGAAAATTCCTACTCCAATAATCGGAAGAAATTTTTTCAACCTTTTCCAAATCATTAAACTAACTACATTTTTGTTAATAAAAACCTTTTGATGTTTTCTAAATCTTTAAATAACTTTTATTCTTAATGATAAAATGCCACAAGCAGTAACTCATTTTTTGATTCCAGTAATCTTGTTAGAACTATTCCGACATTTTTTTGTAAAGAATAAAAAATCTTTTCCTATTCATTATGTTTTTATCGGAGGTTTAGCCGGCTTAATTCCTGATTTTGACATAGCTCTTTATTATATCCTAAGTTTCTTCGGATTTACTTATCAAGAAGTTCACAGAACTTTTTTGCATACCTTATTTATTCCATTAATCTTTGTAATTTTATCTTTTCCCGTAGAGAAAATTAAAATAAAAAAATTAGGAGAGTATCATCTTAAACTGAAAAATATCTTCCTTGTTATTGCATTTGGTGTTTTAATTCACCTTATTCTTGATGCAACTATCTCTGGATTTATAATGCCTTTTTATCCTTTCTTTCTTTTTCCTGTAGGATTAAATTTAGTTAATCTTTTTCCTCTTCAATGGCAAAATAGCATAATTCCTACTCTTGATGCAATTTTATTAATTATTTGGATAATTCACATAGAGCTAAAACATAAAATTTCTGATTTTTTTTAAAACATCAAAGAAAATATTTTTAAAATATCTACTTCAAAAATTATAAATCCCAAGACGATAATTAGAATTTGGAATAAATTTATCAGATGAACTACATCCTTCTCGTAAACTTTTTTATTTGGCTTAATTTTCTTAAGGAGATATATTGCTAAATGCTCCAAACCATAAATTTTTTTGTAAGGCATTTCGATGCTTCCATCTTCATTTACTTTTGCGAAACTTTCTTTTTTTAGTCTCCCTCTTGCCTTGAGAATTGTTTCAAGAATATATGGAATAAAAAAGAAAATTGCAATCTTTTCAATATCTCCTAAAATAGCAATTATTGCAATAAGTGCTCCTACTGGATATGTTAAAGTATCTCCGGGAAAAACTTTTGCAGGATGTTTGTTAAAAATATAAAATGCGAATAAACAGGCAACCATTACCAATCCTATTATACTTAGCCATCTGTTTCCCATGAGATAGGTTACAACTGAAAGCCCAGATAGAATTAAAATTCCCTGACTTGTTTCTAATTCATTATATCCTGCAAGAAAATTTAATGTTGAAGCTGCTCCGACAATCCCCAAAGGGATTAATAGGAAAGGATAAATTGCACCTAATTCTATTCCAGCAATTTCAGAATGCCCTGCATTTATTACCACTAATGGAAGTGAAGCAAAAATCAAAAATATAATCCTGATTGGTTTATTGAGCCCGATTTTCCATCCAAGAATATCGTCGGTAAAACCAATAAATGAAACAATTAATATCACACTCATTAAAGAAAATATTTCTATTATATCTTCATATGATTGAAAATAAAAAGTTTTAACTGCAATATAAGTTAACAGCCCTAGAATAAAACCCATAATCACACAAACTCCTCCTGCTTCTGCAACTATCCCTCCATTGATTTTGTTCATATCCTTTCCTGCTAATCCAACTTTTTTTGCTCTTTTAATCCAGATGGGAAGTGCAAATAAAGACAATAAAAATCCAAAAAATATTGGAATAAACAAAAGAATTTGCATTTTAATATTCGCCGGGATTTACATTCGTTAACTCTTTTGGATATTCTGTATTCAAATAACTTGAATTCAGTTTAATATCCGACGGGTAATTGATATCCCAAATTTTAATTGGTCCCCTAAGTCCGTTGTAATATGCAAATTCACCAAGATTAACTCCTTGTCTTTTAATATCAGCAATCACTAAATCATCTTCGCTATGAGCTAATTTGATATAATCTGATTGTTCATTGAATAAATAATATCTTGCAATTCCAGAATGAATTGTTCGTGTACTTAAATAAAATGCAGCACCTTTCTCACTCACTCCTAATTGACCTTCATTGTTTTCCAGCAACGGGAAAATAAAGATTCCTGCTTCTAATCCTGTCTTAAAGTCATACATTTTATTTTTAATATAGACATATCTCAGAGGCATTTCATACTGATTTCCGTTGTAGATAAAGAATATTGTCGGTTGCAGAGGTTCTCCATCTTTATTTTCTCTCGTCCCTATTGCTGCAACTATTGCTTTTTTTCGTGGTAATAATATTTCTCTTCCATCTTTCTCTAGAATTATATCTTCATCGACGGGTGTTCCGATTGGATATACGTAAATTGTTTCATTATTTGTTTCTCTTGTTTGAGTACTATCCATAAATATATTTGGAATCCATGAATATCTGTCGTATTCTGCATTTGAACCAATACTTGAAAATGCAGCATATTTTCCGATATCTGTTGAATCAATTAATAAGTGTGTCCCTTCATGAGCATAGAGGAATTCAAGGGCTGCTCTTTCATCGCTCCCAGTTAATACGAGCCTTCCCATAAGATGGTTCCAGTAACCTATTGCATTACCTCCGTCTAAAATTGTTGCTCTTTCTCCTATAGTCTGAACCCAATAACCATAATCCCACCAATGTGCAAAAACAGAATCTATAGGAGTATTATCTCTTACCCAGGACATTGCTTTCTGCCATTGTTGCGTGTAAACATTAGGGGCATAATATTCGGCCATGCCTTTGTCATTCTGATAATAACTCCAGATAGTAAACATAGATGCAAGCAAGATTATTATTGCAAGTATAGCTATAAACACTTTTTTTGTTTCTTCTTTTTCATGGAAATATTTCTGAGAAATTTTTACAATAAGGAATGCAACAGCAATTGGGCTGACTGCACCTAAAACCATAACCAGTCTTATTGCCCCTCTTGCAGCAATTATCATCATCGTTAATAACATAAAATACAAAACATAAGAGAAATTAATTTCATCAAAAATAGATAATTTTCCTTCTTTATTTCTTTGAATATACACATATGCAAAAGCTAAAATGAACACAATTAATCCACCAACATAAATAAGTATACTTAATCCACTTTCTCCATCGAGAATGCTATCAGCAGAATATTTACTAAATATTAATCCAAGTAGGAAAAGGACATAACTCACCGTTAAAATTATTTTTTCTTTTTTTGCAAGAGGTTTTATCATATAATTAAATAAGAACACTGCTCCAGCAAAAAATAGCCAAAAGTATAATGGTATGTTGAAAACCATCGGACCAAACTCATTTGCCCAATCACTTGTAAAATAAGGCTGTTTATTTTCTGCAACAGTTACTCCAAATCTATCTGTAGCAAGAGGTTTAATTGTATCTGAAATAACATTTTTTATCATGTCCGGGATAAATGAAACTCCAAAAATTATTGAAGTTAAAATAATGATAACAATAAAAGCAATTATAAGGGAAATTATCTGGTGAGGAATTTTTATTTTCTTAAATTTTTCATGCAGATTGAAAATCTTTTTCTTAAAAATTAAAAGGTCAATTCCGATTATCAGGAAAACTATAAATGACAATCCTGTAGACACAGAACTGATTAAATTAACAACATTGTATCTTGTAGAAAAAGGAATCATCATTAGTGCAGATGAAAATAACCATATTGAATAAAAAAGGAATTTTTTAGCATCAAATTTTCCTAAAAGGAATATAAACAAAACGGCAATAGCTATAGTTATGAAAATGAAGACCACTGCTCCCCACGTTAATCCTAATAATGCTGTTGAAATTCCTGCTAATGCCCCAAAGATTATACCTTTTGATAATTTCTCCGACGTATAAGCTTCTAAGAAGAAATAAAACGCCATAAAAATAAAGAAGAAAGCGACTGATTCTTTTTCTGGAATTCCTGCAATTGATCTTGGAAGAAGTGAAGGAATTAAAACAAAAAATGCTGTTGCTATTAGAGCAATTATATTGGCAATTTTTTTATCTTCTTTGTAAAATATTTTCCTCGTTAATAAAAAGAAAGCAATTCCTGTAAGAACTGCCATTACAACAGGGAATATTATTGCTGCATAAGTTACTGTTAAATCTTTATTCAGGAAAGATAATAAATTGCTTAATGTAGCTATCATATACGGGAGCAACTTCATTTCTGATGCAGTATTTATTGAATTACATAAATCTCCTGAACAAATATTTGCTAATGGGGCAGACCTCATTGCATCAAGAACAAATAACTTTCCGTTTTCTACAATATATTTTGCCCATCTTAGGAATAAGAATGGATCAAGGTCAGGACCAAGTGTCCAGTTGTTTGTTGCAATGTCCCACAATTTTGGTTTTCCAGTAGCAGGATTTATGTGCATCGGCAGAGTTCTTATATAGACACTTACCATCAAGATTATTGACAATATTGAATAGACTACCCAATTACTTTTCTCTTTTAGAAAATGAATTATCCTCTTCTTTCTCTTTTCTATTTCTGCACTTGAGAAACTCTCTTCTTTTTTTGTTTCTATTGCACCTAGTTCTGTCATTATGAAAATTCTCCTGAATTTTTATTTGTGCTGAACATTAGTTCTGTCATTAGTAAAAACTGGAATAAAAATTTCTATTTAAACATTTCCTTAGCGAAAAAGAGATTATCCGAATATAACTGGAGTAATGAATACTTCAATTAGTGCTGCAATGATAAGAATTATTACTGCAATAAAAATAAGAATTATTACATTCAGGAGTATGTGTGTAAACTTCTTATTGCCAAAACCATTTCTGACAATTCCAATTCCAAAGATTCCGCCAGCAAGAGCAGTTATGAAATATGCTGCTATTTCAGGAAAACCATGAATCATGTAACGTAATATTCCTAAGGGAATTTCGGTTACATTATATTTTGTAAAAATTCCTATTGCTGCCGAGATGACACTTGCATTCCAAGCTAAAACAAATATTGCTCCCGCTCCGAAAATCAGCGAGAATATTAGTGTAAATATCATAACCCCAAAATTATTTCCTATTATAGAAAGAAATCTGGTTCCATTAGATAATGCGTTTGAAGAAATTACATTGCTTGTAAAAGAATATTCCGAAACACAATCTTCAACCTGCCCCGGGTCATTTATATTACAGTATGTTTCTATCTGCGCATTTAATAGCGACGAATTTTGGAGAATAGCATACCAAAATGAAAATGCTACTATAAATCCGAGGAAAAGCCACAAAAAAGCATAAATTGCATCGCCATGAGTTTTCCATACACCCCAAATTCCATCAATTTCTTCATCTTCTATCTCTTCCTGTCTGATTATAAAATACATAAAAGG
>DAHXOU010000008.1 GCA_027364705.1 Nanobdellota archaeon
GGCAAGATATTTTTTAAAGTTGTTAAGAAGACTTTTCTTATGATATGCTTACCTAAGAGTTTTGCGTAACCCTTTTTCTAAGTAAGGAATAAATACTATGAGATCTTTAATAAAAACATTAACTTTGTTGTCTTTTTTTACTCCATCAGTTGTTTTTTCGATGGAAACTGAAAGAGAGCTAGATTCTGGGACTTCCAGCTATGGACATGCTCACCACAGTGCTCCTGAGGTATATTCTCACCACAGCCATTAAATTGAGTTTTCATTATAAGATTAGAAGCGAAATGGGATTTTTAAATCCCATTTTTGCTAAAGAAGCATAAGAATTAGGATGTATCTATCTTGCCATCTTTCAAGAGTGTTATTTTTCTTAAAAAAATATAATTTCTTTTATTTTTCTTCATTTCTTGTTTTTTTTGTTCTCTTTGTGGTTCCTTTTGCTATTTTTGACGGTTTTTCTGACCCTTTTACCACTGTAAAGTGGATGCTGACTCTTTTCTCCATTAATATTTGTATCTTTATATTTTTATTTAAAGCAAAGAGTTTTGTTTTGCCAAAATTCCCTCCCGTGTTTTTGTATATTCTCATTTTTACATTATTTTTTATTGTATTTAATTCTTATTACCACAACGTTCCTTTGTATACGTATGAAAACGTAAGGCGCTTTTTGTTTTGGGGGGCAGCCATATTTTTTCTTAATTTGTTTTATTCAGAAACCGAAGAGAGGTTTGAGAAATTTGAACATGTAATCGTTCTTGCCCTAACAATTTTTGTTGGCTGTAGCTTACTAGAATTTTTTCTCTATCCAAATTTTCCTCCCTATTTTACGTTTGGAAATATTAACCTTGCTTCTGAGTATGTTACATTTTCGATGGTTTTTCTTTTGGGAAGATTAACGCGAATCTGGCAGAAGTTGCAAACGTCTTTCTTTTTGAATTTTGCATCGGCTTTATCCATTTCTTATGTTTATTTAACAAGTTCGCGTTCTACATATATTGCTATTATTTTAATGAACTTTTTATTCACAGTGCTGAATATCAGACAAAAAAAAGAAATTATCAAAATAATTATTATGGCGCTTATATTTATTGGATTAATCGTTCTTATAAAATATCTATATCCAAGCCCTTCTCCCGACTTAGCTCTTCTAAAAGATTTTTCTTTTCGATGGGCTCTTTATATCAATACGCTTAAGATGCTTGTAGATATCCCATTCGGTGTTGGCATTGGACAATATGAATTTGCTTCTCTTCCCTTTTTGGGAGACCTCTTTCCTGAATTTAATGAAAGAAAGATTTTTCACAGTCCTCATAATGAATTTCTACGTTACTTATCAGAGGATGGGGTGATCCTATCCCTTCTTTTTTTCTTCCTTGGAAGCAGCTTAATATACACTTTCTGGAAAAAAATAAGAAAGGCTTTTCAGGAACATACAATATTCCTTTACTTTTCAATTGTTCTCTTCGTTCAATCACTTTTCCAATTCCCTCTTTTGGAACCTTATCCTTATTATCTG
>DAHXOU010000007.1 GCA_027364705.1 Nanobdellota archaeon
GAATTGTCTTGTTTCTTCGTTTTCTCTTTTAATCTGTTTTATTGTATAGACTGAAGTTCCATCTCTTACACTCTTTTCTGTTTTTATTTGTAATCTTAGCAAGTCATTCATATTCTCGCTCAATAAAATTTCTCCGTTTGAAACAGAAGCTATTTTTTTTGCTGCAGTCATTAATGTTCCCATGGTCATAAATTTCATCATATTATTTTCTACCTTAGCAACAATTGCACCATAATTTAATGAGATTCCGAAATCAAGTTTTTGGTGGAATTTTCTGTTATGGTCAGATAAAATTAATTCTACTTTTTCAGCAAGGTTTAACGCTATCTTTTCATTTTTCATTGTTCTTGTTTTTAATGGAGCAAGTATCAGGAAAAGATAATCTTGATTCTCATATACAACGGCTTTATTGTCGTCGGCAGTTTCAATTATTTTATTTATTGATTCTGCTCCGCTTCCTTTTTTTGACTGCATTAAATTCTTTATCTTTACACAAACTATTGAAGCATCCTGTTTTTCTCCTTTTATTGACAATGAAAGTTCTGCTTTGCTTCCTATTCTTGGAATCATAGTTAAGCCTTCTCCAATAGTCATCTTCTTGAAGTTGTCTTTTTTTACCAAACTTTTATTTTCTCCAAAATTCTTTTTTAATCCAAACATATTTTTTCCAGTTGGTTGTTTTTTATAAACTTTTTTAGAAAGAATGAATATTCCAATTAATAATACTAAAATAAAAACAATCCATCCCATAATTCCAAGAGTTGTGTTTGACCCGATGGCTGCTCCTGTTATTCTTGCTAGAACATTTCCTTGTCCCTCAACAATTTCAGTTATTTCATTATTCTTTTCCTTAATTACTACGGTATGCTTTCCTTCAGGAACGTTTATTTTATACTCTTTACTTTTTCCGACTCCGAGTTTTACTTCAATATTTTCTACTGAATTATTATCTATTTGTACCAGAATTGTTTCATTGTAAAGAACATTACCTTTATTTGTTATTGTTATTGTTCTATTTGCTATCTGAATACTTGCACTTTCTTTTTCCTTTATTGTTATTTTATCTTCTGAAGTTAACTTATTTGAAGTTGCGGAAATTTTCCATTCTGAAGGTAACTCGTCAAATTTAATTGGATATTCAAAGAAAGTATCTGTGTTGATATTTTTTTGCTCAAGGATTTTTCCATTGCTGTTTTTTATTATTATCTGGACTTCTGAATTTATTGGGTCTCCTGTCTGGTCATGTAAAATTGCCTTTACTTTCAGGAAATTATTTGGGTCTATTTCTTTATTTTCAAAAACTAATTCGAGATTTGTCGGAACCTGAAGAACTGAAATTTCATATGAAGATGAACCTTGATTTGTGATTGTTCCGTCGCCATTTCGTTCGTATGATTCTGTTTTAAGAGTATAAATTCCTGCAGGGAAATTTGAAGGAAGAGAAAGATTAATACTGAACTCTCCGTTGTTGATTGTTCCTGCCTGAGTGAGATTTTCTTCTCCTATTAATGTTGCACTGATTATCCCGTCAGATTTTTCTCCATCTTCTCTAGTTACTTTTCCCTTTACTGAAATTGTTTCCCCTGAACTGAAATTATTTTTTTCTATTCTTCCTTCGATAAGCAATATATCTGAGATGGTGAAACCCTCGGTTAATTTATATTCGCCGTTTAATATCCCCTTTATTCTACATAATCCTCTGCTTTCTTCAATTATACTCTTAATTAAAATAAGCGATGAGTCTACTTCTTTTTCTTCTCCTGCAACTAATTTGATTCCATTTTTGTAAAAGTTTATTGAAGTTCCGTTACAGATTAAATTCATTTGTAGGTCTCCAGAAATATCTGTAGTTGCTTTTATCGTCATTGGAACCAGAACATTATCTCCTAAATTGTATACTGGTTTTATCGGTTGAGTAAAAATCATTTCAGCAGAAATCATAGAGCACATTAAAACGATTAATACTAACGTAGTTATTCCCCTTTTCATTTTGTTTTCCTCGAAGAAAATAATAAATTATTATTTATAAATATTTAGACAATGTTTAAAAATAAATTCCTCTTAACTTATAGATGAAAGAGATTATGAATCCGTGGGAAGTTAAGGGAGAGATTAATTATGAAAAACTAATCGAGAAATTTGGACTTTCTCCATTACGGCAACTGCCTGATATTTTTGAGAAAAATGTTTTGTTTAGGCGGAAAATAATTTTTGCACATCGGGATATTCAAAGAATTCTTGAAGCGATAAAGAGCAAGAAAAAATTTGTAATGATGACTGGGCTTATGCCGACGGGAAAATTTCATTTGGGGCATTTGATACTCGCGGAACAAATGATTTTTTATCAGAAACTTGGCGCGAAAATTTACATTGCCGTCGCTGATGTGGAAGCTTATAATGCAAGAGGACAAAGTTTGGAGGACAGCAGAAAAATTGCGATTGAACAATATATTACAAATTATATTGCGCTCGGATTGAATCCTAAAAATTGCGAGATTTATTTTCAGAGTGAAAGGAGCAAAGATTCTGAAAAGTCAAATGCTTATTACCGACTGCAAAATTTACTTGCACGATATGCGACGTTCAATGAGTTCAAGGCAGTTTACGGAGAAATTTCTCCAGGGAAAATGATTTCATCTTTATTGCAGGCGTCTGATATGCTTCACGCGCAGCTTCCTGAATTTGAAAAAAAATGTCCTGTGATTGTTCCTGTTGGAATTGACCAAGACCCACACATAAGATTAGCTAGAGATATTTCAAAACGAATTAAAGATTTTGATTTTGAGCAACTTAGTTCGACTTATCATTTTTTTATGCCTGGACTTTCAAAAGGCAAAATGAGTTCGTCTGATGAGAATTCTTTTATTGCGCTGACAGATTCTCCAAAGGAAGTTGAAACTAAAATTAAGAAGTATGCTTTTTCTGGTGGAAGAGATACTTTGGAAGAGCACAGGAAAAAGGGAGGAAATCCTGACGTTGATGTTTCATTCCAGTATTTGAGATTCTTCTTTGAACCCGACGATGAAAAACTGAAAAGAATAGAAGAAGATTATCGTTCTGGAAAATTATTGACTGGAGAATTGAAGATGATTTTAATTTTGAAGATAAATGAATTTTTGAAAGAACATCAGAAAAAAAGAGAAGTAGCGAAGAAGGAAGTTGGAAAATTTCTACAATAATCTTTAATAACTATTTTTAGATAATTTTTTTATGATTTATCCTAAGGAACCATTTTATGTTGTTAGTGGATTTTCTCCGATAGCGGATCGGCTTTTAAGTCGATATAGTTTTTCTATTGGATTGAAAACTGATTTTGCAATGAAATGTCTTGATAAAGAAATGACTGATTCTGCTTATGACAAATTGGATAATAGGAGAAATGAAATTTTGAAATTAATAGATCTTGATTTTGGTCCTTTAGGTCCCTATCAATTT
Organism: Nanobdellota archaeon; assembly: GCA_027364705.1. Classification (GTDB taxonomy): domain Archaea; phylum Nanobdellota; class Nanobdellia; order Pacearchaeales; family GW2011-AR1; genus RBG-13-33-26. The sequence goes on from DAHXOU010000007.1 coordinate 3,436, forward strand.
TTTGAAAATGAAAAAGGAAAAACAACTTGTCTTTTGCGTTGGTGTCAGGTTCCTGGAAATGCTTGTGATTTGGGAATTGATGGGCGGGAAGTAGATTCAATAATGAATAAAAAATTTATTAATGATATGATAATTTATGGGCCACATAATGTTGACTGCATGGGACAGGCTTACGGACTTTTATCTATCTGGCTGACTTGGGCAGATTTTGCTTATGCTGTAACTAGAGAAAAATAATTTGATTAATTTTATAAACTTCTTAACTATGTTTTAATTATGAAAGTTTTATTTTTGCACGTTGATTTTATTAAATTCAAACCGCTGAAAAAAGCACTGAAAAGCATTGCGGAATTGTCTGAAAAGGAAAAGGAAGAGAAGACTGTAAAAGATGCGCTGGTTGTAATGACTGCAGTTGAGAAGACTGATTCTGATACTAAAAAAATTGTTGCTAAACTTGTTGAGAATGTCAAAGATATTGCTAAGCAAGTCAAGACAGAAAAAATTGTTTTTTATCCTTATGCTCATTTATCTCGTGAATTAGCAAATCCTGAACACGCGATTGAAGTTATGGATGAAGCAGAGAAAGAATTGAAAAAAAGTTTCAGTGTTGTACGAGCGCCGTTCGGTTATTACAAAGAGTTTGAATTAAAAGTCAAGGGGCATCCGCTTTCTGAACTTAGCAGAGAAATAAAAATTGACAGCGATGGGGAAACAGCAGTTGTTGAAGAAAAATATGATTACAAGAAATTACTAAATGAAATTTCTAAGACAAAACTTGACACTTCAAAACTTAAAGATAATGACCACAGAATTATCGGACAGCAGATGGATTTGTTTTCATTCAGTGAAGTTGCTCCTGGAATGGTTTTTTGGCACAATAATGGTTTGATAATTAGAAATGAACTTATTAATTTCTGGAGAGAAAAACATAGAAAAGCAGGATATCAAGAAATTTCTACTCCACAGATTATGGACAAGAAACTTTGGCAGATTTCAGGACACTGGGAAAAATACAAAGATAATAATTTTACTACTGATTATGAAAAGAGAACTTTTTTGGTTAAGCCAATGAATTGTCCTGGCGGAATGCTTGTTTACAAAAGCAGACCGAAGAGTTACAAGGAACTTCCATTAAAAGTTGGTGAGGTCGGAATTGTTCACCGAGTTGAACTCTCAGGAGTTCTTGCAGGATTATTTAGAGTAATTCAGTTCACACAAGATGATGCACACATTTTTTGCACAGAGGAACAATTAGAAAAAGAAATTTCAGAAATTATGGAACTCATTAATTTATTTTCCAATAAATTTAATCTGGATTTTGACCATGTTGAACTTTCGACGCGTCCTGAAAAGAGAATCGGTTCTGAAAAAATGTGGGATAAAGCAGAGAAAATACTTGAGGATGTTTTGAAGAAGAAAAAAATGAAATATAAAGTTAACAAGGGTGACGGTGCATTTTACGGACCTAAGATTGATTTTCACGTTAAGGATTCACTGAACAGAACATGGCAATTGTCCACGATACAACTTGATTTTTCAATGCCTGAAAGATTTGAACTTGAATATACTGACAAAGATAATTCTAGAAAAAGACCAGTAATGCTTCACAGAGTTATTTACGGAAGTTTAGAAAGATTTATTGGAATTTTGCTTGAACACACAAACGGAAGATTGCCTTTATGGTTAGCTCCAACGCAAATTCGTGTTTTAAGTTTCACCGATAGAAATGTTGATTATGCTAAAAAGATAATTGAGAAAATTGAAAATGAAATTCCTAATGTCAGAGTTGATGCTGATTTCAGACAGACTACTGTTCCACAAAAAGTTAAAGAAGCAGAAATTATGAGAGTGCCATACATAATTGTCGTCGGTGATAAGGAAGAAAAGGAAAAGAAACTTGCTGTTAGAAGCAAAGGCTATAAGAAAATTGAAGTTGTAGATATAAGTAGTTTTATAGAAAAAATTAAAGAGGAAATTGAAGAAAGAAAATAGATGGAATCATTTATAGAAAAAATAAAGAAAAATTGGCTGAAAATTATTTTTGTAACTTTAGTTAGTCTAATTGTTTGGGTGATACTGCGGGGTTTTATTTTTGATAAACTTATTAAGATAAATGTTCCGACCGATATAGCTGTTTTCGGTGAAAGTTTGTTAATTCAAAATGGATTATTTCTTCCAATTATAACTATAATCGGAGTCATAGTATTATTGCTCTTTTCAATATTTTTTATTTTAATTGAAAAAAATTTACCTGGCAGTAAATTAGTAAAAGGATTAATTTATGGTTCAAGTTTTTTTCTGTTACTATTTTTTGGTTTTATTGAATTTTATCATTTCCATCATGGTTCGCTGGTAGATGCTTTTATGTCGGGTCTTGCCGACGGAATTCCTTTCTTTTTAGAAGGAATATTATGTGGATTGATATTTTCAACCAATGTTAAAGAAAAAAAATTAGAAACAAAAAATCTGCTTTCTATAATTTTAATTACAATTTTCTTTATGTTTGGAAGAATAATTTTTTACAACTTCTTTTTCCCTAAATCTTTGATACATGAAATAGGCTCGTGGGGATATATACTCATGGTTGGTTCCGTTATTGGTTTGGCATATTATTTTTTAAGTCGGGGAATAAATACAACAAATTTATTAAAAAAATCTTTGTTTTTCTGTTTGATAATCGGGGCGATATGGATTCCATATAACTTTTTTCCTGCTGCAAGATTTGATATTCCTTTAAATTTGATAATTGTTCAGAATCTTCTCGATTTTACTGCAATATTCCTTGGAGGGTTTATTAGTGAATTTATATCAAAAAGATTAAAAAAGCAGATTTCCAAAAGAAAATAATGTTAGACTTAAGTGTTAAAATTAATGGAATTTTAAGAGAATCTATAACTGTTACTAAAGATAAAAATGAAGAAAATTTGTGTAACATCCAAGTAAAAGTTTATGGAAAGACAGAACACGATATGTATTTTTCAATTCCTTACAATCCAGAGGATAAATTAGACAAACTTATTCCTGTGATTTATGAACAAATTTACGAAAGAAAAACTAAACTATTAAATCTTAAACTTAATGATGATGAATTCCCACTTTCTGATTGAAAAACTTGAATGTGCCGAGGAGTTTGAGAAGTTTATTCAGGAAAATCCCAAGACCTATTTATGTTCTGGATTTTTTGATATTGATTTGAGCAATGAATCAGAGAACAAATATCATTTTGATTTTTATATTCCTGAAACAAAGAAGACTTTCAGTTTCCAAGTAGAAAATGAAGAGATAAAACCTATTGGACTTGAGAGAAATGATGAAAGAGTCTTGGCTAAAGTTTGGATGACTAGTGAATTTGATTTTGATAAGATTAAAGAAATTATTCTTCAGGAAATGGAATCTAAGAAGATAAACAACAAAATTCAGAAAATGATTTTCTCTCTGCAAAATATTGACGGGAAAGATGTGTTATTGGGCACGATTTTTTTATCTGGGCTTGGATTGTTGAAAGTTAATTTTGATATTGCAGAGAAAAAGATATTTGACTTTGAAAAGAAATCTATATTTGAAATGATTAAAGTTGTGAAGGGAAATAAGAAATAATTAATATCCCGGATTATTCATAGATCTTATCCAATTCTTGCTGTAATCTTCCAGTTCATGGTTTATGCAATTATATGCTTCATTTCCTTTTCTCGCTCCAAGACGAGCTTTAGTTATTTCTTGTCTTAATACATCATTAAAACCAAGAAATCTTGCCCAGCAAGTATAATTCTCCTCAATTAATTCTCTTATTTGGTTTTTACTCAATTCAATTTCATGCATCTCTCTCAAAATTTTTCTTAAGCCTTCAACTTTTTTGAGTTTTACCATCAAATTATATAATTCGAATTTTTATAAACATTTATTTTATTTTTGCGCCACAAAAATAATCATCTGCTTTGGGTCTTCTTTGAAAATTATCTTGAAACCGATTTTTTCGAACAGATTGTAAATTTCATCAGCGTCGTATAAGTAATAATAACGTGCTCCTTTGTTGCGCCATTTTACAAGACGCTCTTTGCTTTTTGCGTTTCTGAATTTATTTGAATTTTTATTCCAGACGCCGACTTCAACCTGCGCGCCTTTTTTCAAAACTCGGAAAAGTTCTTTTATTGCTTTCTCGCGATTTTTTTCTCCTTCAACACAATGAAGAGCCGCAATGAAAATCGCCGAATCGAAAAAATTGTTTTCATAAGGAAGTTTTGTCAAATCAGCTACGGCAAATTCAGCATCTATCTTTTTTTTCTTTGCTTTTTTTTCTGCAAGTTCAATCATTTTTTCGGAGAAATCTACGAGATACATTTTTCCTTTTGGAATCTTCATTAAATGACGTCCTGCTCCACTTCCTAAGTCAAGAATTTTTCCTGTTTTATCTTTAAGAAATTCTTCGACGTGGTGAGCTGGATGAATTTTAAACTCGCTCCATTCATCTGCAATGTTTTCCCAAACTTCATGCTGATTCATTGAAAAGAGAAAGAAAAATTAAATTTAAATTTATCTAGAGTCTTGATATTCTTGTTCTAAATTTTGATTGTAATAATTTTGGACTTTTTGTTCTATCGTTTTAGTACATTTGTCCATTAACAATCCTGTGCCGACGAGAGTAGATAATACCATCAGAACTAAACCGAAGTTAATCATGTGAGAATCATCTTTTTCATTTTGATATTTTTTATACGAATGTTCTTTGTATGAATAATCCTTGTAATTTTTAGTCATAAAAGAATTAGGAGAAAAGAGGTTAAAAATATTTAGATAGTTCCCACCCTACTCGAGCCCCCAGTC
>DAHXOU010000015.1 GCA_027364705.1 Nanobdellota archaeon
CTTTTGGGCTTGATATTACAAATCCTGTTTCGATTTTGATTCAGAGAATGATGGGGAAATTTAAAGAGGGCGGGAAATTTGAGATTGCTGATTTTATTGAATGGATTGAACAGGATGACAAGAGCGACGCGAACGCGAAGAACGCGGCTATCGGATAAAAGATTTGATTAATGCAGGAATGACTTCTGTTCTTGATTTGAGCATTTACAATTCTGTCGGCGCGTTTAATATTAGGGCGCTTGTTATTAGTTTAGTTTGCAGGAAAATTTTTAATGAAAGAATGGACGCGAGAAAGAAAGAGGAAATTGAATCTGTTTCTAAGGGAATTAATATTTCATTTAGCGCTGAGAAAAAAGAGAATCCTCTGGTTTGGATGTTTATCGATGAGGCGCACGAGTTTTTGCCTCTTGGCGGCAAGACAGCAGCGACAGACGCGTTGATTCAGTTACTTAGAGAAGGAAGACAGCCAGGAATTTCTGTTGTTTTAGCGACGCAACAACCAGGACAAATTCATAGAGATGTTATGACGCAATCAGATATTGTAATTTCTCATCGAGTTACTTCAAAGCCAGATATGGAAGCGCTGAATTATATTATGCAGAGTTATGTCTCGCAGGGAATTGATGCTTACATGAATAATCTCCCGTCGATGAAAGGTAGCGCGATTGTTCTCGACGACAATTCAGAAAGAATTTATCCGATAAGAATCAAACCGAGATTTACCTGGCACGGAGGCGAAGCGCCGACTGCTGTTGGAGTGAAGAAGGAAATTTGATTACAATAATTCTTATAAATAAAAAATTTAATTTAATGAGATGTTGCCTAATTGGAATTTAAATCCAAGATATATCAATCAACCAATCCAGCTATTAGGAGCATCTTTAATTGGTTCAGTGTTATTAGTGGGAGAATTTTTATTTGCTTCAACACAATCAAAAAATATTTGGATGGAAATCCTTTTTGGTTTAACGGCAATTGCAATTTTTCCAATAATTTTATATTTTATATTCAAACTTCAAACAAAATATCGGCCCCAATTACAAAGTGACCCCTATTACCACGAAACTAAAAAATGGGAACAAGAATTATTAAAAGGAGGAGAGTTAATTAAATATAATAAACAAAGGAAGTTTAATAATGGCAGAAATTAATGCAACTGAAATCGCAATACAAAAATATGATTTATTTGTAAATGGAACAAAAAAAGAAGCAGATAAATTATTTGATTTAATTACAGAAGGAAACCTAAAAGAAACAGAATTAGTTAGAATGAATATAAAATCCAAAGTTCCCTTTTTTTATAAAAAATGTGGAGAAGCTTATTTAATTTTAGCCCAAGAGAAAGATTTTTGGGGATTTGTAGATGTATTAACAAAGAAAGAACTAGAAGAATTAATTGGATGTAAGATAGAATAATTCCCTTACCGCCAAATTTATAAACCCATTTTCCCCTCAATTTTTATTAACTATTAATTTAGTTTATCTAAAATTCCGCAAGGAATGACAAATCAAACATGGCAAAAGAAAAAACAAATTCAGTTTATGAAATGAGTCCGCAGGAATATAATCTTAAATTAGCTGAAGCGCTGAAAAGTGTTTCTGAGTTCAAGGAACCTGAATGGGCTAAATTCGTTAAATCGTCGCCGAGTAATGAGAGACCAATTGAAGACGTTGATTTCTGGCACAAAAGAGCTGCAAGTATACTTAGACAAATTTACAAAAACGGAATTGTTGGAGTAAATAGATTAAGAACAAGATACGGAAGTAAAAAGAACAGAGGAGTTCGTCCTGAAAAGTTCGTCAAGGCAGGCGGAAAAATTATTAGAACAATTCTTCAGCAATCTGACAAAGCAGGATTCACAGAAGCACTCAAGACAACTAAAGGAACAAAAGAAAAAAGACCTGGACGAAGATTAACTGCAAAGGGAAAAGCATTTTTGGAGGAAATAAAGTAAATGGCAGAAAAAACTCCTAAAGTAAAGAAAGAGAAACCAGTGAAGGTAAAAAAAGTAAAAGTTTCTAAAAATAATATTCAAGTTCAACCTAAAATCGTTGAAGTCAAAAAACCTCATGTTTCAAAAAGACAGAGAGGGTTGATGGAAAAGAAATCAAGACTTGCAGTAGCAGGACGACAAACTAAATGGGCTCCTGTTTGGGTTGTTATGAAAAAATACGGAACTGGAAAAAGAATCCATCCTTCTGCAATAACTGCACGAAGAAGAAGTTGGAGAAGAACTAAATTAGATATAAGACCACGAAAGATGAGAAAGTGGCACCTTGGATAAAATGGCTGAAACAAAAACTGACAAGATTGAAAGAGAATATGTTATTCCTTTAAGACACAGATGGCAAATTGTTCCAAGATACCAGAGAACAAACAAAGCTGTCAGAGCAGTAAGGGAATTCTTAGTAAGACATATGAAAGTCAGAGACAGAGATATGGACAAGATTAAAGTTGACAAATATCTTAATGAAGTTCTTTGGAACAGAGGAATAAAAAATCCGCCTTCAAAAATAAAAGTTAAAGCAATAAAAGAAGGAGACATTGTAAGAGTAGAACTTGCAGAATTAAGCGACAAAATCAAATTCAAGAAATTAAGAGAAGAGAAAATTGAAAAATCAGCTAAAGAAGTTGCAAAGAAAAAGAAGAAAGAAACAGCTGAAGAAATCAATAAAGAAGAAGTCAGCGAAGAGAAACAAAAAGAAACTGAAGAAAAGAAAGAAGCAACTATTGAAGCAGAACAGAAAATTGAGAAGACAGAAGCTAAAGAAATGAAACATACTACAAAAGTTAAATCTCCAAAAGAAGAAAAGAATATGAAGACAGGAGATTACAACAAGAGTTCAAGAGGACACTAGTTTTTAATATTAAATTTTATTTCTCTTTAAATGAAAACAAAATTTGATTCACATTGTATCAATGGAATTGCAGAAGGTTGTAAGTATTGCGTTCGTGGAGAAAAACTTGTTTTATTTGTGACTGGAGTTTGTAAACGAGATTGCTGGTATTGTTCTTTAAGCGAGAAAAGAAAAAACAAAAACATTATTTATGCACATGAAAGAGAATGTAAAAATGTTAAAGATATAATTCAGGAAGTTAAAGACAGCAGGGCAACGTCGGCAGGAATTACAGGTGGAGACCCACTTATTGCTTTTGACAGGACAATAAAATTTGCGTCGAAATTGAAAAAGAAATTCGGCAAAAAATTTCACATTCATATTTATCTTCCGACCCGATTCATCACAGCAGACAAATTGAAAAAACTTTCAAAATGTGTCGATGAAGTTAGATTTCACCCTGCTTTCTTATTAGACAAAAATTCCATTGACGAAGATTTGAAAAAAATAAAAAGCGCTAATTTATTCTGGAAAAAAGAAAATCTTGGAATTGAATTGCCAATGATTCCTGACAAGAAAAAGGAAATTTTAGATTTTATTTTGCGCGCGAAAGATTTAGTTAGATTTGTTAATCTAAATGAGTTTGAATTGTCAGAAACTAATTTTGACAAAACTACAAAAAAATACAAAATGAACGAAGGAGGTTATGTTGTTAGTGGAAGTCTTGAAGCGGGAAAATGGATTTTGAAAGAATTATCAAAAAAGAAAGTTGGTTTGAAAGTGCATCTTTGCACAGCGCAGTTGAAAAATTGTTGGCAGTTTGCGAATCGTTTGAAGAGACACAAAATATTTCCTTATGGAAAAAGAACAGAAGACGGAAATGTAATCTATTTGGTTGCCGACGGCAAATTGAATTTGAAAAATACTTTTTACGACAAAGAGAAAAACAGAACAATTTTGTCAGAAGAGGTTGCGCGAAGATTACTTGGTAAAATGAAAATTAAAAGAGTTGAAGAGTTTCCAACCTGCGATAGAATTGAAATTGAAGAGGAGGAAATAAATTAAATAGGAAATTTAATTTGCCAGCAACAGAAATTGCTGGGAGGAAATATGATTTCAGAGGCAGAGCAGATAAAAAGAGAATTGAGAGAAAAGGTAAAACCAGAAAAAATTCCGTTTATGAAAAGAATTTTAGCGACGCCTTTTGAAGTTCTCGGAGTTATGACTCCAGATTCTCGTGAAATAGCAAAGAAGTACAAGAATTTAGATATATACGAAGTTTACAATCTTTTCGACGAGTTGTGGAATTCGAATATTCATGAGGAGAAAAGTTTAGCAATCCACATTCTTCAGCAATACAAAAAACAATTCAATCTTGAAACTTGGAAATTTTTAAGACAACGACTTAACAAAGCAGTAACTTGGGACCATATTGATTATCTTGCGACGGATATTTTCGCGGAAATTTTACTGAACAATTTATTTTTGATGAGCGAGATTAAAGAAATGGCGAACTCGCGAAATTTTTGGGAGCGCAGGTTAGCGATTGAATCGACGATGAAAATGATTAAGAAAAATAAAATTGAATTGACTTTGCGACTTGCAGAAAAATTAATTTACGATGACAATGTTTATGTGCAGAAAGGTGCGGGTTGGATGTTGCGAGAAGCTGGAAAGAAAAACAGAACAATGATTAGGGAATTTATTATGATGCATCTCGATATGAAACCGCAGGCATTTTCATACGCGACGGAGAAGATGACAGAGTTGAGAAAGCTTAGAAAAGAAAAGTTATTTGGAGAAGAAAATGAACCTAGAACAACTTAAACAAAAAAAATCAGTAAAAGAATTATTGGAATTTGGACTTATAATTTTTGACAAACCTGCTGATTGGACGAGTTTTGACGTCGTGAATTTTATTAGGAGCAAATTGAAACTTAGAAAGGCGAGCCACTTTGGGACTCTTGACCCCATGGTTACTGGAGTTTTGCCGATTGCATTAAACCGAGCTGTGAAACTTACTGGATTTTTTATTGGCGAAGACAAAGAATATGAAGGAACAATGCACATTCACGACGATGTCTCTCTCGACGAAATAAAAAAAGTGATCAAAGAAAAGTTTGTAGGAAAAATAATTCAACTTCCTCCTGTCCGTTCGAGTGTCAAAAGGCAAGAACGAGAAAGAGAAATAAAAAAGTTTGAATTGCTTGAGAAAGACGGAAAAAATATTTCTTTCAGAGTCGAATGTCAGGGAGGAACTTATGTAAGAAAATTAATTCACGATTTGGGAGAAGAAATGAACATCGGTGCACATATGACTTCATTGAGAAGAATCAGAGCAGGAATATTCTTAGAAAAAGAATGTGTAACCAAAGAAGAATTTGAAAAAGCAGTCCAAGAATTTGAAAAAGGAAAAGAAGAGAAATTAAGAAAAATAATTTTGCCCGCAGAGAAAATTACAGAAGTGTACCCTGTTGTCAAAGTCAAAGAAGGATTTGTTGAGAAGATTTTGCATGGCGCTCCGATAGACGAAAAATTTTTAGTTAAAAAAGAAAAGTTGGAGAAAGGGAAAGTTATTTGTATTTTTAGTGAAGATAAATTTATCGGAATGTATAAAGTAATTAATGAAGGAAATGTATTTGCAAAGTCGCAGTTTGTTTTACAATAGATTTTTAATTCTCAAAATATTATTTCTTTTATGAAAAAGCCATATATCAAAAAATTTTCTAAGATTGCAAATTTTACTGTATGGATTGTCGACGGGAAATATATCCGAGATAATATTGATGAAGAATTTACAAATTACGGACAATATTACAGATTTAAGTTTATTCCAAAAAATGAATTGTGGATAGACGAAGAAAGAAGCCCAGGGGAAGAAAAATATTACATAAATTCTATGCTCGTAATGAACAGACTTATGGCAGAAGGAGTAAAGCATGATGAGGCAGTTAAAAGAGCAGATGCGATTGAAAAAAAAGAGAGGGCTACTTCAAATCTTCAGAAAAAAGAAAGTGGGGCTAAAAAACATGAAGAAGATTTAATGAAAAAGATACATAAAAAATTTCTTAAGGCATATAGCACAAAAAAAATAAAAGTATGGGTTGTTGATGGAGAAATCGTCAGAAGTTTATTTTTCTTGGATTTTACTGAAGGAGGTCATGAATATGTTTATCATTTTGTTCCAAAAGGAGAAATATGGATTGATGATGATGTTGGAAGAGATGAAACTAAATTCGTTCTTCTTCATGAACTACACGAGAGAAAATTAATGGCTAAAGGAATGAAATATGATCCTGCTCATAAAAGTTCAAGTGAAATAGAATATCATTGCAGAAAACATTTCGAGGAACTTGATAAAAATTTAAAGAAAGAAATTAAGGAAAATAATAATGCGTGAATTTGTTTATTTCTCACAGAGTGCAAGAACATCGGGGAATTTTGATGCGAACAAACTGATGGAAGCAGGAAGAATGGATATTGCAATTCATAGTTTTATTCAGGGAGTTTTTCTGTCACACGGATTTAGAAAAGATGCAATTTTTCATTTTATATTTTATGGGCAACCAGACCCGCCAAAACATATACAAATTCAAATTACCGACGAGCTTGAAATCAGTAAGAAAGATGTAGGCAATCTGATAAAAAAAATTTTATATAAATACAAACAAGGGAAAAAAACAGAAGTTATGCCAGGGTGTTGGATAGAAAAGAAAAACTTTTTTGAAATTATTGGAGAGATGAACAAAGAAGGAAAACAAATTTTTATTCTGGATAAAAAAGGAGAGGACATTCGAAAAGCAAAAATAAAAAATGATTGTGTTTTTATTCTTGGCGACCATGAAGGATTGCCGAAAAAAGAATTGAAAAGACTGAAAGAGATTGCTACGTCAGTTTCGGTTGGAAATAAGATGTATTTTGCATCGCAGACAGTTGCTGTCGTCAATAATGAATTAGACTACAGAGGAATTTAGTCAGCACATAACATTTTTATTTTCTTGTCAGCCAGTCCAAATTTAAAATGATTATTTTTTTCAACGATATCTCCATCAACCTGAAGAAAGACAGGAGCAGAACACGCAAGTTCTAACTTTTTTGTCTGGCGATAATAAACAGAAGGATTTTCTAAATGTTTTTGGGAATATAAAAAAGATAAGCTGTTAATTAATAATCCTAAGCTGGATTTTCCTTCAATTAAACACATATCCAAAAGGCCATCTTCCAATTTAGCACAAGGTGCAATTTCCATTCCGTCGGCATAATAGGGAATATTTGAGACAACTGCCATGAAAGTTTCTTTTTCAATTTTTTCAGTATCAGTTTTAATTTGCATCAGATTTGATTTATATTGAGAAAGTGCTCGGAAAACAGCAGAGAAATAAGCTAATTTCCCTTTAAGAAAACACCGCTTGTTTCTTTCATTTAAAACGAGAGCATCAAACCCAATACTTGCATGACCAAGAAAATATTTTTCATTTACTTGCCCGACGTCTATTTCTTTAAAATTTCTATGATTCAAGGCAGAATATAATTTTTCCGGACAACTGTAAAGGTCAAAAGTTTTTGCGATATCATTAGCAGTTCCACCTGGAATTGTTCCTATAATTTTATCCTGAGAATTTTTCATTGCTCCTTCCAAAATCGCATTCATTCCCCCATCACCACTTACACTAAGAATAATTTCATGGTCTTTATCCTGTTCTACTAAATTAACCGCATCTTCTCTTTTTTCTGTAGGAAAAAAATCATATTGAATATTATGAAAATCTAAATAGGGTGTGATTTTATTCCATCGGTGCAATGCTCTTTTTTCATTGGCTTCCAAATTGACTATAATAAGAGGTTTACTTATTTTTTCTGACAGATTCATTAAATTTGCAATAAGTAACTGCTTAAAAATATTTTCGTGTTAGCAAAACTTTAAAATCTGTTTGGCTCTCCCATTGCTATGAAAAAAGCAGTCAGATTGTATATTAATGGAACTGTGCAGGGAATTTTTTTCAGGCAATTTGTTAAAGACAATGCGGAAAAATTAGATATAAGAGGATTTGTAAGAAATCTTGAAGACGGCAGAGTAGAGGTTTTTGCCGAGGGAGAAGCAGATAATGTGGAAAAATTAATTGAGTTGTGCAAACAGGGACCTAAACATTCACAGATAAGAAATGTTGAAATTAAGGAAGAAAAATTACAAGACTTTAAGGAATTTAAAATTTTACATATCTGATAAAATATAAAAATCCGTTTTCTTTTTTGTATTTATGATATATACTAACAGCGACGGCGGTGCGAGAGGAAATCCTGGGCCCGGTGCAATTGGGGTGATTGTCAGAGATGGAGAAAAAATTTTGACGCAATATAGCGGAGAAGTTGGAAAATTTGTAACAAATAATATTGCAGAATATCAGGCACTAATAAAAGCGCTGGAACTTGCATCTAATTTTACCGACGATGAATTAACTTGTTTTTTAGATTCTGAATTGGTTGTAAAACAACTTTTGGGGGAATACAAAGTAAAGGACCAAAAATTACTTCCGCTATTTTTGAAAGTGCAAAAATTACAGGAAAATTTTAAAAAAATAAGATATCAACATGTTTCGCGATGGGATAAATTTCAGCAAGTTGCCGACGGATTGCTGAATGATGAAATGGACAGAAAATTTGGGAAAAGAAAAAGATGATGATGAAGTATAACAAATTGGTTAGAGATAAAATTCCAGAAAAGATTAAAGCAGATGGAAAAGTTCCAAAATTGCATATTGCTGACGAGGAAGAGTTTTGGGAAAAATTGCAAGAAAAACTTGAAGAAGAAGTTGGAGAATTTTTGATAAACAACAGCGAGGAAGAATTTGCAGATATTTTAGAAGTTATCGACGCTATTTATAAATTTAAGAATTTTGACAGAAAAGAAATGGAAAAAATTAAAGCAAAGAAATCTAAAGATAGAGGAAGTTTTGATAAAAGAATTATCTTAGATGAAATCTGGGAATAATTACAATCCCAATAATTTATGCACCAAAAAAGCAGGCCAAACTAATGCCTTAAGAAATCCTATGAATCCTGCACCGAATGTTGCTGCGTGTTGAAGGTAATAGATTGTTGAACCGACGAATCCAAGGAAATAAATTCCACCGAATGCACCATTGCATTTGCAACAGGACCATTTATGAGAATGACAGCATTCTTCGTCCATCTCTATTCTTTTCACAATTCTTTTTTTAGACATAATTAATCTAAGAAAAGGTTATTTATAAATCTTTCAAGGTTAAATATAAAAACTGAAACTCATTATTACAAAGATGGGACGCGAAGAACAGATAATTAATGAGAGAGTTAAAAAGATTGAAGAATTGAAAAGAGATGGAATAAATCCGTATCCGGATAAATTTGACAAGAAAAATTCTGTGGATGAATGTCTGAAGACAAAACTTGGAGGAAAAGTTAAAACAGCTGGACGATTAATTACAAAAAGAGATTTGGGGAAAATTGCATTCGCAAAACTTCGCGACGGAACTGGCGATATTCAAATTGTTTTTCAGGACGAGAAGACGCCTGATAAAATATTTTCTTTTTTCAAGAAGTTTCTCGACGCTGGCGATTTTGCAGGAGTTGAGGGAGAGATATTCAAAACAAAAACAGGGGAAATTTCCATTCTCGTAAAAAAAATTGAATTATTAAGCAAAGCAATTTTGCCGTTGCCTGAAAAGTTTCACGGATTGCAGGACGAGGAAGAAAAATTCAGAAAAAGATATCTTGATATTATTATGAATCCTGAAGTCAGAGAACTTTTTGTAAAAAAATCAAGGTTTTGGCAAATGACAAGAAATTTTTTGACAGAAAAAGGATTTTTGGAAGTTGAAACTCCTGTTCTTGAAAATTCTGCGGGCGGAGCAGCAGCGACGCCTTTCAAGACACACCACAATGCATTGAACTCAGATGTTTATCTTAGAATTTCAATGGGAGAATTATGGCAGAAAAAATTAATGGTTGCAGGTTATGAAAAGACGTTCGAAATTGGACGACAATTCAGAAATGAAGGAATGGATATGGAACATCTTCAGGATTACACACAAATGGAATTCTATTGGGCTTATGCAGATTATAAAGACGGGATGAAACTCGTCGAGGAATTATATAAAAAAATAACCAAAGAAGTTTTAGGAACATTGAAATTCAAGACTCACGGATTTGAAGTGGATTTAGGAAAAAAATGGGTAGATTATGATTATACAAGTTTGATTAAAGAAAAAACAGGAATTGATATTTACAAAGATGATGAAATAAAAATAAGAAAGAAACTTGATTCTCTCAAGATGGAGTATGACAAGAGAGTTGACAAATGGAGACTTATAGATATTTTATGGAAATATTGCAGGAAAAATATTTCTGGACCTGGATTTTTAATTAATCAGCCGGTTGAACTTGCCCCTCTGGCGAAGAGAAATACCGAAGATAATAAAGTTGTTCAGCAGTTTCAGGTTATTATTGCAGGAACAGAGATGGGAAATGGTTATTCTGAATTGAATGATCCAATTGACCAGGAAGAAAGATTCAAAGAACAAATGCAGAAAAAGAAAAAAGGAGATGCAGAAAGCATGGAGCATGACAAAAGTTTT
Organism: Nanobdellota archaeon; assembly: GCA_027364705.1. Lineage (GTDB taxonomy): Archaea > Nanobdellota > Nanobdellia > Pacearchaeales > GW2011-AR1 > RBG-13-33-26. Next base: position 10,452 of record DAHXOU010000015.1, read on the forward strand.
GTTGAAGCGCTAAAATACGGGATGCCTCCTGTCTGCGGTTTTGGATTTAGTGAAAGATTTTTTTCTTATCTTGTTGACAAGCCAATGAGAGAATGTGTAATATTTCCATTGATGAAGAAGGAGGATTAAATGAAAGATAATAAGATAATATTTATTGCAGTAATAGGAATACTTTTATGCGGAGTTTTTTATTTGATATTCAACACTATCTCCCTCGGCAAAAATATTGAAAATTTAAAATCCGAGAAAGATATCCTTGTAAATGAAAAAGAATCTATTCAAACAGATTTATCGGAGTTGCAGTTAAAATATGATTTGCTTGAAGAAGATGTAGCTAAGATCTATAAAACTTGCATTGTAGAAAATGCGTGCAAGGGGCATTACCCTGGAGTTAGTTGGTATTGTAATAATGTTGGAGATGAAGTAATCACAAATTATTCTCATACTTGTGTTTGCAATTCAGCATGTATCTTAACTGCTACAGAAATAAAATGATAATATAGAGACAATGGGAATAATTATAAAATCAAACATTCGTCCGCTAGTGAAAGAGCTAGACAAAGAAAAAGGAATTTCCAGCGTCGCTGATGAAGTTGAAACTGCGCTTGAAAGAAAAGTGGAAGAAATTCTAATTGACGCTATAAAACGGGCGAAAGCAAATAAGCGAAGAACATTACAAGCACGAGACTTATAGTCACGTCCATTCATTCGCTAAAGCAAATGAAGGCAAGAGATTTGTAAAAAAATATAAACTTCTCATTCTAAGAATTTTTCATGACGATAGAAAAGTCCGAGATGGGAAAAAAATCTCGTGCAAAGGGGCAAAGATTTGAGGCGAAAGTTAGACAGGATTTAGAGAGAATGGGGTGGATAGTCAGCAAATGGACAAACACCGTCGACAATGAGAAAAATAAAGTTGTTCCAGCGAAGAGGAAATATAATCCTTTTCTGAAGGCGTTAACTATCGGAACAGGATTTCCTGATTTTATTTGTTTTAAGAATATTAAGGAAGAAGAAACAATTGACGGGACACCGATTCCAGAGAATTATAAAAAGAAAGATAGAGAAAAATTTGATGTTATTGGATTGGAAGTTAAAGGAAATGGTTATTTGGACCAGATAGAAAAGGGAATGTGTGTCTGGTATTTGGAAAACAAAATATTTTCAAAAATATTGATTGCTCGACGGGGAAAAAAGCCAGGCGAGATTGAATACACAGATTTTAATGAAAAATATCACAATAAACAATAAAAATGCTTTTTTATTTTAAGTTTCATGAGGAGATTATTATCTATCTTACTTTTTATTTTTGTAATTGTTAATGTTTCTGCAATGTGCAATGAAACGCAGATTGACATAAACTCGGCGTCGGCAGAGAAGCTTGATAATTTAACAGGAATTGGAAAAGTTTATGCTGAAAGGATTATTGAAAATAGGCCGTTTGATTCACTTGATGACTTACTTGATGTTGAAGGAATCGGAGAGAAGACATTGGAAAAAATAAAATTACAGGGACTTGCCTGTGTGAGCAATGAGGAAACAGAAAAGAAAGAAGAAAATAATTCCTCTGAAAAAGATATTGTGAAAGAGAAAGAGGAAAATTTTAGTGAGTTAGTTCAGAAAACAAGGAATACAAAACAGAATTTAACGCCAATAATTTTGAATTCAAAAGATATAAAAAGCGAAAATGATAAATCCAATTTAGGAAAGAATTTAGCTTTTGGCGGAATTGTAATTTTTTGTTTTGCCTTTGGGACTTTATTCTTTGTAAAAAACAGGAAAAGAAAAAATGAATTCAACTGAAAAAATAAATGCAGTGTTAATCATGGAAGTTCTTGGAAGACCACAAGAATACCTTATTGAAACTCTTGATAGTCTGATAAAGAAAATTGGAGAAGAAAAAGGAATCAAAGTAAAGAATACGACAGTTAATCCGCCTGTTCTAATGAAAGACCATCAGGATTTCTACACAAGTTTTGCAGAGATTGAAGTTGATGCTGAAAATATATTATACCTTGTTATTCTAATGTTCAAATATATGCCTGCTCACATTGAAGTAATCTCTCCTCAGAATCTTTCTCTGACGAATTGTGAATGGAATGATATCCTCAATGAACTTACAAGAAGACTTCATGGATATGAGGAAATTGCAAGGATTATGCAGGCAGAAAAAAATATTCTGGAAAATAAATTAAGAGAAGTTTTGGGACAGAAAGAAACCCCAAAAGAAGTAAAAGAAACTAAAGAGAAAAAAATTTCTAAGAAAAAGAAATGAGTCTAATAAGAGTTCAGTATTCTGGATATTTCAATAAAGAAATTAATTCAAAAAAAGAATTAGAAGAGGAACTGGAAAAAGAAAGGAAGATAGAAAAGAGAGTTAACGACGAGAAAGAAGAAATAAGTTCGTTAGGAGAAACAGATTTAAGGCAATTGAAAGAGTATAATCTTAACGGACATTACAGAGAAGAATATGATACAGAAAAGACGTTAGATTTTTTTGTTTAATTATTTCTTTTTGAAAAATCCTGTTTTTGGTTTTGCTATTTTTAATAAATCAACTGGCTTTTTTGCTTTTCTATATTTTGCAAAATAGAACCAGACAAGTCCGATTATTATTACTCCGATTATTACTGCAGCAATTATCTGATTTGTTGAGTTTCCTTCAATAACAGTTATAGTTCCCAAACAACACCAGCCGTCTTTTGCATCAATATTATTAGTACATTTTTGTGTTTCAGTATTGTAAAGAGTTCCGTTAAGTTCTGCACAGGTTTTTACGGCTGAAACAGTTCCATTAGAGGAAATGGTTGTTTTGTAAAAATTTAAAGATATTTCCGACGAGGTGGTAAGATTTCCTGACTTGGCATTCAGTGTTCCTGTAACTTCAGTTTCTATTTTTGAAGATAGAGATAATTCAACCTGCACATTTGATTTAGCATCCAAATCAACTTTTGTTTTTGATAAAGTTACATATGGACCAAGCGAAGTTGATAAAGAAAGAATAACATCTTTCAGTTCTTTATCTCCAGTATTGTAAATTCTAATTGTTTTTTTTGTTGTGGAATTTGCCTCCAGATTAAAAGTTAAAACAGATGGTTCAATTCGGAAAGATTCTTCGACTACTGAAACCCCAGAAGATGTTGAAATGTAGACAGGAAGATGATAAACAAAAGTTCCCGACGATAATTCTATATTCTGCAACGATGGAGAACCTTCTCCAAGTTTGAAATTTATTTTCTTTATCTCTCCTGATTTTAATGTTATCGAATCCTGAGTTAAGGAAGAACCTGAAACGAATATTTTTCTTACACCAGAATTATTAATTATTGTATCTGCTTCGAGGGTTATTTCATTTTCTTTTAGGTTCTGAACCTCAACAAAGAAATCTCCAGAAGCAAGAACGAAACCTGGCTTGACAGAGAAAGCAGCAATTTCATTTGTGATAGAAAAGTTTTTTATGATTTTATCTGTAGAGATATCTGCTCCTTTCATGTATCTTACATTTTCTATAGTAATAGAATAATTTTCAGGAGTTTTTCCAGAAGTCAAAGCGTAAATATAATAATCGTCTCCTATCTTCTGCACATTATGCTCCATTGAAACTTGGAAGTTCCTATCAAGTATTTGTCCTCGATAGAAAAAAATATTTTCATCAGCGATTACATCTAGAAAATTTCCTGAAACTTTTGCGACTAAAGTTTCACTCTGACTTAAATTTTCATTTAGATTCAAAATAGTTATTTCTGCTGAAGAGACTAAAGGGAAAAATAAAAAGATGAATGAAAGGAAAACAATCACAACTTTTTTCATATTAAATAAAAATAAAGAGAGTTAATAAAGTTTATTTCCCAATTTCTTTTAATTTCTTGAGAACATCTTCATAATCGCTCTTTGCTTTTTTTGTCTTGACTACTTTTGTTTTCTTTACAACAGGCGTTTTTCCAGGAGCTTTTGTTGTAGTAGTTGTTGTGATTATTTTTCTCTGAACTGCTCCAGGGTAAACTCTTGAAGAAGGAGTTACTGGTCTTGAAACAGGTCTTGCTATCGGAGTTGGAGCTTTTCTCTTTCCGAATTTGAATTTAAGTTTCATGAAGAAATCTTTAAGCTGTTTCCTGAAGATTATTCCCAATACAGCTAAGATGATTAGAACAGACAATAAGATGATTAACCAAACATAACTTGTTTCTTTCTGAACACAACAAATTTGCGACGATGAACATGAATCTGCAGATGATCTTTCACCACTTACACAGTTACTTCGACAGAACCCGCCATTTTGTTCACATACAGGGAGTTCACTTAATTCACAAGTTCCGCTAACGCAACAGAATTTAGCAGAGTTTGAATCAGAGGAACTTACAATATTTCCTCCCGAACATATTTCATCAGACCGGCAAAATTCTCCTTCTAAATCATTACATGTTGCTAATGGTTCATCTTCGCTACAACAAATTGTTGTTCCAAAACAACCACTGTAGTCAGACAACTCATTTCCTTTGACTGTTGAACATGAAGCATTAGAAAGACAGAAATAACCAGAAGATTTACAATCTTTTACTGACGGAGTAGCATCGGTTGAAGAAATTTTTTTAGGCCATAAAGAATAAAGGATGAATGCTGTATCTCTTATGTTTCCACTGTTCCAACATCCGTCGCTACCCTGAACTTCAGTAAGCCAGTTTTTTGAATTTGTTTTTTCTTGAAGCTCCTGATTCTGGAAAGGGAGAAGAGCAACTGCAGTATCATAGAATTGATTTCCAGATACAGACCAAAATTTACTTTCCTTTTGCAGTTTTAGTAAATCTGTCTTAAAGTTATTTGTCAAAGAGTAAAGGAAAGATTCAGGAAGATATTTTACGTTTTCATCAGCCATAGAAATTAGGTAAGGCATGTAAGCAGATATGTCATGTTTCTTGAATTTCAAAACCATTGTTGCCCACAATGTTCCTTCATAGTCGCAGGTATTTCCCTCAGCAAAACATAAAGCATTAACTTTTTCTGAAGTTGTTCCTGCTCCTGAAGCTGAATGTGTTTTTTCAGATACATAATATTTTGGAGAATTTATTTTCTGATATAATAAAGAAGTTATGAAAGAATTTGTACATGATATTTGAAATTCTTGATTGTAACAACTTGGAGAAATTTTGAACCAATAACTTCCTCCCGAAAGAGAGTACAATGTTAAACAGGTTCCTGCATCTCGGCTTAGAGTTTTATCGTCGTTAACTGTGAAATCATAAGACACGCCAGAATAAGTTGCTTTACAGTTTGTTAAGTTTGCACTTTCAACCTGAAGGAACCAATTTATATTTTCAAAGTCAATTGTCCTCGACAAAAGCCAGTCTTCTGCTTTTTTTGTATTTGTTCCGACAGCAAGAATTGCCTGAGCAGTTGTTTTTAATTTACATGAAGATGCAGGCCAGCATTCGCCATTTAGTGCTTCGGTGTTTAATTCAGATTTACATTTTCCAATTGCAAGAACAGAAAATATTTTTTCTTCTGTGGATAAAGAAGAACATTTTCCAGTTACTTTATCTTCAAGGCACTTGTAAGCTTTATCATTAGTATCATTTACTGCGGCAGAAACCATAATCGCAGAGAAAACTAAAGAAAACAAAATTAGTAATAACACCTTTTTTTTCATAATGAATAGAATTAATTATTGTTTTTAAAATTATCTTTCTTTTTCGACTGACTTTTGTCTAACTGAAAATTTTTTCTTACAACATAATTTACTGGGTTTTTTATTTTTGAACAAAGTTCGTCGGCGACGCAAACGCCAACTCCCTGATAAAATTCCTTGCAGTTTGGCGGCATCAGAGGTTTGCGTTTTAGTGCCCAAGAAATTTGCGAATTAATGTAACCCATCGGAAGTTTTGGTTCGTTTTTTTCATTCCAAGTATAAATTATTCTTTCCATCTCATCTTTTTCTGTTCCAATTGAACGGAGAAAATTTATCAATGCAAAGATAGAACGCTTTTTACCGTCTTTAACTCCCAAAAGAATTCGTTGAATGCAAGGAGGAAAAGTTTTTTCGGAGCGGTCTGTTATATTAATAGGCTTATACTCAAAAGTTTTCTTTTCTTCTGGTGCGTGTTCTCTGCTCCAATCAAGTGCCTGTAAAATTAATCTGGATGCTTCGCCTTCATTGCATTCTGGTGTGAAATTTTTTATTTTGACTTTCAAAGGGTCTGCATCTTTCGGCTGAAATTCGGAAATTTTATTTTTGTCTATCACGACGCTGGCAAGTGCAGTTTTTTCGTGCAAAGAATAAGGCATTCTGAATAAGTGGCGAGGTGAAACTAAAATTAAATCTAATCCCATAAGTTCAAATAAATCTTCTTCGGGTTGCTGGTGAATAAGAAAATTTGATGAATTGTCTTTAGAATTTTGTTTACACTTGGGACATTCATAAACTTGAAGAGATTTTTTCTTGATGAATTTATTTTTACAAACAGGGCACTTGAATTCTATAGTATTATTAATAGGTAATTTTCTCTGCTCACCAAGATTACATTTATCACAAAAAAATTCAACGAGTTCATATTCAGAAGCAATTTCTTGACATTCACGACATTTAATCCCTCTGCGAATATTTACTGATTTAAATTGCTCTAAAAAATCTTCAGGTAGATTTTGCTTTAATTCTTTCTCGGCATAAAAACGGAGATAATTAATTAGGACTCTTGCTAATTTAGGAAATAAGTTTTTTGTATCTTCGCTGTTGATTTGTTTTGGAAAAGATTTCCAAGGAACGATAATGTGCCATCCTTTTGAACCTGAGAATTTTACTCCAATATTTTTCACGCCGTTATCTTCAAGAACTTTTATCACGGATTTGGCTGCGAGTTTTGAATAATCAAACCATTTACAATCTATATCAATTAGCAAATCCCATCCTGTGCGCAGTTCATTTAATTCTTTTTCTGACATTCCTGTTTTTATGTTGAGCGGATTGCTCCAGATTTCTTCTGAACAGTGAAAAGATGTCGCACCTTTTTTTACAAGTCCAGAAATATCAGATTCATATTCTAAATAGTCAGGTCTCTTTCCAAATCCCTCAAAATATCTTGGACAAACTTCCCGATTCAGCGCAAAGTTCAAAATTGCTTTCTGAATTTCAGGATTTGAATAGTAAAGATTAGTTATTTTTCTTATTCTCTCCTCTTTTATACTTGGAGAATTTTCCATGAGAAAGAAGATTGAGAGAAGTTTAAATAAATAACCTATACTAAAAAATAACAATGCTTAAAAGAGGTATTTTGTTTCACTAAATATGCTAGTCAAGTTAGATGACCCGAGTTTACTTTCTAAAGTTATAGACATTATATCTGAGTTAGTTACCGAGGTAAAAATTAAAATAAATGAGTTTGGAATGAGTCTGACTGCTATAGACCCCGCAAATGTTGCAATGGTCAAATTCAGAATTCCAAAAAGCGCTTTCTCACAATTTGAAACAGGAAATGAAGTTCTTGGAATTAATTTAGACAGTCTGAAAAGAATTCTAAAAAGATGCGGAAACGGAACTTCTTTAATTCTTGAGAAGAAAGAAAATTTTCTTAATATACAAATTCAAGACAGAATCAAAAGAAACTTTAGTTTGAATCTTATTGAAATTGAAGGACAGGAAAAAGAAATGCCTAATTTAGAATATAGTGCAAAAGTTGAAATGTCCTCGCCAGATTTAATTTCTGCAATTGAAGACTGTATGGTTGTATCAGATGCTTGTTCTTTTATTATTGACAGTGCAGGATTTGCTATTGAATCAAAAGGTATTAATTCAGCACGTTCAGAATTTTCAAGAGATGAAGCAACAATCGAGGCTGAAAACTGCAAATCAAAATATAGTTTGGAATATTTACAAAAATTTATGAAAGGTGCAAAACTTTGCAACAAAACTGTTTTACATTTTGCAAATGACCATCCGTTAAAGATAGATGTAAAAACAGAACACATGGAACTTAATTTTCTTCTAGCACCGAGAGTAGAAACAGAAGATTAAGAAAAAGTAAAATAATTCTTAAAGTTTATAAATAAAGATTTCTTAAAATAAATATGAACGAGAGGTGGAACCGAAAAGGTCAAGTAACAATTTTTATAATTATTGCAATAGTTATAGTTGCCGTCGGAGTTTCTGTTTATATTTTTTATCCGCAGATTCAAACAACTATTGGTGCAGGAGAACAAAATCCGCAATCATTTATTCAAACCTGCATCGAAAAAGAAATTATCGACGCTGTAAAAAAATTATCTCTTCAGGGAGGAAGTATGAATCCAGGAAATTATCTTCTTTATCAAGATAATAAAGTTCAGTATTTATGTTACACAAATGAGTATTACCGACCATGTATAGTTCAAGAACCTGCATTGACTTCTGGTATCGAAACCGAATTAGAAAATGCAGTTAATGAACAAGTTGAAGAATGTTTTAATTCTATGAAAAATAGTTATCAAGGACAAGGTTACACTGTTGATTTAAGAAAAGGGGAAAAAATAATTCAATTATTACCAAAGAGAATTGTCGCAACGTTTAATTATTCTATGGACTTAACAAAAGGAACAGATGTTCAGAAATATGATTCATTTGTTGTAATGATGGACAATAATCTTTATGAATTGTCTGCAATTGCTAATAATATAGTTGAATGGGAAACTGCTTACGGAGATTCAGAAATATCGACGTATATGACTCTTTACCACGACTTAAAGGTTGAAAAAAATCTTATTGAGAGCGGAACAAAAGTTTACGTTCTAACAGATAGAAATACAGGAAATAAATTTCAGTTTGCAACGAGAGGACAGGTTTGGCCTGCAGGATATTTAAAATAAAATGAGGGGAAAAATAATTAGTCTATTTATGTTAGGAATTTTCTTAATTGGAGTTGCGTCTGCAATAACTTGTTGTGAAAGATTAAGAGGAGTAAATAACGACGGAGCATGGTGTCAGAATGTTGAAGATAAAAGTTTATGTGCAGACAGCCCATTCGAAAGTGTTTCAGCATATTGTGAATCTACTTCTTATTGTAAATTAGGAACATGTATTCTTCAGCAAGACGGAGTATGTATGCAAAACACTCCGAGAAAAAGTTGTGAAAACAGAGGAGGATTCTGGAGTGAATCAAAAAGATCTGAACTTTCACAATGTCAACTTGGATGTTGTGTTATAGGAGATCAAGCAGCATTAGTAACTGAAATTGCATGTAATAAAATGTCTATTCTTTATGGCGGAATTCAAACAACTTATTTATCAAACATCGACGATGAAGTAACCTGTTTATCAAATGCAAATCCCGGAGCAAAAGGAGCATGTGTATTTTCAAGAGAAAATGTAAGAACATGTGAATTAACAACAAAAAAAGATTGTCAAGATAGACAAAAAAGTGCAGGAGCATTAAGTATAGAATTCCATGAAGGATTTTTGTGCAGTGCACCAGAGTTTCAGACAAATTGTTTTAAAACAAGATCAACAAGATGCGACGGAGATGATGTTTATTTTATTGACAGTTGTGGTAACTTAGCAAATATTTACGATTCTTCAAGAATAGATGAAGATGATTACTGGACAAAGATTCAGGAATCAACATGTAGTGATAGTGCAGGAAATAAAAATTCTCCAACATGCGGAGATTGTAATTACCTTTCTGGAAGTATGTGCAGAGAAAAAGAAACTGGTGAAAGTGTTAATGCCGGAAATTATATTTGTAAAGATTTGGATTGTAAAGATTATCGAGGGAGATATAGTGGAAGTTCTTCAGGATTAGCTACAGCAGCTAATTTTCCAAAACACGGAGAAAGTTGGTGTACAACAGATAATACAAGAAGCGGAACATCAAGTTCTCCAGGAGCAAGTTTTTTCAGATTAATGTGTTATAATGGAGAAGTTACCGTCGAGCAGTGTGATCCTACAAGACAAAAGATTTGTTCTCAGGCTAAAGATTCAACCAGCGGATATTGGACAGGAAATTGTTTGGTAAACAGATGGCAGGATTGTTGGCAACAAAAAACAAATGATGATTGCAGTAATACTGATTTAAGAGATTGTCATTGGGTCGGTGGATATTCTATAACTGATTCTGGAATTCAAGACGGAGAAGGTATATGTGTTCCAAATTATGCTCCTGGATTTGATGTAAATGGAAATCTTGAAGTTACTGGAGGAGAAACCTGTGGTGCAGCAAGTTCAATTTGTTATGTTCAAGTTCAGAGAGGATGGATAAATGGATTAATCAATCCCGACGGAACTAAATGGGGATGTGATGAAGGAGGAATACCAATATTGCAAGACATTCCTTTAATTAATTTAATCCCTGGAGTTAAGGGAGAAAATAATTGTGAATGTTTAGGTTCTGGTCTGTCAAGTGTCTGGAATCAATATGGAGGAAAAGATTATGGAAATAGTTGGAAAGAAGCAAGACAAAATATTTGCTCACAATTAGGTGATTGTGGAAATAAAGTAAACTTTATTGGAAATCAGGGATACCCACAAACTGATATCCAAGTAATAACAAACTTATCAGAATGATGGAATTAAAAAATAAAAAAGAGACTGTGAAGAAAACAATTAGTTTATTTGAAATTTTTGTATTAGTTACAAGTATCGTCGCTATTGGATATTTTATTGGAGATGAATTTAGAGTTGTTAGTGCAGCATTATCTTACCCAACATGTAATAATGGAAAAGGTTCTTGTGTACCGAGTGATGGAGCTCGAAGCCTTAGCGAAGGAAAATATCAATATTGTACAGATAACAGATTTGTAGTGGCAGATAAAACATGTAATTCGGGAAATATTTGTTGTGAAGAAAAACCTTGTGATGCAGGAGGAGGATTATTTATTGCATCTGGAAGAAATAGAGAATGTACTCCAACAATTAGTTCACCAGATTGCACAGGCGGATATAAACAATCATGTAAAAATGGAAACTGGGCTCCATGTACTTGTTTGTCTACAAAAACTACAACAGGAACAGTAACTTGTACAGATTCAAGCGGAGCTACTGCCGCAATAAATACATATTCAACAATAGGATGTGCAAATCAATGTGGAGCAGATTGTCAAACTTGTGGTAAAACATGTTTATCTACAGGACAATTTGAAAAATGTAATTGTAAATTAAAAGCTAAGACAAGTGATAAAAAAGATACTTCTACTCAAACAACAATTCCAATTCCAACAAAAACAGATATTACAGGAAATAAAAAAGAAGGAGATATATGTGGTCTTTCTGGAAATGGAATTTGTTCCGGGATATGTTCGAGTGATAGAACTCAAGCAGGATATTGTGGAACAACTGCATTAAAATGTTGTATACCGACGAGTGATGCTACTACAACAGGAGAAAATCAACAAGTTGTAGAAAAAACAGAAGAAGAAAAAGCAAATGAGGAATTATTTGGAAAAATTGGTGCTGCAGCCACATCAATAGTATTTAATGCAGGAATTGCAATTGGAATATTTTTTGGAACACAAGCATTAAAGACGTTGAACATAATGCCCCCAGAAGTTGTTGATCAATTATCTTGGGCTTTATCTCTCGGTTATGGAGCAGGTTCTGCAATTTCTATTTTAGGACAAGCATTAGGTTGGGAAGGAATTGCAGCAGGAACAACAACATTGCCTTTCGTTGGATTAGCTGTCCCTACAATGGGACTTATTGGATTGGGAATTGGAGCAATTATATGGCTCGTTACAGCTACAGATAAAAAAACAATTGCAATATATTATACTTGTAATCAATGGCAACCTCCAAAAGGAGGAAGTGATTGTGATAAATGTAACAGCGATTCATTCCTTTGTACATCATATAAATGCCAGAGTTTAGGAAAATCCTGTAGATTATTAAATCAAGGAACTGCTGAAGAAAAGTGTACTTGGGTAAATCAAAATGATATTGAACCTCCAGCAATTATATCTTGGAATGGACCATTAAGAGAAAATATTTATTATGAACCTGCAAGTGCAAGATTAACACCGACTCAAACAGGAAGTTCTGGAGTAAGTGTAAAGTATAATGGTGCTGATGCAGATGTAAACAATTGTATCAGACCTTACACTATATTGAAACTTGGAATTGGATTAACAGATGGAACAGGAAAACCAAAACTTGGACATTGTAAATATGATGTTATAAGAACAGATAAATTCGAAGAGATGAGATACAATATTGACAATTTATGGGATATGTATAATCACACAATTACAATGATACATGGAAATGTGAATACTTCTATTGACGGAATAAACGTTCCTAATGGAGGAAACTTTGAAGTTTATGTAAGATGTGAAAGCACAAACGGATATGCGAACATAGGAACATTTGTATTCAAATATTGTGTAAGTAGTGCTCCAGATAATGAAGCTCCTCAAATAATTTTAACAACACCATTAAATGGTATGCCTGTACAATTTGGAGCAACATCTCAAGAAGTTTTAGCTTATGTAAATAAACCGTCTGAATGTAAGTGGAGTCATGCAAATGAAGATTATGATACAATGACAGAAATGATGGTATGCGAACAAACAATGGGTTCAAATTTACTTTACAGATGTAGCACTACATTAAACGGAATAGAAGATGACAAAGATAATGATTTCTACTTTAATTGTAAGAGCCATCCAGAATATGCAGGAACAGAAAATGAAGTTTACCGACGGTCAATGGCCCAGTCATATCATTATAAGTTATCTGGAACAAGGCAGTTAGTTATTGATTCTGTTGAACCAACAACAGGTTCAGTAATTAAAGATGCTACAAGCAAAGTCAATGTTAAACTAAAAGCTCATACTTCTTCAGGATATAAAGACGGACAAGCATGGTGCTTCTTCAAAAGTTCAACAGACACATATGAATTGAATTGTAATCTTAATGGACCTGGGTTATTTAGTAACACAAATTCATTCCAACATTCACAAGATTTATGGTTAGCAGAAGGAGAATATACATATCAAATTAGATGTTGTGATCTTGGAGGAAATTCAGATACTGAAGAAACAACATTCACAGTAGATACAGACAGAGAAGCTCCGATAGTCGTGAGGCTTTACAAAGATGTTAGCAAATTAAAAATAGTAACAGATGAGAAAGCAAATTGTTTCTACAGTACTAGTGACTGTACATACAATATCGACGAGGGAATTAAATTCACTTCGACAAATGGAATAGACCATTTCACAGAATGGAATACTAACAATAATTTATATATTAAGTGTAAAGACAGTTTTGGAAGTCAACCTGCACCTAATGAATGTACAATTGTTGCAAGACCATTTAGCAATATGTAATTCAGTTTTATAGATGAGCAAAATTTATAAGTTATATTCGTTATTTTTAATTATGAAAAAGATGGTTTTAAAGAAAAAGAGAGGTCAAATGCAAATTTCATTTGGAATGATTTTTTCCATTATTCTAATAATTGCATTTCTTGCTTTTGGATTCTATGCTATAAAAAAATTTTTGGATTTACAAAGTTCAGTTCAGATTGAACAATTTATGCAAGACTTTCAAAATGACGTCGATAAAATGTGGAAAAGCCCGGAAGGAAGCAGAAGTGTGAGTTACACATTACCAGCAAAAGTTAATTCTGTTTGTTTTAAAAATGATGAATTTGAAAATTTACAATTTACCGCAAGCAGCATAATTCGCGGAAAGATGATTGAACATTTGGATATTCTTAACATAACATCAGAAGAAAACCCTTACTGTATCGAGAATATGAAAGGAAAAGTCCGTTTTACAATAGTAAAAGATTTTGGAGAAGTTCTAGTACGGGTTACAAGATAAAATGCTAAATAAAAAAAAGAAGGGAGCATTAGAAATTTCTTTTGGATGGCTTTTTGCCATTATTGCAGGAGGAGCGATATTATTTCTTGCAATCTATTTCAGTACAAAATTAATACAGACAGGAACAGAAACAATAAGCGCAGAAGCAGGAAAAGAAATAGGAGTCTTATTGAATCCTCTTGAAACAAGTTTTGAATCGGCCCAAACAACGTCGATAACAATTCCTTCTGAAACAAGAATATATAATCAGTGTGAACTAACAGGAAATTTTGGAGAACAAGTTATTCGATTAGATCAGAAAAGTTTTAACAAATGGATCCAGACAAATGTAAACGTCCGTTTTGGAAATAAATATATTTTTTCTAAAGATGAAATGGAAGGAAAAAAATTTTATCTTTTTTCAAAACCTTTTAGTTTCCCTTTTAAGATTGCAGATTTAGTTTATATGACCTCTTCAGTAGATAAATATTGTTTTGTGAATTCTCCGACGGAAATAAGCGAGGAAATATCAAGACTTAAACAGGAAAATCTTTTATCTGAGAATTGTTCTGGTGAAGAAATTCAAGTTTGTTTTAATCAGGGAAATTGTGACATCAATGTAGATTATGTTAATGGTGTTGTGGAAAAAGATGCAAAAATAGTTTATTTCGAAGGAGATGCTTTAATGTACGGAGCAATTTTTTCAAGCCAAGAAATTTATGAATGTCAGCTAAAAAGATTAATGATGAGACTGAAAGAAATTTCTGTATTATATCAAGATAAAGAGTTAATTATTGCAGAAAAAAAATGTGATAATAATCTAAGATTAGACCTGAATGAATTAGGAAATCTTGCAGAAAGTTTATCCAGTTCAGAAGAATTGATGATTGTCAAAATGAAAGCAGATGATGTAGAAGAAAAAAATGATGCTAGGAGATGTTTATTATGGTAGCAGTAAGGATAAAAAAAGGGCAATTAAAAATCCAGCAAATGGCATTTATGTTAGTGGCTGTTTTTTTTCTTTTTATCCTCGCAGGAATGTTTTTTCTTTCGATAAATTTGTATAATCTGAAAAAAACGGCAGTTAATTTAGAAGAACAAAATTCTATGCTTCTAGCTTCAAAACTAGCCAACTCCCCAGAATTTTCTTGTGGAAATTCATTTGGTGGAAGCAGATTAAACTGTATAGATTTTGATAAAGTAATATCCCTAAATGATAGAAGAGAAGACTATGAAGAATTTTGGGGGGTTGCAAAAATAGAAATAAGAAAAATTTTTCCTGAAGATAATTCTATTTGCACCAAAGATAATTATCCTGAATGCGGAATAATAACTATTTTAGACCGAAAGGTGAATACTTTGCCCGCATCCCCAAATTTCGTTTCACTATGTAGAAAAGAAGCAAATGAAAGAATGCTTTATGATAAATGTGAGTTAGCTATGTTATTAATAACCTCGGAGGATAAAACATGATAAGAAAAAAAGGACAAGAAGAGATTGTAGGTTTTGTTGTAATAGTTGTTATCGTTTCAGTTATATTGCTTGTGTTGTTAAGTTTTTTATTAAGAAATCCGAGCGAAGAGACAGTAAACAATTATGAAGTTCAGGGGTTTATTCAAACAGCATTGCAATATACAAGCGATTGTGAAAGTTCTGTAGAATTTTTATCTGTGCAGGAATTGATAATAGCTTGCGGGAATGATGAAACTTGTTTAGATAATAAAAATAGTTGTGAAGTTCTTAATGAAACAGTTAAGGAACTTGTAGAGAAAGGATGGAATGTAGGAGACCAAAATGCAGTCAAAGGATATAAATTTAGTATTTTAGAAGACGAACAGGGGAGATTATTAATTAAAGGAGGAAACGAAACAGCAAATTATAAAGGCGCAGTTCAGTCATTTGCAAGAAGAGGGAAAGAATATGAAGTTTCCTTGACGATATATGAATAATTAGATCTTAATATGAATCGTTATTGTATCTGCAACAATCTGAGGTTTATGTCTTATTCTTCTATTAACTTTTTCTTCGACTAGTTCAATAAAACCAAATCTTTCAAGTAATTTTACATCATCATGTATTGATTTAAAACTTCGACCGAGTTTTTTGGCGAGATCATATAACGAGGAAGGTTTTTCTGTTTTGATAACATCCAAAATTCTTGCTTTCTCATTACTCAACAATTGCCTTAAAGAAGATATTCCAGAAAAGTCATATCCCTCTTTTTTTGTAGGTTTGAATAATGAAAATGCCCCTTTAGACTCTTTAATTGTTATCTCTCTCGTTACCATTAGATTAATTGAATGATATATGTTATATATGTTTATATAAGTATAATATATATTATCTATTTATATATCTTTTTTAAATATATATTATTGCAAAAGAACAATTAATTTTATTATTCTGGATTAAAATGTAATCATAATTAAGTGATACCATTATCCTTATAAATAAAAACCGTAAACTAGAGATAAAAAAGAGTAAATAGAAAATTCATGCAACAAGCTTTTTAAAGGAAATTGAGTTTTTTAATTTGCACTCGTTAAGAGTGTTCTAATAGGGTGTTAGATATTGTCTCAGCAGATAGTTACCCTATACTATCAAGTTGAGATAAGGTTGTCCTCGACAACATAGTAATATAGTTGAAAGGAGGTTAAAAAAGATGAGAATAAATTTTAAAAAAGTATCAGCAATCGCAGCTAGTACATTGATGGTTGGAATGACTATGGGCGTTGCTGCAGCTGCAACAACTTATCCAGCTCCATTCGTGTCTGGAACAGGTGCAGACGTAGCAATAGTTTATGGTACAGGTTCAGGAGTTTCTTCACTCGATAGTATTCAAGGTTATACCATTAACCTAGATTTACAATCAAGAATGAGTGCGGGAACTGAAAGTACTACAACATCAGTTATTGGAGGAGATAGTAAGATATTATCAACTTCTGCTAGAAAATTGTATTACTCAGATAAGATTAATGACCCAATAAGTTCTTTAAGTTATACTGAACTTGGAACAATTTTAGCTGATGGAACATTCACAGATCTTTCAGGAACAGCATATGGATATACACAAACTGTAAAAGTTGGTCCTGCAGATATTGTTTATGGAACAAGCGGAGGGGACTTAAATGATCCTTCTCTATACATCGATGCAACTACAACTGCTGGAGAATTATATAATTACTCATTAAGTTTTTCAAAGAATGTAAATGTTTCTGATGCAACAAATGTTCAGGGACAAAAATTGAGAATAATGGGTGTAGATTATGTAATTGGAGCTAGTTCAACTAACTCAACTCTTTACTTATATGGTTCTGGTGAGACAATAACTCTTGCTGGAGGTGAAACCAAGACAGTTAATATTGGTGGAACTGACCATGTTATTAAATTAGTAACAACAACAGGAACAACAACAGGAACAATTTCCGTTGATGGTGTAAGTAAATCTATTGTTAAGGGAAGCAACTATGCTTTTGCAGGAGATATAAATGTTTATATCAAAGATATAATCAATCCTTCTCTTGTAGGAGATATTAGACAGGCTGAACTTATTGTAGGTGCTAACACACTTAAGTTGGTTAATGGTCAAACAGTTAAGAAAGGAGCTGATGCTACAACAGTTCAAGGAACAAGTGCAACAATCACTGCTGCTGGAGAAGGAGTAATTTCCGGATTTTCAGTACAGATAGCTGCTCAGAAATCACAAAATGACTCGATCATGTTAGGACAATCCTACACTGATCCTGTTTTCGGAGGGTTAAAATTAACTCTTGCAGCAGCTAATCCCGCTCTTGATTCAACAAGTAGAGGGAAGATTGCAATTAACACAAATGATGCAGATTTAGGATATGTTGCATTTACAAGTGCAAGAGCAGGTAGTGCTGGAGAACAAAAGATACAGTATGTTTATGATAATAATACTGCTTCAACAGCTGTTCAACCATTACTTGCACACTCGACAAATCCAAGCAGTAATGGTAAAGGAATTATCCATGTACTTGAAGGAGAAAATGCAGTTCAAGGTGATTGGATTGTAGTAAACTCTGGAGATGCAGGAACTATTTTGGAAGTTACAGACTTGACAAGTAATACAACAGATACAACTGGAACAGTTACACTTACAGATGCAATCTGTGCACAAGCAGGATTAACTGGTTGTGAACAAAAAGTTACAGTTGACTTTTCTGGAATAACTTACTCTAAGACTGCAGTCAATATGTTTGGTGGAACTGGATACAATGTATATATGAATGGTGCAGGAACATTAGTTAATATAACTTGGAACAGTGGTGCAGTAGCATTATAC
>DAHXOU010000018.1 GCA_027364705.1 Nanobdellota archaeon
ACCCTCAACGCCACAGAGATAGCTCCAAGAAAAACCCACATGACGATAAACATGATTTTCTCCTACAAGATTTGAATTTGACCAGATGATTCCAATTTATCTCGTGCAATGATATAGCTGCGCACGAAGCCTGACCTAACAGCTATTTTTCTTTACAATTATCTCCGTGCCATCTTTTATAGGTATTCGGTGAAAACAATCTATGGCAATGTTCACATTCAATTTTCTGTCTATTTAAAGCTTTCTGTCTAATTTTTTCTTTGGCGTCTTCAGAATGAGTTTTGCCTTTCATAGTGCAGCTTTCTTGAGGCTTTTTCCCTTTTCTTAATTGGCTTAGCTTCTCTTTTGTAGCTTCACTAGCTTTTTTCCCTTTTCTGCTTTCACTAATTTTAAGGCGAGCTTCAAGAGGGAATTCCCATCCTTCATCTTTTCTTTTTTGATTTAATATTATTGAACTTTGTCTAATTTTTTCTTTGGCGTCTTCAGAATGAGTTTTGCCTTTCATAGGATTGTTAGTTTTCATTCGCGCACGTCGTTTTTCACGCTCTTCTGGACGATTAGCAGGATTTAATTCGCCAGAACCAAAGCCAACAGAAGAATTGTTAAAATTCATACATTGAGCATTATCTATATTTTGCTTTATGTATTCTTTTTCTTTTTCTAATAATTCTTCAAAAGAATCACAAAATAATAAAATTTCTCTTTCAAGATTCTTTTTATTGCTCCTACTAACCCAGAGACCAGACCCGAAGTAGCCGTCATCTAATTTATTTGTTGAATGTCTTCCTATATAATATTTCCCATTTATTTTATTAGTAGTTTTGTAAATAAAATAATACACTCGAATATCTCCTTTCGAGTGTATTTATGTAATTCCTAACTAGAACTATTCTAAAAGATTAAGCTTCATATCAGAGCCAACTTATTCGCTTCGATAATAAATTCTTTTACAATAGAACTTCTTACAATGTCATCTATCATAAAATCTACTACACTGAAAGATTTTATGTTTTTGATAACACTTAAAAATTTTAGATAGTCATCTTTTTTAGATACTGATGAATAAACTGAATCTTTCAAATCGCTTTGTTTATAGTCTCCACAAAAAATAATTCTAGAGTTTTGTCCTAATCTTGTGACAATGCAGAAGAGTTCATTCCATTCTAGATTTTGAGCCTCATCTACAATCATAATCGTGTTATTGTAAGTTAAACCTCTCATAAAGGAAGAAGATTCAAATTCTAGCAACTGTTTACTTTTTAAGATTGAATAAGCGTCTCCTCTCCCGAAAATCTCAGAAAATATTCCTTCATAAGGAGCTTCATACTGTTTCATCTTCTCTTTTGCATTACCGGGAAGAAAACCAATACTTTTTGAAGGAACCGATGAACGAACAATGACAACTTTATCTTGTTCACAATTGTTTGTTAGAATATCCTTTATTGCAAGAGCACAAGCAAGATAACTCTTTCCAGTGCCAGGCAACCCAGTTAAAAATAAGTTTTGTCCTTGATAGTATTGTTCAAC
>DAHXOU010000023.1 GCA_027364705.1 Nanobdellota archaeon
CTAACAATGAGACTTGTGATGGCGAGTGGGCAAATGTTACAAGTGTATGTATTAATGGAACTCAAACAATAACTTGGACAAATATTACTGACACAACAAATTGTGTTGCTCCAATAATTGAATCTCAATCTTGTGAAATAATTATAGAAAATCAAACAAATCAAACTTGTGTAGAAAACTGGACTAGTACTCTTGGTACTTGTATTAATGGAACTCAAACAATAACTTGGACTGATTCGGCAAATTGTAATTATAATACTACTCTTAATGTGACTCTTCACCCTTCTTCTCAAATATGTAACATAACAAATACTACTAACACTACTGTTTGTCATCCAACAAATTGTTCTGCTTTGGGAAGGACTTGCGGAAGTGTAAGTGATGGTTGTAATGGAACCTTAAGTTGTGGAAGTTGTAATTCGGGATATACTTGTTCAAGCAGTGGAACCTGTAAGGTTCAACAAGAAACAACTACCTCTGGATGTGGTAATGGAAATTGTGGAGTTGATGAAACTTGTAGTAATTGTCCTTCTGATTGTGGTACTTGTACTGCAGTTGTAGGTGATGCTTGTGTTCCTCAGTGGGAATGTGGAGAATGGCAGGAATGTATTGATGGAACTCAGATAAGAACTTGTAATGATTTAGGTCAATGTGATGCTGCCGAATTAACTTCTACTGAATCACAATCTTGTGTACCCGAAATAACTGGAGCAGTAACTCAAGGAACATGTTCAGATGGAATAAAGAATCAGGATGAAACAGGAATTGATTGTGGTGGAACTTCTTGTAAATCATGTAGCATGTTTACTATGGTAGGTAATGCTGTTGGTGGTTCAATTAGTGCTGGAAAAGACTTCTTATTTGGAAGCATTCCAAGAATAGTTGTTTCTACTTTGGTATTGCTTTTAATTATTGGAGGAATTGTAGGATTCAAGCTTCTTTCCGATAAAGGAATAACTGTTAAGGACATAGCAAATCAAGTTGTTAAATTCAAAGATAAAATATTAAAACAAAAATTTGCTAATCTTCCTAAGTCTGAAAACGCTGGCGGATATTAATTTATCTACCAAAAATTTTTAAACTATTTTTAGTTTCTTTTGTATATGAATATTGAAGGTATAGAAATTAAGTGGCTTGGTCATTCTGGTTTTTTAATTAAAAATCATAAGGTTATCTATATTGATCCTTATAATATTAAGGATGGATTGGAGAAAGCAGACATCATTTTAATTACACATAGTCATTATGACCACTGCAGTATCGCCGATATTAACAAGATAATCAAAGAAGGAACTAAAATACTCCTTACTGCGGATGCACAGAGCAAAATAACGCGTTTTAAGGTTCCTATAGATATTCAAATTGTTGAACCGAATCAGGAACTGGTTTTTGGAGAAACTAAAATTTCTACTCTATCTGCTTATAATTTAGACAAACCTTTTCATCCTCAAAATGAAGGTTGGGTTGGTTATTTAATTAAGATTAATGGAGTAATAATTTATCATGCTGGAGATACAGACTTAATTCCAGAAATGCAAAAATTAACCGGACATAAACAACCAGATAAGAAATTTATCGCATTACTTCCGATAGGAGGGAGATTTACTATGAATGTTGAAGAAGCTGTTGAAGCCGTTAAATTAATCCAGCCAACCATTGCAATACCGATTCACTGGGGAAGTTTATTTGGTACCAAAGAAGATGCTGAAGAATTTGTTAAACTATGTAAAGAAAAAGGCATTGATGCAATGGTTTTGGAAAAAGATTAATCATGGAAAAAATTTTCTTAAGACGAAAACAAGATGTTCTTTCTAAGTTAGATAAATCGCATATTGGAAAATGGGATGAAAAGATAAAGAAACTTTGTGACAAAATAAATTCTCTTGAAAATTATTACACGACTTCTTCTTGTTCTGGAAGAATTATTTTAATGATTGATGCTGAAAAGAAAGCAGAAGATTTATTTGTTTTTGTTAGTCACGAAAAAGTTGATTTTGATGAATTAAAAAATGAGTTAGATAAACCTGTAAAGGAAAATCAAAAAATAAAATTCAAGTTGGAACCTTGCATTATTCATATTGCTTGTAAAACTCTTGAAGATGCTGAAAAACTTCTTGAAAAAGGGAAAAATTCTGGATGGAAAAAATCTGGAATTATCGGAACAAGAAATGGAATAACGCTTGAACTTAACAGCACAGAGAAATTAGAATTTCCGATAATACAAAATAAAAAAATTCTTGCTAGTGATGATTTTTTGAAAATTGTCGTCGATGAAGCGAATAAAAAATTAGAAAAGAGTTGGGTGAAAATTGATAAGTTAGAAAGAGGAATTTAATTTTATTTATCTGCTAAAACACTTAAAACTGCAATAGCAGGAATTATTTCTGTTGCCTCCTTGAATGTAAGGCCTTCTTTCCTGTTTGCAAGAGCATTAAGTGACCAGTCCAATACAGAATATGAAATTTTTGCCATTAATCCTTTTTCATCTTCAGATTTTTTTTCTTTTAAACATAGATACTTTAATGCTTCAGCAGTTTGATTTGGATTTATTAAAGCTGTTTGTTTTTCTAGGTAACTACAGAAATTATCCACTTCATTTTTTATTGTATCATAATTGTAATTCATAAATATAAAATCAAAAATTGATTTAAAATCTTTTATATCTTAGATAATATAATTAATTTTTATCACTCACCCGAGAATATAATTGTTTAAAAATAAGAAGTACCTCACTTCTTTAATATTAATTTAAACGTCAAGTAGATTAAATTAATGTTATTTTAGTGAGGCACTCTTTCTTATAATTAAATGGAAATGTGCGAAATATTTAAACATTTCGTTAAAATAAAATACATTTCCAATTTGTTTAACAAATGAACTATACAACTATAAAGGAGGACAAAAAAGAATGGTATTAGATTTTGCAAAAGAAGCGATTGATAATGCAGGTACACACAGCATCAACTTCGACGAATTGAGAGCTGGAAAAGCTAACATCAAAGTAGTTGGTTGTGGTGGTTGTGGTTGTAACATGGTAACCTGGCTTTACAATAAAGGTATCAACGGAGCTACTGTATATGCAACTAACACTGATGCTTTACATCTTAGTGTTTCTAAATCTGATGAGAAAATTCTTATCGGTAAGGAATTGACAAGAGGACTTGGTTGTGGTGGTATGCCTCAAAGAGGTAGAGAAGCTGCTAAAGAAGCTCTTGCTGAGTTGAAGAAAGCAGTTGGAAGTGCAGATATGGTTTTCGTTTTAGCTGGTATGGGTGGTGGAACTGGAACAGGCGCTGCGCCAGTAATATCGGGAATTGCTAAAGAATCTGGAGCTGTAGTTATTGGGGTTGTCACTATGCCTTTCGAATCTGAAAGAGCAAGAATTGACAAAGCTGAATTCGGACTTCAGGAATTAAGAGAAGTTACTGATACAACAATCGTCCTTGACAACAACAGACTAGTAGATATTGCAGGACAATTGCCAATTGAACAGGCATTTGCCGTTGCTAATGAATTAGTTAGTACAATGTGTAAGGGTATTGTTGAAACAATCACATTACCAAGTTTAATCAATCTCGACTACGCAGACGTTTCAGCTATTATGAAGGACGGTGGTGTTGCAGTTATTGGTATCGGAGAAGCAGACACACAGAACAAAGTTATGGAAGCTGTTCAGCAGGCACTTACACATCCTCTACTTGATGTGGATTACAAAGGGGCTACTGGAGCTTTGATACACGTTACTTGTGGACCTGATTTAAAGTTGGAAGAATTCGACCTTATAGGAAGAGTAGTTTCTGAAAACTTAAATCCTGAAGCTAACGTTATTATTGGAGCTAGAATCAGTAAAGAATTTACTGGTAAAGTTAGAGTTATCACAATAATGACTGGAGTTAAATCTCCATATGTTTTAGGTAAAGACTTCGAAGAACAAACTTCATCAAGACCTGCTTCAAGAGAAATGTCTGATTTAGGAATTGAAGTTTGGAGATAAATAACAGGAATTTTTATTTTTTTATTTTTCCTTTTTATTTTTTAAAGAATTAATTAAATATATATTTTAGAATTATTCTACTCTTTTATTCTCTTTTCTCATATGAACATTTCCATATTTGTTAAAATATAAAATTCTGTCTAAATCTATTTTTGCTTTTCTTGTTCTTGGTTTTTCATATTCATATCCGATTGGAAATACCGCATCTATGTTTACATCCTCTGGGATGTTC
>DAHXOU010000034.1 GCA_027364705.1 Nanobdellota archaeon
CAATTGCCCACTGCCAAGTATCAACCTTGCTGAAAATTCCCATTGCAATAAAATATCTTTTATCTAAGAAAATTTTCCCAAAATCAGAATCATATTTATTCACGATGACATCATATTGCGTAGCACCATTATCCATCAAAATCATTTCTCCTTCTTCAAGATTTTTTCCGTTAAGAGAAGTAATTAAATTAGTTCTTTGAGAAACTCCTGAATTAGGAATAACTTGCCAGTTAGATACAGAAAATAAATCTTCTCCAGGATTCAAATAATTCCAAGACCAAAGTTCTCCGTTGAATCTAAAATAAATATCTATCAGCCCAAATTGTTTCTGAACATAAAATGTATCTGTTGTACTTGCTCCTGACAAAGCATCTTTCATAGATTGTGAATTTTTCAAACCAACTAAATAATCAAGATAACTAATCCCCTTATCAGAATAATTTGTATTTGAAAGATAAGAATAAAACTCATTCTTATCAATTTCTCCTGTTTCAAAAATACTATTAAGACTATTATCAAAACCAATCTGGGAACATAATGAACACATCAGTTCCGACGTAAAAGTATTTCCAACGTAATTTAATTTCCCCTCTCCGAACATCCACCAGCAGTTAGCCATTTCATTAGCGAGAATTTTGTAAGTCTCTTCAGCATTTGTAACTTTTTCTATAGTCGGGGAAGTCATTGCCTCACAAGTTCCATCTTTAGAAATGCAGATGTAATTTGTCTTGCACTGTAGAGGAATTGTTTCTTTGCTAAAAACACCTGTACTCCTTGTGACAACAGAATTATGACAGATTTGGTCGTCGGTAGTTTGTCCAAGATTTAGTCTAAAAAGAAAAAATAATATTACTACAAAACTTACGATTAAAACAATAAGCAAGACAATCTGTGTTGTGGTAATTTCTCCCGTTTTATTTTTCATAAGACACCCATTTTTTTAAGCATGAAATAAACTCCAGTCAAAGCTAAAATGAAAAAAGCTATCCAAATTAAATATTTTATCATCTCGTCAAGATTCATTTTCTTGTTATTTCTATCTGCTCATTTACTTTATTGATTAAAATCCATGCTCCATTATTTTCTATTTTTATTTTGTCAAATTTTTTCAGGTTTGGAACGCCAATGCATGAACCTTTCTCGTCGCATCTTTTTACCTGCCAATCAAACCAATCAGGAACAGCTTCTTCACAAATGCATAAACAGTTTTCATCAATACATGAATTTGGTTTAAGTTCTCCATCAACAAAACTAAAAATAAACCAGGATGAAGGATTTGGAACAAATAATCCAGATTCATTGATTTCCAAATTATTATTTACTGCATTTATTTCTTCGAGAATAAGATTTTTACTGGCTTCTGCTTCTTTTATTTTCGGAGCATTAGTCAGATTAAAATAAATAGCTGCAAAAAGGTAAACTAAAAAGCCTATGCAGATTACAGCAATTAGAATTTTCAAAACAGTTTCAGGAAGAATATTTCCTTGCTTGTTCATTTTATCAGCCCTATAAAAAGTTTAGACGAAGTTCCAACAGAAAGATTCTTGAAAAAATCATAAATCTGGTTTTTAAAAAAAAGGTAAACTCCAACAACGACTACTGCTATGACAAGAACACCAATAATCCATTTTATCAGTTCTTCAGTTTCCATAATAATTATCTCCCGCCAAACAAATTTTTAATTTGGTCTATAAATTCAAATCCTTTTCCCTTCATTATAAAAATGCTGAATAATAAAATTGCAAGAACAGCGAGAGCAATAATTAACCAAGGCAACATATCTGAAACAGCAGAACCAGTTTTTACATCTCTTTTTTTCATTTCAATTTAATAAATACAAACTATAAAAATCTAATTATGCCAGATTTCCAAGAACCAATGCAGTAAGGAAGAACAATGCAACTATTGCAATTAATGCGGTGATAACATAAAGCCCAATTCCAGATTTAAGATTTATTCCTGTCTTATTTGTTTTTTCCAGTTTATCTTCTCCAGATTCAATCACGACTAAAGTTCCAGTAAGAATAAAAATTATTTCTATAATATAAATTCCGACAGTCAGCTGAAGCATGTATGGGGGAATCATCTTTGTCATATCAAATAAACTAAGTATGGAACCAATATTTCCAAAGCCCGCAAGAGCGCCAGTATCTCCTGTTGCCTGTGCAATATTTAATTTGCTCAAAATTGAAGTTATCATCGCTGCAAGACCAATAACAATTCCAGACAATAACGGAGCAAGGAAAGTCATATTACTTTTCATATCAGAAATAATTTCCGCAAGCATATCTTTCAACCGTTCAGTTATCTTATTGATGTTCTTAACATATTCGGAAATATTAACTAAACTAAGTGCAGCAATATTCAAACCCTTCTTTGCAGATTCAACAAGAATTTTCATACTCGTTGCAATTAAATCCGACGGATAAAATGCAATTGCTCCTCGCTTCTTGTCAAAGATTGCATTCTCAACAGACATTCCCATCTGCATAATATTATAATTAACTCTTCTGAAAAAATCTTCTGTCTTCAATCCTTTAGTAGATTCTGCAACTTTGCTAAATGCAAGTTCAGGCGGAACTCCGTTTCCAATTCTGTTTCCCAACTGAAATAAAGAATTGTTAAACTCAACTTCAAGTTGTTTCGTTTTCTCTCTTTCTTTAATTAATCCTTTTGTCTTTTCTCGGAAAGCAATTGAAAAAAACAGTGCAACTCCGAGAGTGAAGAATACCCCCATAATCAGAGCACCAACGCCGAAAGGTCCAGATAATTTTCCACCAACATCCCTAAAACCAAATAAAGATTCATCTCCAAATATTCCAAGACCAAGTTCAGCAAAAGTGTAATCTTGTTTAAGTCCAAGTGCAGAAGGAATAGATGTCTGAAAAATTAAAGGCAACAGTCCGATAATGAAAAAAGGAAGACAGATAAAAAAAGCTGAAAAATAATGTTTCCTGCTTTGATAATTCGGATAAAGAGGATTTCTTTCCAGAAGAGTTGACTCACCATATCCCCCCGGCCTTAAGAAAATTATTTTGTCAGTCAGATAAAAAACAAAAAAAGGAATTATCAAATTAAATAAAATCATTACATGATACCATTTCAACATATCCCCAATCATTGCAGAAGCAAGAGGAAGAAGTGCAAGCCCGAGAGTCGGAAGAACAACTCCCAACATATAAACATTGGTTAAAGGACTTCTGACTTCATGAGTAAACTTCAGCATTTTATCATAAACTCCGTCGAGAACAGTCTGAAGTGCTTTTTCGAGAGTCACAATTCTTTTTCCTTCTTCAGGTTCAAACAAACTACTTTCAATTAAATGGAAAGATTCAATAAACTCAATAGAATAATCTCTCCATCCAGCAAGATAATTATCCAAACTTTCTTTTATCGTTGAAAACTTACCGAGTTCAACATCGTAGAAAACTTTCTTGAAATCGAGAGAAAGAGGATATTGCAAATGCTGTGATGCAAAAGCGATTGCCTTCTCAAGATTTGGTGTGTGTCTCATATAAACTACAATGTACAAAATTGCAGGAACCATTTGCGACGAAGCTTTCAGTCTCCACTTGTTTGCAAGTCTTGCAGGATAACCATTTACAAAATAAAAAAGAAACATTGCAAAGACAAAAACCAGAATGAAAAAGAAAGCAGGAAAATTTTCAAATCCTCCTCGGAAAAGGGAAATGGCAACAGAGATTAAAAGACCAAGGAGAAACACGCTGATAAAAACCATTACACTCAAAGTGATTGTCTGTGAAGGTTCTAAATCAAGATGAGCAATTTCCAAATATTTCCTAATTTTCTCATCATCTTTTTTTGAAACTTTTAATTTAATTACATTTCCAAGAGTCTTGCACCATTTTTCAAAACGGGAAAGTTCAGGGGACATTTCTCCTTTAAACTGGGTATAACTCTGGCTGTAATTTACTTTCTCAATATCAGAAGAGGTCTTAATGCTACATTCAATTCTTGCAGCATGTTTCTTAAGAATTTCATCTATAGTAGGTTTTCTTTCGGGAGGCATATCATCACCTTTTAATAGAATAATTAATCAGAAGAGAATTATAAATCTTTAGAAATTTCGAAGAGAATTATTTTTTTCTAAAATAAAAAAAAGTAAAAGTAAGTCCGCAGAGAAAGAAACAAAGCCCAAGATAATTTACATCATTATACAAAGATTCACCGACAACATTCCCAGTCATGTTAAAGGTAACAGAAGATAATGCAAAAACAAAAGACAAGATTGAAAGAAAAACATAAAATTTTTTACTTAAACCCTTTGAAGAATCATTTCCTAATGCTCTGAAATTTCTGAGACCTTCATTCACATTGTTAATTTTACCAATGATTCTTTGTTGAACAAGTCCTTCAGAAAGTTTTCTTGCTTCTCGGTAATTTCTAAGTGAATTTTCAAGATTGGAAATAATTTCAGAAGGTTCTCTGCTTTTCTGAAATTTAAGAAAATATTTATCTCCTTCCAGTTCGTAATAAGTTAAATCTTTCATTTTATTTTCTTCTCTTCAGATAGAAAAATGCGAAAACTAATCCACATAAAAAGAAGCATACACCAATCCACTTAAAATCGTTCTTAGTTAACATGCCGATTGCATTTCCTGTTAAACTGAATAAAGAAAAAAATAGAGCAAAAGACAAAATTGTAATGGAACTTATGAAAATAAAAAGTTTATCTTCGAGAAGATTATGATGTGATCTACTTCTTGGTTTTTTGTTTTCAATATCGTGTTTTATCTGACCAAGTCTGCTGAGAATTTTTCCCCTCTCAAAATGCAATTCCTCCATTTTCCCTTTAATTCTATCTTGGTCTTCTCTTTCAAGAGCATGTCTTAAAGCATCTTCATAATCTTTTATTGCGTTGCGAATCTCTCCTTTTTTTTCCCAATAATCACCCGCGGATTCATAAGATTTAGCTGCCTTACCATAATTCTTTTCTCTCAAATATATTCTCGCATATTTTTCAAAATAATCTGCATCTTTTTTATGACTTTCCTCAACCATTCTTAATTAAATCAAAACTAATTTATATATTTTTAGAAATCTAAAATTTCTTTGTTTTAATCTCATTATTTAACCATTTTTGCCACATCGGAAAAACCCGTTCACCGACGGGAAGTCCAACTTCCTGTCTAACCTCATCTGAAATTCTGTGGAATGCATGATTTGCTAAAGTGTTAAAACCTGCTTCAAGTATCTGGTTGTTTCCTATTTTTTTAGCGGTGTTTACAATTTCTTGTTTTATTTTTCCTCGAAGTAAAATATTATCGTAAATGCCATCCCAATTTCCTGCCCACCCTTTTACATTTGATGCAATGTCTTTTAGAATTTCACTATCTCCGTTAATCAAATCGTCACTTGGTTCAAGCTCATCTGTCTCGATGTTATAATTAAGCAAATCAACAAATCCTTTCTCTGATTGAGGATCTTCTTTCCAGTGTTTTCTGACTTCTGCAAGTTGAACCATTCTTCTTATTGAATGAAGTCCGTCGGCAGTTTTAATTGGATTACAGACTGCGATAATATCTGTTGCTTTGAAACTCGTGGCAGGAACATCCAAATCATTCACAACTCTGTCAAAAACTCCGTAAGGTGAAGCACCATGAATTGTTCCTGCTACAACATTCGCAAGAGCACCAACTCGCATAGCTTCATACAATGCTTTTGCTTCTACACTTCTTACTTCACCGACGATTAAACATGAATCTCCCAATCTTAAACTCGTTCTTATTCCGTCATCAGCAGAAACTTCTGTTGTCGTTTTCAACAA
Source organism: Nanobdellota archaeon (assembly GCA_027364705.1). Classification (GTDB taxonomy): domain Archaea; phylum Nanobdellota; class Nanobdellia; order Pacearchaeales; family GW2011-AR1; genus RBG-13-33-26. The sequence continues at coordinate 5,789 of DAHXOU010000034.1, forward strand.
AGCAGAACGCACTTTCATTCTCAAAATATCATATTCTAATTTTCTCAAAGATTCAACAGGCAATTCAAGTGAATCTTCAATAACAATAATTCTGTGTTTAGGAATTATTTCGAGCATCAAACTCCCCAGCAATGAACTTTTACCTGAACTCCTTGTTCCTGCGATTAAAATTGTCCTCGCACCGTCGACTAAAAAACTAAGAAGCCCTGCAGTAAACGAATTAATCATTTTGTTCTGAACATACAATGGCAATGTCCATGGCTCTTCTCTGTGTCTTCTAATTGCATAAGCCAGACCATCAGGAGAAAGCGGATTCTGAATGATAGCAATTCTCGCTCTGATTTTTCCAATTTCTAATTGAGTATCTAAAATAGGATTTGCTTCATCAAGAGGTCTTCCCGAAATCATTCTAAATTTAGCTGCCCACGAATCAACATCAGACTGGCTCGGAAGAATATTAGTAGAACATTCATCAAAATCCTGATGCCTTACAAAAATGTTAGTCGTCGGAATAGGCGCATTAAGAACAATATCCTGCAATTTTTTATCTTGAAGTAAAACCTCAACAAGACCAAAACCAATAGTTTGCCTTACAAGTATCGTCGCTAATTTATTCATGTCAAGATAATTAAGTTTCATATTTTTTGTCTGCGCTAAATCTTGAAGCAAATCTTTTGCAATATTAAAAAAAACCTGCCTAATTCTTTCAACATCAGTAAACTCTTCTGCTTTTGGCTGGTGTTCAATCAAAACACTTCTCGCTAAATTAAGAATCATATTAGAATCTTCATCTAAAGAATTTTCAGGAGAATTAAGATGATAAATCAATTTAGCTTCATTTTTCCTTTTCAAAATTGTAACAACAGAACGGTCATAATCTTCTCCAATTTCATATTGGTCAATAATTTCCGAATCTTCGGGAATATCATAAACTAATCGGGTAAAAGTAAAATTAGGAATTACATCTGGCTTCAATATCCGATTGTAAATTTCCCTATCTCCTTTTTTGTAATTATCAAGGTAAGGAATTGCAAGTTTAATCATTCTTGTATTTTCCAAAAGAACCAGAATCCTCTCGAGAAAATGAATGTAACTTTCATAATCTTTTTTATAAGTTAAATCAAGTTTATCGGAAAATATCTTTGCCTGAATAATTATTTTCTTGAGTTCAAAATATGCGGAAATTGGATCCTGTCTTAACAATAAAAGAAAAGAAAAAACTTCGTTGTATCTCTGAGTAAAAAACTGGCTGTAAGAAGTTACAAGTTTTTCCTGAGATAAAATTTTCTCCTGTCTTAAAAAATAAGTATAGAGTTGGGCAATTTCCAGAAGAATAACAGTTTCCTTGAAATCATAATTATAATTTTTCTGTTGAGTAAAAATAATTCTTGAAACATTAGGGTTTTCAATAAGTGCGTCAATTGTTCTCGACATTACGTCGGGATAATCAGCAACACTTGGGACATAAGGCGCCCCAAGATAATTTACATAAAGTATGTCTTCACCACCTTCTCTTCTAACCTCGTAAGAATATAATTTTTCCTCTGTATCGGGCATAAATAAAAAAGATTAGCGAAGTTTAAAATATTTTGTATGAATTAATTCCTTCCCTTCAGATAAAAAAAAGTAAAAGTAAGTCCGCAGAGAAAGAAACAAATGCCCATCCACCTATTATCATTTAATGCAAAAGAACCAACAACATTCCCAGTCAAATTCATGGAAAAGATAAATAAGGCAAAAGTAAAAGAAAATATCGAAAGAAGTGCATGAATTTTATTTTCCATATTATCCTTCTTTTTTGTTTTCATGACGATTAATAAAAGCAAATGAAATTTATAAATTTTTTTAAAAACAAACAATTTTAAACTGGAAGACTTTTATTTCCTAATGGTTGAGGTAACAGATTATTCTGGAGAGGGATTTGGAAATTTGGGAAATAAAATGAGGGACCTCGAAGAAAAACAAAGAATCCTAAAAGATAGAATTTTTTTAATAAGTCAGAATCTTGTTGAAATGAAAGACAACACGAATAAAAAAATATTGGATATAAAGAAAGATGTTGAGGTTATGAAACAGACGCTGGAAAGACTTTCATCTTTTCTTGAAACAGTTTCAGGAGAATTTTCAAGGTTTGCAAAAAAAGAGGATGTGGAGATTTTGGCTAAACAGGCAAAAATGTTTCAACCTTTACTTTCAAGGAAAAGAGATTAGAAAAATTAAAAAACAAAAAAACCAATAAAATAAAATGGAAGATAAGAAATCAAAGGAGTTTGAATAATGGCGGGAATTTTAGACCAGATAATGAAAATGAAAAAGAGAAATATTTCTGACGAAGAGATAGTTAATCAGTTGTCTATGCAAGGTGTTTCCCCGAGGGAAATAACTGATGCACTTAAACATGCACAGATAAAAAAAGCAGTTGCAGGAGACGGAGATTATGAAGACCTACAGCCTTCAATTATGCCAGAAGGAGAAATTCCTGTTCCAGTTTATCAAAATGAAAATCCAGATTACAGACAGCAAACATACAAAAGAGTAGAAGAAGAATATATTCCCCAAGAAGAATATCAACAGCAACCAGAAGAGCAATATATGCCCCAGGAAGCTCAGCAAGATTATGCACCTGCGGAAGAAGGATATACTCCTGCAATGGACGCAGATAAAATGATTGAAATTGCAGACCAGATATTTTCAGAAAAAATAAAAACTTTTCAGAAAGTTCTTGATGCAACATCAGAAGCAGCAATAATGCTTCAAACAAAAATAGAAACTATCTCAGACAGATTAAGAAAAGTGGAAAATATGATGGACAAATTGCAGATTGCAATTCTTGAAAAGGTTGGTTCTTACGGACAAGATTTAGGAAGTATAAAAAAAGAAATGTCTATGATGCAAGATTCTTTTTCTAAAATGGTTTCTCCTCGGGAAACTAAAAAAGTAGTTACCGAAGAAATAATTGAAAGAGTCCCGAGAAAAAATAAAAAATAAATTAATTTTTTTAAATTATTGACCTCTTGCGTAAAAGGGTTTATACGGTCCTGCTTCTTTAGGTTTACTTGGATTAGAACCGCCGATAATTACAGCGACCAAAATGAAAAGGAAAATTGCTCCGACTACCATTTGCCAATTCGCTTCCCACCAATCTCCCGATTGCCATCCTGTTGCACCTGTAGCTTGAACTAAGACTACTCCAATTACTAAAACCCCAACACCAAGCAAAATATAATTTATCGCCTTACTTTCAGGGTCAATAAAAAGACCTGCAATAATAAGTACACCGAGGATAATTGCAAGACCAACACCCACTCTTGGAAATATTTGTGAGAAAAAAGACGGAACAAAATCAAACTGCAAAGCCATTAATGCAACAGCTAATGCAATAATTCCATTTACCATTTTATTATCTCCTAAAGGATGTACCTTAGTAAGAATTCCAAAAACTAATGCAAAAATTAAAAGGAAAGGAAGTAAATAACTGAAGAATCCCATTGCTTCCCACTTTGAAAGTAAGTCTCCAATCGGCCCACTTGGAAAAGCACTGACTGACTGAAAGAATATCACCCCGTTAAACATAATAAGAATTATTAAAATATATTTAAATATGTTTCGTTAAAATTACTTCGCTGGCTTTGCATTTCTCAAAACAAGAGCTAACGCAACAGCAATAACAACGATGAAAACAATATTAGTAAATATTGTTCCACTCATTCCTTGTTCACTTGAAAGGAAGTTCTGTATCATAACATTAAATCCAGTTGCAAAAATTACTGCAATAACAAAAGCAACTCCTGCAATGATACCAAGTATCCATTTCAATTTTTTATCAAGTTCAAAACCATCTTTTCCTCCAAAGATAAATCCCCAGATTAACAAGATTACAAAAATGCAAACGATTGCAACCGTCAAGAAAAGAACTAAATTACCGACAACGATTTTTGGAAAAATAGCAGTTACAAAGATTAAACCAATTACAAATGAAATAAGAGCATTAATCTGTTTTTTTCCATCACCAAAAAGTTTTGTTTTTTCAAGAACTGCAAAGACGATAAAAAATACTAGCAAAAAAGGGAATAGATATTGAGAAAATATTGGATTCTGTAAAAATGTTTCATCAGCCATGTAATAATAATTAAATTAATACTTATAAATCTTATTAATTTTAATTAAACTAAGTCTTCTGGAATTTCTTCAATGCTAGAATCTTGGCTTGGTAAAGCAGATCTGTTAATTAAGAAAACATCTCCAACTGCCTTGACAAATTGATGAGGAATAATTACTCCTCTTGCTCCACCAATCATAGACATAACACTTCCCCCAACCTTAATTCTCCAGCCGTCAACTTTGTTGTCAAACAGATTAGCTTCCTCAATTTCTCCAAAGAAATCACCGGAATCAGTATAAACTTTTGCCCCTACAACCTCGCTGATTTTTTTAATTCGCATAGATAAATTTATTGTAAGGCATTTAAATAGTTTTCCGTAATGCAAAATATAAAATCAATTATTTAATCACGATAATCAAAAGAGGACAAAATTTATAAAAAACTAAAAACAAGAAAATGGATGATAAATAGAAAAGAGATTTTCCCTATAGCATTAATAATCATAATAATGACTCTTTCTATCGGACTTTCATTAAACATTCTCGAAGAATGGCAAAGTCTTGCAGGAATTCTTTTGGCTGTTTCTATTGTTATCTTATTAAATATATTTACAAAAAAAATAATTGCATATCTTCTTGATTCAGAAATAGAAATGAAAATATGGGAAATTGAAAAGTTCGGACTTAAACCAAGTGCACATTTTAAGAAACCATTTCCCGTTGGAGCATTCCTTCCTGTAATTTCAAAAATAATTTTATTCCCGTTCAAAACATTTGTTTGGATGGCATCACTTGTTTTCGAAGTAAGACCAAGAATTTACAAAGGAGCAAAACGCCACGGACTTTATGCTTTCTCGAATATAACAGAATATCATCTTGGAATAATCGCAGCATCAGGAATAATAATAAACATAGTTGCTGCAGTAATAGGATATTTCCTTGGTTTCCAACTATTCTCAAGACTTAATGTCTATTATGCTTTCTTCAATATGCTTCCTTTATCAGAACTAGACGGAAACAAAATATTTTTCGGAAACAGAATTTTATGGAGCTTCCTTGCCTCAATCGTTTTAATCGGAATGCTCTTTGCTATTTTTATAATATAATTCAAGTAAGGAAATTAATTAAAAGAGGAATAAAGATTTAATCAGATAAAATGGAATTTCTAGAGAATATAAAACCAAGAGAATATCAACAAAAAATATTTGAAAAGTGCATCGAAAAAAATTGTTTAATCGTTTTACCGACAGGGTTAGGGAAAACATTGATTGCACTTATGCTTACAATTGAAAGAATGAAAAGATTTCCTGGAGAAAAAGTTTTATTTCTGGCCCCAACAAAACCTTTAGTTGAACAGCATCTTACTTATTTCAAGAAACATTTATCAGAATTATTCGGAGAGATGAATATGTTCACAGGACAAATTAATGCAGATGCGCGAAAAAAACTTTGGCAGAATACAGATATTATTTTCTCAACGCCACAATGTATCGCAAATGATTTGAAAAAAAATCTTTATGATTTGAAAAATGTCTGTCTGCTTATTGAAGATGAAGCCCACAGATGCATAAAAAATTATGACTACAATCTTGTCGCCCAGAGATATAAATTGCATGCGCAAAATCAAAGAATAATCGGAATGACTGCTTCTCCAGGGAGTGAGCATGCAAAAATAAAAGAAATCTGTAGAAACCTTTCCATAGAAGAAGTTGAAATAAAAACGCGTGAGTCGGAAGATGTAAAACCCTATCTTCAGGAATTGCAATTTGAAAAAATACTTATAGATTTCCCAGAAGAATTCAATGCACTCCGAGAAATTCTAAAAAAACTTTTCAATTCTTACATTGATGAGTTAAAATTACATGGAATATCGTGGGGAAATTATTCAAAGGTTGGGCTCATAGAGATGCAGAAAAAATTAATGGCAACAATTTCTCATGGAAATAAAAATTACAATTACCTTATTGCTGTTTCCGCGTGTTCTACCGCGATAAAAATTCAGCATGCAATGGAACTTCTGGAAACACAAACCCTTGCAGGTTTTAATGAATATCTCAAAGATTTATTCAAACAGGCAGAGGAAAAAAAGAGTAAAGGAATTATCAAGCTGGTAAAAAGACCCGAATTTATTTCTGCATTTACAAAATCAAATGAACTTCTCGCTGCAAGTGTTGAGCATCCAAAAATTGAAGAGTTAATTAAGATAATAGAAATAGAAAGAACGAAGAATGAAAAAATTAAGGTAATCATATTTACTCAATTTAGAAATACTGCATCAGAAATATCAAAAAGATTAAACCAGATTCCGGAAATAAAATCAAAGGTTTTCGTCGGCCAAGCAAAAAAGATTTCACAAAAAGGAGAGAGCACAGGATTGAATCAAAAAGAGCAGAAAAAAATTATACAAGAGTTTTCATCAGGAGAAATAAATGTTCTTTGTGCAACTTCAATCGGAGAGGAAGGACTTGATATCCCCGAAGTGAATATAGTAATTTTTTATGAAACTGTTCCGTCAGCAATCAGAAAAATCCAAAGAGGAGGAAGAACTGCAAGACTAATGGCAGGAAAATTAATAATGCTTATAACAAGGACAACAAGAGATGAAAGTTTTTATTATGTCGCAAATGCGCGTGAGAAAAAAATGCATAAAACAATTCAGGATATAAAAGAAGAAATTGCGAACCCATCAAAAAGCGAAATTCAGAAAACACTTTGATGCTGAAAAATAGTTAAACTAAATCCTCAATCAAAAATTATGAAAACAGTTTATACAAAGCCAATTTTTGATATTTTTTCCAAGACAAAAGTTAAGGAAAAAGTTGAAGAAAAACAAAAAGTCATTGTGGATTACCGAGAGAAAAATTCTCTGGTAGCATCAGAACTTATTTCGCTCGGAATAGAAGTTGAATTTCGCGAGTTAAAAGTTGCGGATTATCTTGTGAATGATATCGCGATAGAGAGAAAAACAATTTCCGATTTTATAGGTTCAATGCTGAATAAAAGAATTTTCAGGCAGTTGGAAGAAATTCAACAATATGAAAAAAAGTTTTTGATAATTGAAGGATTTGAAGAACAAGAACTTTACAATGATGATAGAACAGAAGGAGTCAGTGCAAATGCCATTCGCGGTTTTTTACTTTCAATAATTCTCAAATATAAAATACCAATAATTTTCTCAAAAGATTCTGAAGATACTGCAAAATTTATCAATGTCTTAGCAAGAAAAAAAGTTAAAGAATCCTCTTTGAATGTTTCCAAAAAAAATTTGAATAAAAAAGAAAGGATGCAGTTTATTCTCGAATCCTTTCCAGGAATCGGCCCTAAAAATGCAAAAAAACTTCTTGAAGAATTTAAGACAATAAAAAATATAATGAATTCTCCGTTGGAAGAAATTGAAAAAGTTGTAGGGAAAAAAGCAGAAGTCTTCAAAATTGTTGAAGAAGATTATTAATAACCATTCATTTTATTTTAGGAAATATCCAACGTCAATGTTATAGCCTTCTTTCCCAAAAACCACTTTAACAGATTCGTGTTTTTCTTCAAAATATTTTTTCATGGAATTTTTGAGATAAACAAGAAATGCATTTTCTGTCCCGTGTAAATTAATTATCTTCGCTACAGATTTATTCTGGGGTTTATGAACCGCCTCCAAAAATTCTTTGCAAAAACCATCAGACAATTTGTCAAGTTTTTCTCTGTTCTCTTCTATCAATTGAACAGTTTTCAAAAGTTCATTATAATAAAAATCATCTATCCTCCAAACCAAACCATTAGGACTATTATTTTTTTCTTCAATATACTGACGTATTATTCTTACAATATCTCCTTCTTTATTTCCATTAAACGAATCTGTCCATCGGATAAAATTTGTATATGCTTCAGGACTTGAACTATTATAAATCTCAGCCCCTTCAGAAAGAAGTTTAGTTGTTTTCTCCAATAAATTTGAATTCATCTAAAATATAATATGTTGCTGAATCTTTTTAAAATATTATATACGACAAAACATTCTTTTCGATACAAAAATTATATAAAATCAGATTTTCTTTATTTTTTATATTTTCAATTTAAATCTTTCAACGTCTTCATAAATAGGCTTTTCTTCGGTCAGAGTAGATTTTTTCAAACTGAAACTATCAACATAAAATTTTATTTTTGGTATTTTAATCTCATTTATTTTTTTAATGAAATTTTTTTTATCCCTAATTCTTTTAATTCTTGCGATAGTAAGATGTCCCATAAATCTTTTTTCTTTTTCAAAAAGGTTTTGAATAGCAGAATCAATCTGTTTCTGAAGTTCATCACAATTTTTAACATGAAGCCAAATAATTCTTTCGGAAAAAAATCCGATTGAATCAATTTCTGTTTCAAAAGAACTAAATTTTATTTTCCTTAATTTTTCTCTTATCAAATTAAGTTTATCTTCGTCAATCTCCCCGAGAAATTTTAAAGTCAAATGCAGGTTTTCTCTTTCGGTCTTTTTTCCTTCGAATTCTGGCAATTTGTTCTGAATACTGATTATTTTTTCTTTTATATCTTCAGGAATATCAATTGCAAGAAATGTTCTCATATCACTCTGGCACAAGAGCCATAAAACTGTAATTTTTTAGTTTAGCCAATTCCTTAACATCTTTAAGTTTCACTTCAGAAATTTTTTTCGCATATTCATAGAACTCCTGTGCATTCCCGTCGATCTCACTTAAAAGAAGATTAATCAATTGAGTCTGAGAATCTTCCATAGAAATATGATAATTTCCGATAAGCTGTTCCTTAACCTGATTAAGTTCTTTTTCATCAAGCGCTTCGGAAACTTTCTTGAATTCATCAAGAATTATTTTTTTTACCTGTTCCATATTTTCTTTTGTTGTTCCAACATAAATAAGATTATACGCAAAAAATTTGTTTATATTAGACTCCCCCTTTACAGAATAAGCAAGATTTCTTTTCTCTCTTATCTCACTGAATAATCTCGAAGACATTCCACCCGCCATTAACGTACCTAAGAGTTCTGCAGCATAACTTTTTTTATTTCCCGAAGGTGGAACATGATAAGCTAAAACAAGATTTGTCTGGTCAATTCCTTTTCTTTTTTCAATTTTGGATTTATTTCTCGGAGAAAATTTTTGTTGTGGAACTTTCCCTTTTATATTCCCAAAATTTTTCTCAGCAAATTGAATAATATCTTCGAAATCTGCATCACCAACCACACCCAAAATTAAATTATTCGGCTTGTAAACTTGTTCAAACTTATCCAGAAGTTTTTTTCTTCCGATTGATTTCATAGTTTCATAGGTTCCAATTAAATTTTCTCCAAGAGTTCCGTCGTATAATTCTTTCTGAATATTATCCAAGACATAAATATGCGGGCTGTCTTTTCTCATTTTAATTTCTTCAAAGATTACTTTTCTTTCCTTTTCTAATTCTTTCTCGTCAAATAAAGGATTTTTTATCATATCAGATAAAACGTCAAGAGCAATTTTGAAGTGTTTGCTTGGCATCTTGCACCAATAAGCAGTAATTGTCTCGTCGGTAAAACCATTAAGATCTCCACCATTCTTTTCAATTTCTTCTGCAATTTTTTTTGCGTCTCGGCTAGGAGTTCCTTTGTAAAGCATATGTTCAATAAAATGTGAAATTCCTTTCTCCTTAAGTCCCTCATTTATTCCGCCATTTCTCACTGCGAAAGCAACAGCAACGACAGGTAAATTTCTTTTTTCAAAAAGTACAGTCATCCCGTTTTTCAGAACTTTTCTATAGAATTTATTCTCCATAAAGAGGAAAATCTGTTTAGATATTTAAACTATTTGCTGAAAATCAAATATCTCTCTCCCCCAATTTCAAAATCATCAAGAACATTAAAATTCTCTTTGATAAATTCAACAATCCAGTTTCTATTTGCTTTGAATTTTTCTCTGCTTCCCAAACTCCGTGTTGCAAAACTGACAACAACTTTATTAGAAATCGGGATAAGTTCAGAAATTAATTCTTTAGAATAATTCGGTTTCAAACTTTCCAAGGCATCAATTACCTTAAATAAAAAAACAATTCGCGGTCTCTTTTCTTTCTTAATTATTTCCTTAACTTTTTCTTTTTCAAATAAACTTAAATGAATTGCCTCTCCAGTTATTTTATTATTCTTGAAATAAAAATTCATCAGTTGAACAAGCTGTCCTACAGATTCTATTGCAGTATATTTTATTTTCTCATTAAAGTAAGTATAAGAAAAACCATTAATTCCTGCACCTAAATCAATTACGCTGGAAACTTTTTCATTGCCAAAAATTCTTTTATAAATTTCCTTATAATTTGGAAGTCTCTCGCGTGTCGAAATATGTTTTCTCAAAATCCATTCGGGCTCTTTATTTTTCAACGACAAAAGTTTAGGGCTGATAAATGCAGCAAATATTTTTCTAAGCAATTCTTTAGTCAGTTTAATTTTTTCCTCGTCGCTAACTTGCCTTTTTTCAAAATGTCCAAAAGCAATTTCAATATCTTTTTCGGGAAGTTGTGAAAATTCTCTTTTCTCTCGAATTTTATCAATAATTTGGCGGTTCATAAATAATTAAAGAAATAGAAATTTAAAAATTATAACTTAAACTTTTCTTTCCTGTTGGAAAAAAATTCCTTTAAATCAATCTGCATAATGACTCCCGCATCTAATTTTTTCTCTATCTTTTTTCCATTTTCATGATATTCTCTTTTGATTGCAGTTTCCAAAAACCTCAAAATATTATCTCTGCCTTCTTTGATTAAAGGATTATACTTCATATTTTCAACAAATTCATCAGTTAATTCTAAATACATGCCGTGAGAAATAACTCCATCAAAATTATTTATTATTCCCGATCTTTTTTCTTTCTCATGGATTAAAGAAGAAACTCCAAATTCTGTTTTTTTTATTTTATCAAATATTTCTAATTGCTCTTTTTCTATTTTTTTAGTAATTTCTTCGTCAATAGGAAGATAATAATCCAGTAATTTTTGTAACTGAACGTACCTCCATCCTTCAAGATTTTTCTGCAAAAAAGGAATTGTTTCATTATTCCCGACGTATAATTCAAGTCTTGGTTTTTTTGTTGGAATAACTGTGCTGCGGCTACCAAAACAACCCGATTCAAAAGCATCTTCAGGGACAACAGGAGGTTTATCAAGGAAATATAATATTCCAAATAAGTTATTAAAATCAAAAAAAGAGTTATCTTTGCTTTTATAAAAATCTCTTTCATGATTTCTGTCTAACTCTAAAGAATGAGATTTATCAACCCCTAAAAGAAAACTTCTAATCATTTCTTTTTTAGAAGGAAATCTCGTTTCAGGAGTTATAAGCCCTGCATAAAGAGTCTCTTTTGAAGAATACCATACTGGATTCATTCCAAAGGAACTCTCCTCATATCCTCTTGTTAATGCACCAATTAATTCCCCCTTTGATTTAGAAATCTTTTCCTGAAATGGAGCAAGTTTTTCTTCCAAAAATTTTTCAGGAGTTATTTTTCGTTCATTGCAAGTGTTTTTGATTTCTTCAATTTCAGATTTTGAAAACATAAAAGAGGTATAAAAAAATAATTTAAATAGATTATTGTCCTGTAAATATATGGCATCTACAAATCAATCACCCCAATACCAAAAAGCAGAAGTAAAATTTCAGAATGCTCAAACCGACGATGAGAGAATAGAATGTCTGGAAGAAATGATGAGAGAATGTCCAAAGCATAAATCTTCTGAAAAAATGCTTGCCAATATTAAAACAAGATATATAAAATTAAAAAAGAAAATTGAGACTGAAAAGAAAACAAAAAAATCTGCTGTAAGAGCGGGAATAAAAAAAGAAGATTTGCAGGCAGTTATCATTGGTAAAACTAAGACAGGAAAGTCTTCACTAATTTCTCGTTTAACAAATGCTAAACCGACCATATCTGAGTACGATTTCAGCACAAGAACTCCTGTAGTTGGAATGATGGATTATAATGGTGTGCCGATTCAGATGATAGAAGTTCCTGCAATTGAATCAGATTATTATGACAGGGGCGTTACAAATTCGGCAGATACAATTTTAATTTTAATAACAGATTTATCTCAACTTGCCGAGATTGAGAAAAAAATTGAAAGAGCCCCTGGAAAAAGAATAATCCTCTTAGGAAAAACAGATTTACTCTCTGAAAATGAAAAGAGAAAAATCTCTGCAACACTGCAAAGCAAAAAATATAATTTTCTTTTAATTTCTTCCAAAACAAAAGAGGGATTTGAACAATTCAAAGAAAAACTTTTCCAAAGTTTTGGTAAAATAAGGGTTTACACTAAAGAGCCAGGTAAAACAAAAAGCAATCGCCCGATAATCCTTCATCCAAAAAGCACAATAAGAACTGTAGCCGAAAAAATTTTGAAAGGATTTTCTTCTAAAATTAAAGAGACAAGAATCTGGGGCCCAAGCTCAAAATATCCAGGACAAGTCGTCGGATTAAATCACGAGATGAAAGATATGGATATTGTCGAGTTTAGAACAAGATAACTAATATTTCTAAAGGCAATAATTAATTTAAAGAAAGAAAGCAAGAGGTTATATGCTTTCCTCAAAAGATCCTGGAAAACCAATGGGAATTATGGCATTAATTATATCATTATTTGGAATCGCTCTCACCTTATTCGAAAAAACAACTTGGGAAACTTTTATTTTATTATTGGTATTAACTACCTGTGCGATAGTTTTTGCCTTTTTGGCATTTTATGTAAAAACAACAAATAAAAATTCAAAGGAGATAGAGACAATTAAAGAAAACTTTAAATTTGAAACAAGATTAAATAAATTAGAGAATAAGGTATTTGAAAATGAACAAAAAAGGAAGATTTGATTCGGGGGATTTATTGGAAGTAATAAAAATGATTATAATTGCAATAATTGGATTTATTATAATAAAAGCTCTTTTAGGAGTTGCTTAACTATAAGCTTCCTTCTCTAATTTCTCTAAAATTTTCCTTTCTTTTTGTATTGGTTTTAATATTCTAATAATTTCATTTGCAACAGCAATTTTCAAATCAAGAGGATGAAGTTTCTTTGCAACAAAATCTTTTTCAACTTCTTTATAGTTTCTATATTCTAAATCTCCGCCATATTTTGTATCTCTCTTGATTACAAATGTTTCATTGTTGTCGTTTTTAATTGTCATAATAACATATTTCAAAAAAGCCATAACTCCATTATCCGGGTCTCCTGCAACACAATCGGCCCCATTTATCTTCTTGATTATTGTTTCATCATCGTCGAGCAAATCAATTTTAGTCTTGACATCAGAGGAAGACATTTTCTTCCCGACAAGTCCTGGAATTAATGGATTTATTATGTCTATTCTAGAATTGTATCCGATCTTAGGAAGATTTTCTCTAGCTAAAACCATAATCTTTCTCTGATCTGTTCCACCAAGTTGGCAGTCAACTTCAAGATATTGTTCATCCATTGCTTGCATAATCGGATAAATAATTCCAGAAAGTTTTGGATTGTCTGTTGCTTTAACAACATCAGAAGATGCCTTTGCAGCGTCGTGAATGGAAACATGAGATGACATTTGCAGAACATCATACATATATTCGGGTTTAAGTTGTATTTCACTTCCCTTAATAATTTCAAGTTCATTAATATCAACGCCAATAGATTTGATTATCAGAGGAATTATTTTCTCATAATATTTATATCTCTTATCTACAATCGTCCAAGGCACATTATCCAAAGCAGCATGCATATCCGCCAAAAGAATTTTAACATGAAACCCTGCCTTCAGCAAATCAGCAATTTTCAGAGCAGGAAATAAGTAAGCAATACTTGGTTTTCCAGTAGGAGCAGTTCCCCAGTAGACAACTGGCTTTTTCTTTTTCTTAAGAAGTTCTTTAAGCTCATCTTCAGTTATTATCTCTTCAGTATTTCTCTTAACAAGCTCAAATCTTTCTTCAATATTCATCCAGATACAAGAAACAAACGATTATTAAAACTTTTCTCATATAAAAATAAAAACCATTTTCCGCTTTTCTTTTATGCTATTAGAAATTTTAATTGCAATTACTATCGGAATTTTAGCAGGCACATTTACAGGATTAATTCCGGGTATCCACATCAATCTCGTCGGAGCAATTTTGGTAAGTTTGTCAGTTACAATATTTTCTGGAATAGATTCCCTTTACCTTATTGTTTTCATTGTATCAATGGCGATAGCACATACATTTATTGATTTTATTCCTTCGATATTTCTTGGCTGTCCAGATTCAGATACACAACTTTCTGTTCTGCCAGGTCACGAATTGTTAAAACAAGGAAGAGGATATGAAGCAATTATGTTGACCGCTTACGGCGGATTAATTGCAGTTATAATTTTAATTTTCATTTCTTTCCCTTTATCATTTATAACCTCAACAGTTTATGAGTCCGTCCATTCCTTCATGTTTTGGATTCTCCTTGCAACATTACTTATTTTAATTTTCACAGAAAAAAATAAATTAACCGCACTTTTTGTTTTTTTAATCTCGGGAATTTTGGGGTTATGTTCATTAAATTTGGAAGCTAAAGAAACTCTTCTTCCTCTTCTAACAGGACTATTCGGAAGTTCAATGTTAATCACAAGTATAAAAAATAAAATTAAAATTCCTTCACAAGAAATAACAAAACCAGAATCCAAATTTCTAAAACCAATTTTAGGAGCACTAATTGCATCTCCATTATGTGGTTTTCTCCCTGGGCTCGGAAGTGGACAAGCCGCAGTTTTAGGAAGTGCAGTTTCAAAGATTGATAAGAAAGGATTTCTTGTTTTAATCGGCGCCGCAAATATTTTAGTAATGGGCCTGTCATTTGTTTCTCTTTATGCAATTTCACGAACTCGAACAGGAGCCGCAGCAGCAATTCAAGAATTGGTAGGAATGTTATCATGGAAAATCCTACTAATAATTTTATTCGTCGTATTAATTAGCGGAATAATTTCTTTCTTTATTACAAAAATCCTAGCAAAATTCTTTTCCGAAAAAATAAATAAAATAAATTATACAATTCTTTCAATTTCAACTTTAATTTTTCTGGTGATAATTGTTTTTATCTTTTCGGGGTTTATTGGATTACTTATTCTGTTAGCGTCGACGCTGACGGGAATCTATTGTAATTCACTTCCGGTAAAGAAAACAAATATGATGGGCTGTCTGCTAATTCCGACGATGATTTATTATTTTCCAAAATTCTTCTGAAAATAAAAAGATTTATTTAGTTCATTTCATTAAAAAAATAAAGGAGGTGAAAAATGGCATCTGAAAAAGCGATGAATCAATCTAATTTTGGGAATATTGCAAAAGAGCTGACAGCTTATGCAGAGATTGTCAGAACTAGGCAAGACCAAAAACAAGTGGTAATTGATGACTTTGTCAATGAATGCAAAAGATACAGAGCAGGAAAGATTGCTAAAAAATCTCTTATTTCGTCGATACCTCGAGTTAGAAAAGAACTCCAGAGATTAAATGAGGAGATAAGAAAAAATATTAGAAATCTAAATCAGACCGCTGAAAAAGTAAAGAGATTTGCTTCAAAACAAACTCCAAAAAATTTCAGAGTATCTTTGACAGGAATAAGCTCTGCGACAACAACAAAGAAAAAACACAGAGCACATAATAGAGCAGCAAAGAAGAAATCATCAAGTCACAAAAAAAAGAAATAAATTTTAAAATTATTTTTTTATTTTTCTTTTAAAATTTTTTAAAGTTCATCTATAAATTTAAACTCATTAACTTCAAAAAGATTTTGAAAAAAATCTTTAGGAATAGTTTTAGAAGGATTGGGGAAGATTATAAAGTTCTTAGGAAAAGAAGTTTTAAATGAAACGGGATTATGATGAGCATAAATATTAACAAGAACAAATGCTAAAATATGAGGATAATTTCCTCGTTTAAATTTTTCTTGAATAACCTTTGCTAAATATTTTAATTCAGAAGAGTATGTTTCTTTTCCAAAAGAATAATTAAAAAAAGAATAAGCCCCTATGAAATGAATTCCTTCTAATCCGACAAATTTCTCTCTAGATTTTCTAAAAAGATGAGAAACTTTACTGGAGATATTAGAGGGAATATCATCCAAAAAAGTATTTTCTATATAAAAAGAGATATCTCCTTTAGTAAGAAGAGCCTCAGGATTTTTTGCAGTTATTAAATTATCTGGTTTAAGTTTAAAATTATCTGATTTATTAAGTAAGTTTTCTAAAGACATTAATTCAAATAAAAAATGTTGAAAATCTTTGTAAGAAGAATTTTTGGTTTCCTTAACCCAAATATCAAATCCTTGGATATTCTCAAATTTTTTTATTATTTCATCGATTTTTTCTAAGAATAGATATCCTATTTTAAGATTTTCGGGAGTTTTCTTTTCTTCTTCAGTTATCCATTGCATACTCTTGGTGAAATTTAATAAATTATTTACCCATCCTTCACCAAGGTATTTTTTTATTGTTGGAAGTTCCATTTATTAAAACCATTTCTCCATAGTTTCCTGCTTCTCTAATTCTTTTCCGAAGACGCTATCTATATTCTCTTTTATAATTTCAAGATTTTGTTTGATATAATTAGAGAGATTATATTTATGTGCAAGATTTAGTGCAGGTTCAAGATATTTTTTTATTCCCCCTTCATTAATTGTGAAAATTATTTTCCCACCACATTTCTGACAAACTCCTGTTAGAGGAGGACGTCGCATAATCTCGTTACAAGCAACACACCTAAAACCCTGCATGGAAAATTTCCTAAGATTACCCTTGAGGTCCTTGATAAAATGTCTATCAATAATTAACTTTGCAGCATCAGAAGTATCAACTGCCCTGATTTTTTCAACAAGAGCCATCTGATGGTCTACTTTATCCTGCATAGTTTCAAGAGATTTATATGAAGAACAAACCACCCCGTCATTAAAATTAGTTGTACTATGAGTATGGCCAATTCCAATAAATGGGTCTTTTCCTTCTTTCAAAAAAGTTTTAACAGTAGGGATTAACTTCATTTCAGAAGAATGTTTTTTCTGTTCTGCAAGTTGATAAAGTTCAAGGGGATATTCACTAGTTAATTCAAGGTCGAGAATTTGATCGTCGACTTCTCCTGCATCAATCTTTGCATTTAAAACAAGCGGGGCATCTTGAGTTCCACCTCGGTGGCTAGGTAAAAATTTTCTTGAAAAATTTAAAAGAACATCTCCCAAAAGCATGAGAGCGGCTTCATCTCCGTCGCAATCTCGTCGAATTGCTGCATGCATATATGGACTAGCTAAAAGCCCGAGTGTATTTGAAAATCCAATAAATCTGCAAATAACTCCTGCACAATTATGGGGGGCCATACAAACTCCAATTTGCCCGACAAGGTCTTCTCTATTTTTAATGTTATAAACAGAATTTAATCCATAAAATTTTTCCAGAAGTTTATCTACAAAATTACAAACACCAATAAAAACATCGTCTGCCCTTTCATCTGCAGATTCAGGAGAACTGGGTAATATAACATCATGAGGCATTAATTCAAGAATTTGATTTTCATCAACTAAATCATTTCCGTAAATATCTTTATCGTAACCTATTTCCTTCATTTTCTCGACGCTGACAAAAATTTCCTTTGGCTTGAACGCAACAAGAGGAAGTTCTGTTGCATCAAATCTGATTGTTCCGTCTTTGTTAACCTGCAAATTATAACTTGCCCTCAAAATTCCTTTGCAAATATTTTCTATGTCGTGATTTTGAGAGGAGGTTCCCCTTACTCCTTTAATCAGCGGAGGCACTTCATATTTTGCAAGCCCAAGTTTTTCAACAGCTTTATCAAAATAATGTTTTATATCCAAATCAAAAAAATGATAATTCTGAAAAGTGTTATGCTCCTGACAAACACTTGTCGAAAGAGTATCACAATCACGACAATAAAAAAGTTTCTTGCATTCCTTACCACAATTTTCACAGAGAGAATAAATAGTATTCTTTTTACATTCTTCACAATAAAAAACAGGGAAACTATTTTTCACAGTTCCTTCTTCATATGCTGCCTGTAAACTTCTTAATCTTCCTCCTTCTTTACCGACGGGAAAAAGAATATTTGGGCTCCCAATAAGTTTCCTCAATTTTGCTTTTTCAGGTCTCCCCATTCTAGTTCCGATAAACTCTCCTGCCTTATCTTTAATCAAAAATTTAGAGACCAGATTAATATTTTCAAGAACAGATTTGCTGAAATCAAATTTACTTTCGTCGATAATATCAAAAAGATTAATTTCTTGTTTAAGAATATCTGAATCAATTCCTAAATTTGTAAGAAGTGCTTTACTATTTGTTTCATTAACAACAACATTCTCAATAGTAACTTCATGTTCAATACCTAAAAGTTCCAGTGCCCTTTTTCCAAATTTAAATTTCTCTTGCTCAGATTTATTATAAGGAAAAATTATTTTCCCGCTGACTCTTGAGTTCTTTAACCATTTGATTAAACCAGAAAATTCTTCATTCGAAATCTGGCTCCAAAAGAAAATATATGCAGGATGAAGAGGAAGATTAAAATTTTTGCTCAATTCAATTGCTTTTTCAAAAGAGACATTAAAACAGTCAATTCCTTTTTCAGCCTCGGCATTTTGTTTTCTTAATTCTAATTTCCACCATTCTTCAACATATCCTGGTCGAATAAAAACAGAATTTCTATTAGCAAGGTCACTGAAAGGAAATAAAACATCACCAAGATAAATTATTTCTTCAACATCAGGATATAATCTTTTAGCTTCATCTTTAGTTTTTATTTTTCTCACGCTCCCACTGAATAATTTTACAATTGGTCCGTCGATAGAATCACACACAGTTACAACACATCCTTTAGTTGGTTTTTCTATTTTCAACTGAGTTCCTGTTGCAATAAAAGAATCTGTAATTCCCATTGTTGCTGGATGCATTGAAGTTGCACTAAATCCAGAAATTCTTCCTCTACCATATCTAACTCTAAATGCTCCAGATCTTCCGGGATGTCCGAACACAGGTCTGCCCGCAACTAAATCTTGAATATACGTCGGAGAATCATCAGTTTTACCAATATCTCTTTTTTCATGAAGCTTAACATAATCGTCTAAAAAATCAAATCCTGTTGAAGTGAAACCCTTTGATTTTGTTTCTTTCAAAAGTCTAAGTCCCTTTTTTGCTTTCTGTGCTAGACCTTCAGAAAAAATTAAACACATTCCTCCACGAATAAAGTTTGTATCCATTCTCTCAAGATTTTTATGATTAGAAACTTCTAATTTCTCTGTCGGATCTCCTCCAAGTTGAATAGGCAAATTCTTAGCAAGAAATGTAGCCTCCTCAACGGTTGGAAGATATTGCAGGTTGTTAACATACTCGTGATAATCGTAATTTTCAGTAACATATCTTTTTACTTCTTCTTCTGAAGGATCAAATTTAGCATAACCAAAAAGTTCTCTGAGGTAATCAATAAGCATTAAGACAACACAACTTGCCGTCGTCCCCGCACTTCGGATTGGTCCTGAAAACGAGGCAATAAAATATTCTTTATTGTCTTTTGTTTTTCCAATTTTTAATCCAGTAAATCCTTCGATTGGACTGGAAACGACACCTAAAGTAGTATAAGAAAAACCGATTCTAATTCCTGCGTCGATAGCTTCAAGTAAACTTGCAAATTTACAAAACTTTTGCTTGGCAACTTCTTCAGCAATTCTAAAAGAAACAGACATTGTAAGTTTTCCGTATTCTTTTTCTAACTCAAGAATTCTCGGAGCAATTCCAGAACCTTCCATCTGAGGATAAATCGTCGATATAAGCCCGACAACTTTTTCAGCAAGACTTCTCGCTAAAGGAATTTCAACTTTATTTACAGGGTCAAGATTTTTTGCTCTGGCTAAATTTGCAATATCATAAATTTTTTTTACTTCTTTATCCAGTCGTGTGAAATAATCTTGCGTGTTCATTCTTTTTTTACCTCTTTTTCTTTTTCCTCAAAGTCTAAAATTTTAATTGCCCTTGTCTTTAAATTAAAAAGTGGAACCTTACAAAAGTCAGGTTCATTTCCCATTTTCTCTTGATAAGGAGTTTTGCTCTCCCATGCAGAAGTCGAAATAATTAAAACATTATTATAGTAAGAAACTGCACTTTTGTGTGTGTGCCCAGAAACAAATATGTCAGGAATTTTTTTGATAATTAAATTGTCTTCTTCCGAAGGAAAATATTGCACAGAAGTATGAGAAGGAGCAAGATGTCTATTCTTTAAAAGATAAGCCATGATTTTATCAGGGAATTTTTTTAATGCACTATCACGAATTAATTTTGGAACTGTATTTGCATAATAATGGAAAGACATCCCATGATAGGTCAAAATATCAAAACCAGAAAAGTCTTTTGAAGCCCCAATATTTACATAAGCAGGGTTTCCTGTGATAATCACATTTTTCAAATTATAAATACTCCAGGCATATTTCTCGTTAAGTAAAGGCTGTGGTTCCATAAGCCGAACTCCGTCGTGATTTCCGGGAGAAATAATTATTTTAATATCTGGCCTTATTTTAGATAAAAGATTCGCCAACCCAAGAAACTGGTCTTCAATATCCTTAACTTTCAAATCTCTTTCCTGTGTAGGATAAGTTCCGACCCCAGAAATTAAATCTCCAACCAGAAAAAGATATTTTATTTTTTCAACTTCGGGAGTGTTAGGAAATTTCCCATTCAAATAATCAATAAATTTAAGAAAACTATTTTCTAAAAATAACTTGCTTCCAAAATGAATATCTCCCAAAAATAAAGCATATTCTTCAGAAAGAGAATTTTTTCTTTCAGGAAGAAAAGAGTCAGGAAAAGTTATGTCACTCGCAAATAATATTTCTCTGTTCCCTGTTCCAGTAAAACCTAAAACAGAATCCAAGCAAATTTCTTCTGCTTTTTCATAAATAGCTTTATTATTCTGATTTATCAAAACTCTTATTTTTCCAGTAAGGTCCTCGACATCAAGAAGCATATTTTTATTTTTAGTTATAGTTTTACTTGAAACAATTCCTATAATAGAAATCCCCTGTCTCGTTTCTGGAATCTTATTTATTGAAACCAAATTTTTCAGAGAGGAATTAGTCTGCAAAATTTTTTTCATTTCAAGCAATCTGTTTCTAAAATATTTAGTAAAGTCTGAAACTTCCAGCTTTTTGAGAGAATTCAACGGAACTGACATAACTTTTACATCATTAAAAGAATTATTTTCTCTATCTTCTTTAGGAATAGGTCTTGAAACTTCTTTAGAAATTTCTATACTTAATCCTAATTTAATCTTCAAACCTTCAAGTTGTTGCTGATTCTCCTTCGGTAAAGTTGAAAAAATCTGGAAAACCTTATCCTTATTCTGATTAAACAAACTTTTAGTAATTATTCTCTGTTGAGTAGAATCCTTAATTCTCTCGATAATTAATTTTACAGATTCAACATCAGTAGTTTCATTAAACATTTTCAAAACTTCGTTATCCAATAAGAATCCTTTCTGTAAACAAAATTTTAATATTTCTGAATTATTCATTTTATTAATTATAATTTAATGATTCTGAAATGATATCCTTAGCTTTCTGAATAATATCTTTAGTAATTGCAAGTTTTATTTCCCTCATTCTTCCGCCCCTTCCTTTTGAAATAACGTTCACATTGATAATTCCAAGCATATCAAATTCCTGAATTATATCGCTGACTCTTCTTTGAGTTAAAACTTCTAATTTATTTTTAAGACAAACTTCTCTGTAAAAACTATAAACTTCCCCGGTAAACAAATGATAATTCGGCTGTTTCTCAAGAAGTTGGATAATTGAACTTAAAACAACCTGAAATTGTTTAGGTTCTGATTTAATCACATCAAGAATTTTATCTCTTTCTATTTTATCATTAGCTTCATCAAGATATTTTAAAAGAATTTTTTTGGAACTATCTCTTTCAGCAAGTTCACCTGCAATTCTTAACAAATCTAAAGCCCTTCTTGCATCGCCGTGTTCTCTTGCAGCCAAAGCAGCACATTTTGCTATGACTCCTTCTTCCATAGTTCCTTCCTTAAAAACATCCTTCGACCTTAAAGTTAAAATATCCTGAAGCTGTAATGCATTATAAGGATCAAAAACTATTTCTTCTTCGGAAAGTGAACTCTTAACTCTAGGATCAAGTTCATCTAAAAAAGTTAGATTATTACTTATTCCTACAAGACAAATCTGAGATTGAGTAAGTTCCGAATTTAATCTAGTAAGATTATAAAGAAAATCATCAGAAATTTTTTTTGTAGTTTGATCAATTTCATCAAGGATTAATACTATTGTCTGTCTTTGTGAATCTATAATATCAATAAATCGATCATAAACAGATTGTGTAGGTAAACCAGTTGAAGGAATTTCTCCACCAAATTTCTTAATTAATTCGGCGAGTATTCTATATTCTGTATCTGAAACTTTCTTTAATTTACAATTAAGATACTCTATCCTCAAACTAAAATTAGCATCTTTTTTTACACGTTTTAATAATTCATTCTTAACATATTGAATAGAAAGAGTTTTTCCAGTCCCTGTCTTTCCATAAAGAAATAAATTACTTGCTTTATCTCCTCTTAAAACAGGAGCAAGAATCAAAGCAACCTGTTTGATCTGTTTACTTCTATGAAGGATCTCTTCAGGCTGGTAGCTATTTTGTAACATCGATTTATTCTTAAATATTTCATTATTGTCAAAAGCTTCAAATATTTCATCAAGTTCTTCCATATTACCCCTCACACGACAATTTCCTGTGGAAATTATTATGTATTAGTATTTCACCAACGATAATTTATTATATTTATTATATAAAAGATTATGACTACTAAAAAAGAAAAACACCTTTATTTCTAATGGAAAATAAATTTTATTTAAAAAAAATTTTTTTATTTTTACTTTTTTTATTTATTAGATATAATATATATTATATATAATATAAATTTTTTTAAATAAAATAAAAACAAACAAAACAAACAAATTCCTTTTTAAATATTTCCAGTTGAAATCAAGGAGGGAGAGTACTTAAGAATTTTATTCTATAAACTTTAATTTATCTATATCTTATTTTCTATTACTTTATTATATACTCGCAAATCTATTTAATTTTACAGAAAAGTTTATAAATAATTTTTATCTTAACTTTTCATGCAAGGTAATAAGAACACATATAATTCTCTTATAGGAAAAATGATTGTAACTAAAGAAGGAAAGAGATTAGGTTTTGTTAAAGATATAACTTTTGAAACAAAATCTGGAGAATTAATTAACGTCGTGGTAAAAGATGCTACTCCTTATACAAATAACTTAAACCTTGAAAGAACAAATACTCATGAATTATTAATTCCTTATAACGCTATTATTGCTATAGGTGATTTTGTTATCGTTTCTGAAGAAGATTTAATATAATTACTTATCTTCTTAATTTTTTATAATTATTTTAATATTTAATCGTTTATTTATCTTTTTTTCAATCTAAATATTTAAAAACATTATTCTTATAAAAATAAAATGAAACTTATTGGATTCAATTTTCAAAAAATAGGTATAGAAAAATTTAATGATCCATCAGAAAATATCAAATTCAATATTAAGTTAGATATTTCTTCTATTGAACCAGTAAAATCAGATATTTTGAGAATTAAAGACGATTTAATCAAAGTAGATTTCATCTACAATGTAATTTATGAACCAAATGTTGCAAAAATAGAATTTTCTGGAAATATCATTCTTGCAGTTGAACCTAAGATAGCTAAAGAACTTTTAAGAGAATGGAAAGATAAACAAAGTCCTGAAGACTTTAGATTATTTATATTTAATATTATATTAAGGAAATCTAATATCAAAGCATTACAATTAGCCGAAGAAATGAATCTTCCCCCACATATTCCATTACCCTCTTTAGGAAAAGATAGTATTAATCGTTCTAGAGAAAATGAAAATAAAAGTCAGTAATTCTTAAATTATTTTTTCTTTTATTATTAATATCATTACTTTTAAAAAATCAAAATTATTATCTCTCTTATGAAAATTTCTCAACAAAAGAAGGAAAAAATTTATGAACAAATTCTTGCACTTCTTTATTCAGTCTCCCCAAAACCTTTATTCACCTTTAATATCGCCAAAGAAATTGCTAGGGATGAAGAATTTGTTAAGGCTCTTTTATTAGACTTAAAGAAAAAAGAATTTATTATCGAGATTAAAAAAAATCCCCAAGGGTTTCCTTATCTAAAACGATCTCGCTGGAAACTTTCAGAAAACACTTACCAAGTTTATAAAAAACATCAGCTCAATCAAAATAATTCTATTAATTACACTTAATTTTTTATACCTCTTTTTTCTAAATAAGTTATGGAAGATCAGATAAAAAATGCTTTTCAAAAAGTAAAGCAAGATATAGACTCTATAAACAACGAAATAACACTAATAAATTCATTTTTAACTGAGAACAAAGGGAGGCTTTCTCAAATAGATAATAGTCTTAGGGAATTATCTGACAAAATGACTGAATTAATTGCTAAAAAAGAAGTATTTATCTCAACACAAAATCCAACACAAAAATATCAAAATCCAACAATTCCAGCAGACAGACCAACAGATAATTCTCCTTTTAACCCTCTAAAATATCAAAAACAAGCCTTTTCCACTGGAAATGAAGGGGTTCCAGCAGACAGACAGACAGACCAACAGACAGACCAACAGAAAGAAAATGTTTCTTTTGGGAACGCTTTAAATGTATTAAACTCCTTGGATACTATAAAAAAAGAGATAAGAAACAAGTTCAAGCGTCTTACAGAACAAGAGTTTCTTGTATTTTCCACGATTTATCAATTAGAGGAAGAAATAGGATATGTTGATTATAAATCCATTTCCCAGAGGTTAAATCTAACTGAAAGTTCAATTAGAGATTATATAGGAAAACTTATCAAAAAAGGAGTTCCCGTCGATAAAACAAGAATAAATAATAAAATGATTCAACTATCTATTTCTGAAAAATTAAAGAAGGTAGTATCATTACCTCTTATTTTACAACTTCGAGAATTATAAAATAATTTTCGTTTAACCGAAAAATTATAACACTCTCTTTTTATATAACTTTTTCCAAAAAACCTTATTTTTATCTCTCACTTTAATCTTATTTTCTTTGTATTTTATTACCTCCTTTTAATTTTTATTCTATATCTCACTTTTACTCTATTTTTATTCATTTTTAATACTTTTTTTATCTTCTTTAACTCTCACTTTTGTCTTTTTGAGCATCTTTTCCTTGATTTCTTCAGGTATAAACACTCTTTTTTTACCATTTTTCTCTATTTCTTCTTCAATTAAGGTCTCATTTTTTTGTTTTATCATATTTATCTGCCCTCTTATTGTAGATCTCTCTTTTCCTAACATTGCAGCTAAATCATCATAACTTAACTTTAAATCAGAATTTAATAAAATCCATAAAATTGCTCTTTCAGTTACAGAAAATTGATTTAAATTTGGTGTTTGAACACCTGTTTGAACACCTGTTTGGACATTATAAACCCCTGTTTGTTTATTAAACACCTGTTTGGGTGTTTTAAACACCTTGTTTGTTTTTAATTCATTCATAATCGAAATAACATTTTTTAATCCATCAATGTCACTTTTTATCGACGATAAAACTTCCTTTAACTCTTCAATCTCTTTTTTTTGTATATTTTTTTCAGAATCAAGGTGTTTAATCCATCCACTAACTGAGGTTATATCTTTTTTAACAGATTCAAAACCTTTCTTTGTTTCATCTTTTATTTGTTCAAACTCTCTTTTTTTACCAAACAACCAAAACATAATATCTCTTAGGAAATGTTATTTAAAAATGTTTTGGTTTTATCGTCGATATTATCCTATTTTTCCTTTGAAAAAATTATTTTTTTTTTTGTAAAATTTTAAAATAATAAACAGCTGTTTAAACACAAAATAAACCGTAAAACAGCCGTTTAAAACAACAACAAACACCATTAAACAGTTAAACAGCTGTTTTAAACACCTAATCTTTATAATAACTAAGTTAACCTAAGTGCACAAACCGTGCC